>SVDH01000033.1 GCA_015057865.1 Lachnospiraceae bacterium
ATCCCGGTGTGCCTCTTCTGACTTCAGGAAATCCAGTTCATTCCGCAGATTCCTGAGATCTGCGTGCAGCCGGTCCAATACGCCGTCTTCAAGCTCCAGTAACAATACCGACAGCTGCTCTTTATCCAAAACCATTAAACAATCCTCCTCATCCATTTCGTCTTTGCGCAGATCCTTCCAGAAATGCTCCGGAATACAGATCATGATTTGCTTTCTGCGACCAGTAAGTGTGCATGGTTTCCGGGGCGTGATACAGCGTTGTGAGCATGTATGCGCGGATATTTGCCACTTTGGTCGCCGTGTTGGAAATGGCATAGGCTGCATAACGCAGATGCTCCATATTCAGCTTCAGGAAACGGGATCGGACAACGTCACAAGGCATATCATATCCATCCACACGTATCGTGCTCCGATCCTGACAGACCACATCACAGATGAGCGTATAAAGATCCTCAAAGATTCCTCTGGTCAAAAGATCCGGTTCCTGCATGAGAACGTCATAACAGATGTTTTCTCTGATCAGTTCCTCATATGCATACCGCTGATCTATCCCGTCGGATTTGTCCATTGTAAGTGACAGCTTCTGGTTCGGATAGATGGATACTGTATTCTCCGTTGTAATCTCCGTAGTATTCTCTGTATTTGTCCTGCATTTTTCTGATGGAGTCTCCCTTAAAACTTTTACAGACTCTCCTTCAGAATTCTGCACCACCCTCCCCGAAAATTTTAGGGGAGGGGTATCAGACGCCGCCTTCTGGATGCTTTCATCTGACTCTTCAGACATCTCCGGATAGGTAAGCCTCTTCAAAACATCCACATCCAGATCAATGAACATCACATTATTTGCAATACCACCGGGTGTCTGGATATCCCTGAATTCACGCCGAATCACACCGAGATCTTCCAGTGCATCCATAGCTGTTTTAATACTGTGTCTTGATTCTCCGAGAATCTCTTCATAGCTCTTATAGCTCTTTTGAAGCAGATCCGCTTTAAAACGCTTTCTCCAACCAAGAAACCGTCCTGATACTTCATCCAGCACTTCTACCGGCTTAAACCAGTAAACAAGATCCGCCAGGATGATTATCGCCAGCAGGTACGGTTTCCCGTTCGGCCGCAGAATGGTCTGATACCATGCAAACGGGACCATGTTTCCCTTGATCTGCAAGCTAGTCATGGCATCTACACTTGCATTCCCTGTATGATAATAATCACTCATTTTTTGTCTCCCTTCTTCGTCGTTTCGGAATTTTCCCCGAAACGCAAAAAAGACACTTCCTGTACGTACAATACAGAAAGTGTCTTCCAAATCTTTGTTTATTCAATTGTCAATATGATTTACTCTGTAACAGCTCTTAACTGAAGTGCTTCTTCCCTTGCTTTGCAAACCGCCTTAAAGAGATCCTCTTCAAGAAATGCGAAGGTCTCATCTTTGTCGTTGTCCAGCCAACAGACATAGTCGTCAATGGCCATCTGGGCAAGATCTACATCTTCATATCTGGCAGCCAGGATCTGTTCTCCATCCTTATTTGTGAACCAGATCTCATGACCGTCACTGCTGTTATTCATCCGTATATCATCTACATTCAATACACGCTTTCTATCCTGCGTGATTAAAACCTTGATTAAAAAAAAGTCCTGTAAACCGCTCAAATTCGGGCTTTCCTCCCTTCCTTTGATTAAACTTTGATTAAAACAAAAAAGCCAGTGTCTGCAAACCCGCATAAACACTGGCTTTCTGAGAGCGCGAGACGGGACTCGAACCCGCGGCCTCGACCTTGGCAAGGTCGCGCTCCACCAACTGAGCCACTCGCGCTTATCTGTACTCGTTTCGAGCACATTTAGTAGATTACAACATGTGCTGACATTTGTCAACTCTTTTTTTAATTATTTTCGGTCAGGTGTTTCGATTGGGATTCAGTCCGGACAGATCATTTGACTTTTACGGGCTGACTCATTTGCAGATAATGTCAGCCCATTCCGCCAGTTTTGTCTTCGCCGGGCTGACTCATTTGCAAGTTTTGTCAGTCCAGCCACTCTGACTATCTCTTTCAGACTGGCTCCAGCACGATATCTGTCAGCTTAAATGAGCTTACTGTACTTAACCGGACTGACCCCATTAGCGGACAACGTCAGCTCTATTGGGCTTATTATACTCTCCCGGACTGACCACTGCCGCAGACACTGACAGCTCATTCGGGCTTAAATGACACGACAAGGCTGACCTCCCTGTCTGGTATGTCAGCTCTATTGCCAGTATAAGCCCTATATGAGCTGACCTGGCCGGCCATTTCCTCCAACTTTGAGAAACAAAAAGAGGTTCACCTCTCCAGGTGAACCTCTCCAAAAATGATTTCAAATCAAAAATCCAAAATCAGATGAACTTTACTGCCGTTCCGTAAGCCAGCATCTCCGCTGCGCCCTGGATGACTGCCGATGTCGTATAGCGCATGCCTACGACTGCATCAGCTCCTAATGCCTCTGCCTGCGCGATCAGACGCTGCTTTGCAGCTTCTCTGGATTCGTTCAGCATGGTCGTATACTGCTTTAATTCGCCGCCGACGATTCCTTTGAGCCCCTGTGTAAGATCTTTTCCGATGTTCTTACTCTGGATCATACTGCCCTCAACCAGGCCAAGTACTTCATACTCTTTTCCCGGAATCTTCTCTGTTGTCGTTAATAACATGATCAATTCCTCCTTTTGATTACTGCTTTCGCCAGTCTGTATGTGATAAGATTTCAATATTATTTACGCTTTTTCAGCGATCTCACCGCTTCTGTAAGCTTTCAGCAGTTCTTCCAGCTCATCAATGTATTTCCTCAGGACTTTACCGTTGTCGGTATCTGCCACCGTTTTACGTTTTACGACATTCTCTTCCAAAACAATGGAGGATTCCGCATCATCCTCGTTTAAGACGGTTTCTTCCATGGATTTGAAGACCTGGTGTGCGGTCAGGACCAGTCCGTAGGAGTTATAGATCAGGGTGTATCCCGCAAGACCGGTTGTCTTCTGATACGGCTTTGAGAAACCGCCGTCGATGACAAGCAGCTTTCCGTTGCATTTTGCCGGAGATTCGCCCTTCTTCGCCTTGACCGGTACGTGTCCGTTGATGATATGAGAGCCTTCTGCCGGAAGACCGAACTCAGCAAGAATGTTGTTCAACACCTCTTCGTTTTCATACAGCAGATAGTATGGATTCTTCGGCTCTTTATGCGTCTCTTTATCTGCAATAAAGTAACGCTCAAATGTGGTCATCTTCTGCTTGCCGAATACCGGTGAGTTTTTACTGATCCAGATAAACCACAGAATATCCTGGCCTTTTTTGCGCTCTTTTTCATCGTCCGAGAAGAATCCCTTCCGGGCGTATGTTTCCAGAACGTCATACAGTGCACGACCGTAATACTCTTTTCCATAAATATTGACCTTCATAAAGCTGCCGTCTTCATTTAACGGCACACAGCCATGGAATAAGAGATTTCCGTTGTAAACCTTATAGAGACCGCCTTTTGCAAACATAAAGCGGATATGGCGCTGCAGGCGGTCGCTTCGCATGAAGCTTGCCTTGAGCCGTTTTACCACATCTTCTTCCTGCGGCGTCAGCTTGTACGGATCGTTCAGGTCCAGTGTCGGGAAATTCTTATCTGTCAGCGGATATTCGACGCCTTCGACGGTAACCGTTCCTTTTTCAATATTGACAGTCTCCAGAATGTTGCGCTCGAACATATCCCATTCCGGATGTGCTTTGATGATATTACCTTCCAGCTTGAACTGAATGATCGCAATGGCTTTATGCATCTTCATATCCAGCTCGCGGTCAGCAGACTCGTAATCATCCTCATCTACGCTTAATTTAAACTGTGTGCACGGATCATCGGCATACACATCCATAGCCAGACGCATCAGCGGAATGATGTTGATGCCATAGTTGTCTTCCAGGATCGGCAGATTACCATACTTTGCGGAAATACGCATCATATTCGCCATGCAGGCTTCGCTTCCTGCTGCCGCACCCATCCAGAGAACATCATGATTGCCCCACTGAATATCTACGGAATGATGCTTCATCAGCTCATCCATGACAAGGTTCGGATACGGACCACGATCAAAGATGTCTCCCAAAACATGGAGATGGTCGATTACAAACCGGCGTGTCAGCTTACAAAGATCCTCGATCAGCTCGTCTGCCCTTCCGGTCTCAATAACAGCATTGACGATCTCATGGTAATAGGCTTCCTGATCTGCCACATCCGGACGCCCTGTCATAAGTTCCTCGATGATGTAGGAGAAATCCTGCGGCAGTGCTTTTCTAACTTTAGAACGTGTATATTTGGAAGCCGCATTTTTACAGATCAGGACCAGACGGAAGATCGTTACACGATACCAGTCATTCAGATCTTCTTCCTTTTCAAACTGCTCCTCGATCTGTTTTAATTTTAATTCCGGATAGTAAATCAGCATTCCCAGCTGCCGTTTCTCGGCACTGGTGATCGATGCGCCAAAATCCTCATCAATTTTTCTGCGGACCGCACCGGAACCGTTATTCATAATATGGATGAACTGCTCATACTCCCCATGAATATCTGAGATAAAATGCTCTGTTCCTTTTGGCAGGCTCAAGATTGCACGAAGGTTGATGATTTCTGTGGCAG
Source organism: Lachnospiraceae bacterium (assembly GCA_015057865.1). Classification (GTDB taxonomy): domain Bacteria; phylum Bacillota; class Clostridia; order Lachnospirales; family Lachnospiraceae; genus SY8519. The sequence continues at coordinate 4,651 of SVDH01000033.1, forward strand.
CAGATGCAATGGTCGGGTACTGTCTGGAAAGAACATCCAGATACTTCTTTTTTGATTCTTTCACCGGGATATCCTCCTTATTATATTTACGGTTACCGTTATGTTTTACAAAACGATTATATATTATGCGTTTCTGATCACATCACGCATATCGTAGTGTCCGGCCGGCTTACCGACCAGATATTTTGCCGCTTCGATCGCGCCCTTTGCAAAAATGGATCTGGAGTATGCCGTATGGCTGAATGTGACTACTTCATCAAGTCCGGCAAAGATCACGTCGTGATCGCCAACGATATTTCCACCTCGAACAGCTGAGATTCCGATCTCATACTGCGGACGCTGCTCTCTTCTCTGGCTGCGGTCAAATACGTATTCATAATCATCCGGCAGCGCTTCATTGAGACTGTCTGCAAGTGCCAGCGCTGTACCGCTTGGCGCATCCAGTTTTCTTTTATGATGCTTTTCCACGATCTCCATATCAAATCCTGCCGGTGCAAGCGTCTTTGCCGCGCTCTGAATCAGCTCAAGCAAAAGGTTTACGCCAAGCGACATGTTCGCGGATTTTAAAACCGGAATCTTCTGCCATGCCGCTTCGATATGTGCAAGATGTGCTTCCTGTAATCCTGTCGTACATAATACGAGCGGCAGATTCTTCTCCACACAGGTATCCAGCAGTGCATCTATACAGCTGATATGTGAAAAATCGATCACCGCGTCTGCCTCAATATTGCAGTCTGCCAGGCTTGCAAACACCGGATATCCGTTTTTGGACTCTGTGTTAACATCTACGCCTGCTACAATCTCTACTTCCGGATCTGCGGCACAAAGCCCGCTGATCACCTGTCCCATATGGCCGTTACAGCCATTCATAATCACTCTGGTCATAATACTCTCCTTTTAACAATATTATCCTTATAATATCTTACCCCCGCCTGTTGGCGAGGGCAAGTAGAATTCTGCTAAACTTATGATATTTTACGCTTTTACAGTAGTCCGAATTTTACCATTTCCGCACGCAGACGCTCTTTTCCTGCATCTGTCATCTCTGTCAGTGGCGGACGAAGCGGGCCTGCCGGCATTCCCATCATCTTCATGGCTGCCTTGATCGGGATCGGGTTGACTTCGCAGAACAATGCATTGATCAGCGGAATCGCGTCAAGCTGGATCTTCATTCCTTTTGCTCTGTCGCCCTCAAGGTATTCCATAACCATGTCGTGTGTCTGACGCGGCGCGATGTTGCAAAGTACGGAAATAACGCCGATACCGCCAAGTGAACACAGCGGAAGTACCTGGTCATCGTTTCCGGAATAAAGCTCGATCTTTCCGTCGCACAGGTTCATCATCTCTGCTGCCTGGGAAAGGTTGCCTGTCGCATCCTTGATACCAACGATATTATCAACTGTTTTTACAAGCTCTGCTGCTGTCGCCGGCATGATGTTGCATCCTGTACGGGACGGTACATTGTACATGATGATCGGCACTTTGATCTCACTTGCGATCGCTTTGTAGTGTGCGATGAGACCTGCCTGTGTTGCTTTATTATAATAAGGTGTTACGATCAGAACGCCGTCTACGCCATAGCTTTCTGCTTCTTTTGTCATCGCGATCGCGGTACGTGTGCAGTTAGAACCGGTTCCTGCTACGACAGGGATTCTGTGCTTTGTAAATTCTACTGCAGCTTTTACGGCCTGAAGATGCTCTTCTTCTGTTAAAGTAGAACCTTCTCCTGTCGTACCTGTGATGATGATACAGTCACAGCCGTTCTCCACCTGATAATTAATGTTCTGCTCGAGACCCTCATAATCAATATCGAGGTTCTCCTTCATTGGTGTAACGATCGCTACACCTGCTCCTCTGAAAATCGACATACCCTATTCCTCCTTTGGTACTTTTCCTTCGGAAACGCTTTCAATCGATATCGGCATTCATCTCTGAAAAAGGACCCGCGATTAACGCCGGTCCTGAAATCATCCATATCTTTGATTCCATGATAGCGCCCCATCGACTTCGATGACAGTCACAGCCTTCTTCAAACTGTGCCCAGAAAATGCAGCTCAGGATTCTGCATCTCTTCGGCGTCGTCCCCTTTCTCCAAACTTCTCATGCCTCCTGCGGCATCCATCCGGATACTGATGAAAAACGCAACCTCTATCAATATTACTTAATACAGCAACCAATATAGCACTCTGGATTCGTATTGTCAACCAACCAGACGTTTTATGACAAAATCAGGCTTTTCTGACAGAAATCTCAAATGCTTCATCAATATAAGGAATCAGATCCTCATGCAGAACTCTCCCTGTCAGGATCAGATCTGTCTCCTCCTGGCGTCTGTCCAAAAGTGCTTTCATCTCATCCATGGAGATGATCCCGCGGTCTAAGAGTCCGAGGATCTCGTCCAGGACCAACACACTGCAGTCTTCATTGGCCAGTGTTTTTCTGGCATAATTCAATCCGTTCATCATATTGCGGTTTTCATCAAACCGCTCTTCCTCAGTCAGATCATCATAGATTTTTTCCGACTTCTGGAAACGGAACTGCCGGATCTCCGGCTCGAGCCGCTTCATAAATTCATCCACATCGCCATCTTTCTGCTTCAGAAATGAAATGATTATGGCTGTATCACCCTTTCCCGCTTCCGCAAGAGCATAGCCTAAAGCGGATGACGTCTTACCTCTGCCGTTACCGTAATAGACAATGACTTTTCCGGTCTTCATAAATACGATCTCCTTGTAATAAACCCCATAATGATGTGCAAATATTCAGTAAACCTCATGCAAATCAGCAATAAAGTAGCATATTCATGAAAAAAAGACAAGCAAAATGTGATATTTCAATATTTCTTCCACATTTTCTTATTTTGTGTTATAGTAGTTGGCGGTTTTTTCAAATAATATCGTTTTCCGGGGATTCCGGAGGATTCATACAGAAAAGAGGATTTTATGCTTACGAAACGAGAAGATATTCGCAACGTCGCGATCATCGCGCATGTCGATCATGGAAAGACAACGCTTGTCGACAAGATGCTCAGACAATCCGGCGTTTTTCGTGAAAACCAGGAAGTACAGGAACGTGTCATGGACTCAAATGATATCGAGCGGGAACGTGGTATCACGATCCTTTCCAAAAACACTGCCGTTTTTTATAAGGATACAAAGATCAATATCGTTGACACGCCCGGTCATGCTGATTTCGGTGGCGAGGTGGAACGTGTCCTGAAAATGGTAGACGGTGTCGTTCTGGTCGTGGATGCTTTTGAAGGCGCGATGCCGCAGACAAAGTTCGTTTTGATGAAAGCACTTGAGCTTGATCTTCCGGTTCTTGTCTGCATCAATAAGATCGACCGCCCGGAAGCGCGCCCTGACGAAGTGATCGATGAGGTGCTGGAACTGTTTATGGATCTGGATGCTTCCGATGAACAGCTCGACTGTCCGTTTGTCTACGCTTCCGCGCGTGACGGATATGCTGTGCTGGATCTGGATGATGAGAAAAAGGACATGACGCCTCTGTTTGAGACGATCATCAACTATATTCCTGCACCGACCGGTGACCCGGATGCAAACACACAGGTTCTGATCAGCACGATCGATTACAATGAGTATGTCGGCCGGATCGGTATCGGAAAAGTGGACAACGGAAGTCTGAAAGTCAACCAGGATGTCGTGATCGTCAACCATCATGACCCGGATTTTTCAAAGAAAGTCCGCATCAGCAAGCTTTATGAATTTGACGGATTAAACAAAGTCGATGTGACTGAGGCAGGCATCGGATCGATCGTTGCGATCTCCGGTATCTCTGATATCCGAATCGGTGATACGATCTGCGCACCGGAAGATCCGGTCGCGATCCCGTTCCAGAAGATCTCTGAACCGACCATCGCCATGAACTTCATGGTCAATGACAGTCCGCTTGCCGGTCAGGAAGGCAAATACATCACTTCCCGACACATCCGTGACCGCCTGTTCAGAGAGTTAAACACCGATGTCTCCCTGCGCGTGGAAGAAACTGACAGCCCGGACTGCTTTAAAGTGTCCGGCCGCGGTGAGCTGCATCTTTCTGTTCTGATCGAAAATATGCGGCGCGAAGGATACGAATTTGCTGTCAGCAAGGCAGAGGTTTTGTATCGTACGGATGAAAACGGCAAGAAAACAGAACCTATGGAACAGGCCCTGATCGATGTGCCGGATGAGTTTACCGGTGTCGTGATTGAAAAGCTCAGCCAGAGAAAAGGTGAGCTTATGAATATGACAAGCATCAGCGGCGGTTATACACGTCTTGAATTCCATATCCCGGCGCGTGGTCTGATCGGGTATCGCGGCGATTTTCTGACAGATACCAAGGGAAATGGCATTATGAATACCGTTTTTGACGGTTATGAGCCATATCGCGGCGATATCGAATACAGACGACTCGGATCTCTGATCGCATTCGAAGACGGTGAGTCCGTTACATACGGTCTGTTCTCCGCACAGGACCGCGGCGCTCTCTTTATCGGACCGGGCGAGCGTGTTTATTCCGGTATGGTCATCGGCGCTTGTTCCCGTACCGAAGACATTGAACTGAACGTCTGCAAGAAAAAGCATCTGACCAATACCCGAAGCTCCAGTGCGGATGAGGCTCTGATCCTGACACCGCCAAGGATCTTAAGCCTGGAACAGGCGCTCGACTTCATCGATACCGATGAATTGCTTGAGGTTACACCGTCGCACTTAAGGATCCGCAAAAAGATCCTTGATCCGACTGCAAGAAAGCGCGCGGCAATGCATAAATAAACACTGTTTATTCTTTTCCGTTCCAGCAGTAAGTACAAAGCTTACATGGGGATACTTTTGTGCCGATGGCATCTACCATGTCATCAAGACGATGGAAATGCAGTGACGAGAAGTTCATTTCCTTGCGGATCTCTTCCAGCATCGCCTTGTACTGATCCGAATCCGGATCAAGATATTTCTGCAGGATCTCATCTTTCGGGAAAGCATTTCCTTCAAGCTTTTCGATCATACGTCTTGTGATCAACTCCATCTCGGAGTTGGATCTCGAGAAGTTCAGATACTTACATCCGAATACGAGCGGCGGACAGGCGGGACGGATGTGTACTTCCTTTGCGCCGGCTTTGTAAAGGAATTCCGTCGTTTCACGAAGCTGCGTTCCGCGAACGATCGAGTCGTCGATCAGGATCATTCGCTTTCCATCGATCAGATCATGTACCGGCAGAAGCTTCATATGCGCGATCAGATCTCTTCTGCTCTGGATCGTCGGCATAAAGGATCTTGCCCAGGTTGCTGTGTATTTTACAAACGGCCTTGCATGCGAGATACCTGCATAATTGGAATACCCGACAGAATGCGCGCTTCCGGAATCCGGAACGCCGGCTGCATAATCATATGGCATATCCGGTGTCCGCTCCATATCACGCTGCGCGAGCTTCGCACCGCAGTCATACCGTGCTGTCTCAACATTCAATCCTTCATAAGTGGATGCCGGGAATCCGTAATAGATCCAGAGGAAGGTACAGATGCGCATCTCCTCTGAAGGCTCTTTCACGGTCGTACAGGACTCTGGCGTAATATAAACGATCTCTCCCGGCCCAAGCTCTTTGACCGGCAGATATTCAAGATTCAGATAGGAAAAGCTGTCAAAGCAGACGCAATGTGCATCCTGCTTCTTTCCGACCTCAACAGGCGTTCTGCCCAGGCGGTCTCTTGCCGCATAGATCCCCTCAGGTGTCATCACGAGCATGGACATGGAGCCCTCGATCACTTCCTGTGCATGTGCGATTCCTTCTGTAATGGTCTCTCCCTGGTTGATGATGGAAGCAACCAGCTCTGTCGGATTGATCTCTCCGCCGGAAAGCTCCAGGAACTGGAAGTTCCCGCGTGAAAACAGTTTATTGATGATCTCTTTGCTGTTATTGATCTTACCGACTGTCGTGATCGCAAATGTTCCAAGATGCGAACGGACGATCAGCGGCTGCGGCTCAAAATCCGAAATGCTGCCAATGCCCAGATTACCAGACATATTTAATGCTTCTTTTTCAAACTTCGGCCGGAAATTAGTACTTTCGATATTGTGAATCGCACGGTCGAACCCTTTTTTCCTGTCAAATACAGCAAGACCGGCACGACGTGTCCCTAAATGTGAGTGATAATCTGTCCCGTAAAACAAATCAAATATACAGTCATCTTTCGAAGCTACTCCAAAAAATCCGCCCATACTATTCCCCTTTTCTAGTCATCACAAGTAAAAAGAGATACCCCTGTCAGGTATTCCTTCATTGGAGTATCTCTTTCCTTACACATTATAGCCTCATCGCATGGTCCTCGTCAATGGTCAATCGTTTTACGGGATCATATAATGTACTTAAAAGCTATTTACTTGGTAGCGTTCATCCAGCCTGCGATAACCATTCTCTGAACTTCAGAGGTTCCTTCATAGATCTCTGTGATCTTAGCATCACGCATATGACGCTCGAATGGATAATCACGGGTATATCCGTATCCACCTACCAGCTGTACGCAGCGGCGTGTGATATCGGAAGCTGCTTCAGATGCTTCCAGCTTGCCCATAGCTGCCAGATGTGAGTACGGCTCGCCATCCTGCTTAGCCTGTGCTGCACGATAAACCAGAAGACGTGCGCCGTCCAGTCTTGCCTGCATGCTAGCCAGCTCAAACTGTGTATTCTGGAACTTCCAGATCGGCTTACCAAACTGAATACGCTCTTTTGTATAAGCTACTGTCTCATCGATCGCTGCCTGTGCGATACCAAGTGCCTGTGCGCCGATACCGATACGGCCGCCGTCCAGAGTCATCATAGCTACTTTGAAGCCCTTATTCAGCTCGCCAAGCAGGTTCTCTTTCGGAACGATGCAGTCATCAAATACCAGCTCGCTGGTGGATGAACCACGGATACCCATCTTCTTCTCGTGTGCGCCTACGGAGAATCCCGGGAAGCCACGCTCTACGATAAATGCGGAGATACCCTTTGTTCCAAGCTCTCTGTCTGTGATCGCAAATACGATAAAGGTATCTGCAAAACCTGCATTGGTAATGAATACTTTATTTCCGTTCAGGACAAAATGATCGCCCTTGTCAACAGCTGTTGTCTTCTGCATCGCTGCATCTGTACCTGCACCCGGCTCAGTCAGTGCGAAAGCGCCAAGTTTTTCACCGCTTGCAAGCGGTACCAGGTATTTCTGCTTCTGCTCTTCTGTACCGAATGCGTAGATCGGCCAGCTGCAAAGAGAAGTATGTGCAGATACAACTACGGATGTTGTAGCGCAATAATATGCAAGCTTCTCGCAAACACCGATGTAGGTCAGATAGGACAGGCCGGCTCCGCCATATTCCTCTTCAAACGGAACACCCATAAAGCCCATCTCAGCGAGCTGATGCCATGCATCTTCCGGGAATTTCTCCTCTTCGTCAATCTCTGCTGCCATCGGACCAACTTCGTTCTTTGCAAAGTCGTCAAGCATGTCCAGAATTTCCTGCTCTTCTTCGTTAAACTTAAAATTCATACCTTTACCTCCTGGTTCTATTCACTTTTCCCTGTGAGATAGTTAAAACTTTCACTAACTATTATAGATGCTTCAGGAGTTACTTGCAAGTAATTTATAAGCAATAGACATACAGATGTTTGATAAAAATTTGTCAATTTTTGTGCATTATTTCTATATTCCTTTAAATTCTTGCATATCACCTGATCGTTTCCGCGATCTGCCTGCCGGTAAAGACCCATCCGCGATCATGGTACATCCTTCCGGAATAGGCATCGTGCGGATCATCGATGAATGTGATATCAGGCTTTACGACCCGTCTGTAAACAGGATCTCCAATGACTGCTGAGCCACTGTTTAAAAATGCTTCGATCGCTTCCTCACCTGTCGCATGAACATCGCTTTCGCGAAGGATCCCGCCATCCTCTTCCATCGGGCAAAGGATCTTTACATCGGCGGCGCCAAGCTCATTTTCCAGATAATACCGGATTGACGCGCAGTGCACCGGCTCACCGATCAGGCGGTACTGTTTGTCATCGGAATTAACAGGAGGCGCTGTGTCAAACAGGCTTCCACATGTCTTTGAACGGACCGCATTCAGGATCTTTTCGCGCATCGCCCCGATCGCTTTCGCGCCACATGGCAATCCGATCACATAAGGGATCCCGAATGTTTCAAAAAAATACTCTGCGGCCTGCAGCCCCGTCACGGATACGACCAGGTTCACATCTGCTTCCGGTGCTTTTTTCAACGTTTCCAACGTGCATCCCATTGCCCAGTTGCTTTGGATGGTAAAGCCCATTTCTATGATCGTCTGCTCGAGTGCTTCAACGTTTCCGTTTACGGAAAAATCAAGCGGGGTTACACCGAGCAGATTTACTGAGACAGCGTCCTTCTCCCCCGGATGCACGGAAAGATTCTTTTCTTTTGCCGGACAAAACCGCTCTGCGATCGCGCGGAATGCCATGCCTGCGCCACGGACGTATGTATCCATCCCGTTTGTCGCAAATCCAAAGGACGGGATCCCCGTCCTCTTTTCGATCAGTCTCATAATCCCTTTTACATCTGTTCCCATATACGCCGGCAGCACGGATAAGGATAACACGATAAACTTCGGATGTTCTTTCTCCGCGACTGCACAGATATCATCTATGATCTTCTGATCGTTCCCGAGGATCGCATCTTTTTCATTCAGGCCGGATACATAGACCATGCTGTCCATCGTATACCACCTGGGCTCATCATGGGTATTATAGGTGGAATTGCATCCGGAAGCATCATGCATGACGATCAGTCCGCCGAGCTCATACAAAGCGGAATTGATACCGAACAGGTCGGCCGAATAGGTGCATAGGTTGTGATAAACCTGTCTCATGTTTTCTCCTTTTTATCCGCAGTGGCAGCCCCAGGCTTTGACCTGGATCAGTGCAGGAACGTCACTTTCTGTTTCATATGCTTCGATCATACGGTCTGCCAGTTCGCAGACTGCATGAAACCCCCAGTTCCCGTCATTCTCGATCCAGTTGACAAAGTGATTGGTTCCGGTAAAATATGCTGCCTTTTGACCTATTGCCAGGATCTTCTCTCCTTTTTTTCCAGCCTCATCGGCCTGGCTGCGGTCTGCCATCCGGCAGGCATAATTGGTCGTTGCGCAGAATGTGATATCCGGCGCATTTTCTTTCAGCCATTCCAGATCCTGCTCTTCTTCGGGCAGAATAACATCTGCGTAGATTTCTTTAATATTGAAACCATTTTCCGCCAGCATTCTTGCAAGAGAACAATATCTTGGCAAAACCTCATGATCGATCGCGATCGGTGTGTCGCCGATCACTTCTTTTGCCCGGGCCAGCGCTGCATAAGCTTCCTGCTCCATCCGGTCGATCGCCTGTATCAGGACGGTGTCAGACAGTGTCTCGCCAATCTCCGGCAGCGCCTCTGTGGCGAGCCTGATCAGTTCACTCCTGATATCCGGAAAATGGTAGGTCAGAGGCAGATAGATGTCTTTCTGCTGCAATCGGCGTTCCAGTTTCTTCGCCGATCTGTGTGCAACCGGAAATGCGTAAATGTTGGCACAGCTTTTGGCCATGTCTTTGTATTCGGCATAGGTTTTCATCTGCGGCAGATCACGTACCGTATAGCCCGCTTCTGTCAGCAGACGATAGTAGTCATTGTCCCGGCTTGCCGGCAGATTGCTGCCAATCAGATTCACCGCATTCGTTTCCTGCACGTTTGGCACTTCCAACGCGTCATACAGGGTGACATGCATCAGTTCTTCCGGTGTGATATGTCCTTTTCTGATCGTCGGGATCATATAGCATGGGACAAAATCAATATCCGGATACCGTTCCCGCAGTGTTTTATAAATATATCTTGAATCACAGGCGATGAAATGATGGATGCAGCTTGTAAAGACCATCATGATCGGCGGATGTTTTTCCAACCGGTCAATCACCTCGCAGATCCCATCGATCATGACCTGCTCAAGCTTCCCTTCATAAATGTCCTTATCGTCCAGCATGATCATCGAAAAGCGGTCCATGCCATCATATTCCAGGACAGACAAAGCCACCCCGCGCATGCACGCGGAGGCGCAAAGATAGACCATATAGCTGTCCGGGATCAGGATCGGCGTATGCGCCACGGTCCAGTGACCCCTTGAAGGAGAGGTATAAGCAAGTCCCGGTTCGAACGGGACAACTTTTGTGCTCACTTCCGTGATCGGGCGCCGGATGATGCCGGTTTCTGCAGTTGTCGGTTCATGAAGGTTGGTAAGCATAAAGGCTCCTTAACAGATGCGTGGTAATAATTCTCCGCCCGGCTGCGGCAGAAGGGTTTCTGCGCCGATCTCCGTTGTCATAACGACGCGTCCCGGCATATCTTCTGTGATCTCGCCGATGATCGCGGCATTTGCGGAATATTTTCCTTTGCGCAGTTCTTCTACGATCCCATTGGCTTCTTCTTTCGGTGCGATGATGACAAGTCTTCCTTCGCATGCCAGATACAGCGGTTCCAGACCCAGCATGCCGCAGACTCCTTTGACTGCGCCGTCTACCGGAACATCCTCTGCATTCAGACGGATGCCGACATTGCTCTGCTCTGCAATTTCATAAAGAACGGTTCCGACGCCGCCGCGTGTGGCATCACGTACAACATGAATATCTTTTGTAACAGAGAACATGGATTCTACGGTTCCCCAGAGCGGCGCACAGTCACTGTCTACATCTGCATCAATGCCATACTCATCTCTCGCCAGCAAAATGGTGCAGCCGTGGCGTCCGACATCGCCTGTTACGATGATCGCGTCACCCGGCTTTGCAAGCTTACCGGATGTCTGCACGCCATCCATGATCTGTCCGATTCCCGTGGTTGTGATGAATACACCGTCGACCTGTCCCTTGCCGGCCACTTTGGTGTCACCTGCAACGATGCAGACGCCTGCTTCTTTTGCGGTCTTTTCCATGGCTGCCGCAATCTCTTCGAGCTTATCCATCGGGAATCCTTCTTCAATGACGAAGGCACAGGTCATATAAAGTGGCTTTGCGCCCATGCAGGCAAGGTCATTTACGGTTCCGCAAATGGAGAGCTTGCCGACATTTCCACCCGGGAATTCATACGGAGATACGATAAACCCGTCTGTGGTAAATGCAAGTTTTTCCGAACCGATGTTTAATACCGCCGCATCATCTGATGTAAACTGTGGATTTGCAAAGTGTGCTTTGAATACCTGATCGATCAGCTCTGCGGTCTGCTTGCCGCCCGCGCCGTGTGCCAGGGTTACTGTTTTTGACATAGTATGTTTCCTCTCTTCCTATCTGTTATATGCATACCAGGCTGCGCAGGTTCCTTCGTTGGAAACCATACACGCGCCGACCGGGTGCTGCGGCGTACAGCCGGTTCCGAACACCTTACAGTCTGACGGCTTGCATTTGCCCTGCAGCACGTCGCCGCAGCGGCATGCAGGATTCGGCTTGCCTTCTACCTTTGGCAGGGCGAACTTTTTCCTTGCATCATATGCCGCATATTCTTCGCGAAGCTGTAAGCCGGATTCCGGGATAATGCCCAGTCCTCTCCATTCCGAATCACATGGTTCCATCGTTTCTTCGATCATCTTCTGTCCGGAGATGCTGCCTTCCTGCGTCACGACGCGCGGATAGCAGTTTTTAAAAAACGGCTTGCCTTCCTGAAGCTTTACGATCGTGACCGCAAGTGCTGTCAGGATTTCCTTTGCCGTGAATCCGCAGATCACACCGTAGATCCCTTCATCTGCGAGCTGTTCGCAGGACTTTGCGCCTGTGATCGCGTTGACATGGCCGGGATACAGATATGCATCCGCGCTTCCTTTTAAGGCACGATACGCATTTGTCATCGTCTTGTTTGCTGTCAGGATGGAAAAGTTTGTTAATCCATCCTTTTTTGCCATCTGAACAGCCATGCAGGCAGACGGTGTTGTCGTTTCGAATCCGACTGCGAGAAATACGACCTGCTCATCCGGATGCTCTTTTGCATATTCATAGGCATCGGTTGGTGTATATACAGGCTGGATCCTGGCGCCTTTCGCACGGGCGCCGGCAAGGCTCATTTCGGTTCCCGGCACACGTACCAGATCGCCGAATGTCATGATGGTACAGTCGTGCTCAAGTGCCAGCATGATCGCTTCATCGATAAAGCCGACCGGTGTGACACATACCGGGCATCCGGGTCCTGAGATCAGTTCAATGTTTTCCGGCAGAATATTCCGGATCCCAAGCCGGAATATCTCATGTGTATGCGTTCCGCACACTTCCATGATCCGAAGCTTCGGGCCGTCATAGTTTTCTATGATCTCCCGTGCTGTTATTTTCTTCTTTTCTTCCATGAAATCCCTCTTTTGATCAATCTGTTTTTACAACAGGTCCTCTAATAACGCATCGGTCTCTTCTTCGTCATCTGCTGTGATCTTTGCGATCGCAACACCCGCATGCACCATGACATAATCGCCCGGATCGAGCTCATCGATCAGCGCTGCTGACACTTCGCGCTTTGCGCCGGATGCATCAACCAGGGCTGTCCCATCTTTCACCTTTACGACTCTTGCAGGTAATCCTACACACATTGTGATATCCTCCTTTGTTTTTCCTCACTATTTATTTCAATCAATACTGTTATTATTCTTCTTTCATCTTTTCAAGCAACCGCATCGCGACAGCTGCCTGTCCGAGGCAGATCCCTCCGTCATTTGGCGGGATCATACTGTGGATCAACACATGAAATCCCTTTCTCTCCAGGTCTTCCTTGCACATCCGCAGGAGCAGCCGGTTCTGGAAAACACCGCCGGAAAGTGCCACTGTCTTAAGACCGGTTTCATCCCGATGGATCTCGCAGGCCTTTACGATCCCGTTTGCCAGGATCCTGTGGAACTCCCATGCGAGCTGATCCTGTGATCCTCCCGCAATCCTCTGGTCAGTCAGATATGAGACCAGTTTTTCTGTATCAAGCACCTGCTCCGGTTTCCATGCAAGATCAGGCAGATCCCTTGCCTTGCAGTTCCCGGTTTCTTCCCAGCGCTCTGCATAAAACATCATCGTCGTGGATGCTTCCCCTTCAAACGTGGAAGCTCTCCGGATCCCCAGGATCGCGCTGACGGCATCAAACAGACGCCCTGCGCTGGTTGACTCGATGGCATTGATCTTACGGTCTGCCATCATGAACTGCATTTTCAGTTCCTGCTCTCCGCAAAGATTCAGTGCTCTGACCAGCTCTTTTGTCTTTTCCTGATCGCCGCAAATGGCGTATAACATGGAAACCGCGATCCGCCAGCCTTCTTTGGCGGATGCGTCCCCGCCGATCTGCAGAAACGGCGCGATGCTTCCGGCTCTTTTGTATCCGTCCAGATCCGCGATTAAAAACTCGCCGCCCCAGATCGTACCATCATCACCATACCCTGTCCCGTCAAAGGACACGCCGATCACAGGATCAAAGTAATTATTCTCTGCCATGCAGGAAGCGATGTGCGCGTAATGATGCTGGATCTGCACAACGGGAAGCTCTTTTTCCTCTTTGGTATCCCGCAGTTTCCCGTGCAGTTCTTTCGCAAGACGATATGCCATATCCGTCGTGTTGTATTTCGGATGCAGATCACAGGCGATGATCTCCGGCTTTGCCTCGAGAAGATCCGCCATGCGGATCACCGATTCTTCCAATGCCCGGACCGTTCGCAGGTCCTCCATATCTCCGACGTATGGCGACGGATAAAAGAGATGGTTCCTGGTCACACAAAACGTGTTTTTCAGTTCTCCGCCGACTGCCAGAACACTTCCCTCACATGGCATCTCCATCAAAAACGGAAGCGGCGCATACCCGCGCGAACGGCGGATCATATACGGCTTGTCCTCAAAGAAATCCATCACCGAATCATCTGCGCGCAGCCGGATCAGACGGTTGTGCGACAGGATCGCGTCACACATGCGGGAAAGCTCCTTAACCGCATCCGCATCATCCCTGCAGATCGGCGCACCGGAAACATTTCCGCTCGTCATCACAAGACAATCCGGCATCTCGATCCCGTCGGGATAATCAAACAAAAGCAGCTGTACCGGCGCATACGGAAGCATAACCCCCACATTCGGATTGTCCGGCGCGACCTCAGGTGCCAGGCACCTTCGCACTTTAAAGTGTGAAGGTGCCTGGCACCTCAACACTTCACCGTGCGAAGGTGCC
>SVDH01000012.1 GCA_015057865.1 Lachnospiraceae bacterium
GCATAAACTCGTTGGCCATATCCAGATTCGCACTGTCTTTGTTGACCGAGAACTGCAGATTCGGCATGTCAAGGAAGTTAGCACCTTCGTCTGACATGGGAACAGGGATGAAAGTGTATTCAAACGGGCTGGCGATAAATGCCTCGGAACGACTCTCACGTTTCTTTGTCCCGGATACGGTATCTCCGGAGCAAGTCATCATCGGCACATCTCCTTCAAAGAAACGCAGGATCACGGCATCATAGTTATCTTCGATCTCCGCACAGGCATCAAAATCCACACAGCCATCGCTTAAGAACTGCTCCATTTTCTCAAGTGTTGGCCGCATATACTCCCCGGCTGATGCGTCAAGCGCATTAAGTTTTTCAACAGCCTCTTTATCATGCGCTACGGTTTCGCAGAAGAACGGATAAGCCGTCAACGTGAAGAGTGACGTCGTCTCCTCATTGGTAAAGCCCATCATCGGGCTTTCATATCCCTTTTCACGGAACGCGTTACACACTTCTACCAGTTCCTCATAGGTCGCAGGAACGCTAAGGCCTTCTTTTTCAAAAAGACTTTTGTTTACAAGCATGCCATAGGTGTTTGCAAAAACCGGAACCATCGGAAGTGTACCGTCGTCTGTATTCAGTATGATATTGCTGCGGATACAGTCGAGGTCAAGCCCCAGATCAGAATTGGCAAGATCTTCGGCATGATCGATAGAAGACTGATACTGCTCACGCCCATACATCCAGGAATAATTGACATAGATATCAGGAGCATCGTTTCCATCCAGGACCATCCCGATCATGTTGTTATAGTCATCCACCTTTGTAAACGTCAATTCCACATTGGGATAATATTCGTTAAACGTGTCAAATTCAGCTTCCAACGCCTCAAAATTGTCGTAACCGCCGGCTACGGTGATCGCGCATTCGGTGGAGGTGTCCAAAGCCGGCTGGAAGCCTTCCTCCGTAGATGTTTCCTGCTGCTGTTGCTGTTCCTGCTGTTGCTGTTCTTGCTGTTCCTGCTGTTCTGCGCCACATGCGGTCAGTCCCAGAATCATCAGCGCAGCCAAAATCAAGCATAATGTTTTTCTCATGATTGTCCTCCTTTATCCTTAATCTTCCGAATTTCCTTGATCACTAATTTGATGTCGACAGGTTTCGCAATATGTCCATTCATTCCTGCCTCAAGACATGCCGTAACATTTTCAGAAAATGCGTCTGCTGTCATCGCCACGATTGGGATGGATGCTGCCCATGGATCCTCCAGTTTCCGGATCGCTCTGGTTGCATCCAGACCGTTCATCTCCGGCATCTGAACATCCATAAAGATCAGTTCATAGCTGCCCTTCTTTGCCGCACTCAGCTTATCCACACAGATGCGCCCGTTTTCTGCACGCTCGGTAGTGATTCCATACATGCCAAGTATTGCGGATATGATTTCCCAGTTGACATCATTATCCTCCGCTACAAGGATATGCATTCCCTGTAAATCAGAGTAATCGTCTTCCGGCTCAGTAGATCCGGACTCTTTTCCGACAAAATCGTTGATCTTATCAAAAAGCGTAGAGCGGAAAAGCGGTTTGCTGACAAAGCTGTTCGCTCCTGCTTCTTTCGCCTTATCCTCGATATCCGACCAGTCATATGCTGAGATCAGTATGATCGGATTGTTTTCGTCTGTCTCGGCGCGAATCTGTCTGATTGTCTCAATCCCATCTGTTTCAGACATTTTCCGGTCAACAATGACAACATTGTAATCCCGCCCGGAAAGATGCCTGCTCCTGATCATGTCAAGTGCTTCCAATCCGGTTCGCGTCTGCTGTGCTGATGCGCCAAGAGACGCAAGGATATCACCGGTTGTCTGAAGCATCGTCTCATCGTCAGCAACGATCAGAACGTCCAAGGATTCAAAATGCATATCTTCCCGCTGCCTGTCGGCTTCTGGAATATCCAGCACGACAGTGAATGTTGTTCCTTTTCCCTGCTCACTCTCACATTCAATCGTTCCGTCAAGCAGATCAACCATCTGCTTTGTAATGGCCAGACCAAGACCGGTTCCCTGAATGCTGTTGACACGGCTGTCGATCTGACGCGAAAA
Organism: Lachnospiraceae bacterium; assembly: GCA_015057865.1. Taxonomy (GTDB): domain Bacteria; phylum Bacillota; class Clostridia; order Lachnospirales; family Lachnospiraceae; genus SY8519. Next base: position 2,086 of record SVDH01000012.1, read on the forward strand.
TGGCTGATACATGGTCGCCATGAATTCCGGGCTCATACCGATACCGGTATCTGCTACAACATAGGTCAACTGTACGCAGCCCGGTTTGTCGCTCTTCTCCTGGCGAAGCTCTACACAGACACGCCCGCCGGGTTCTGTATATTTGATCGCGTTGGAGAGGATATTGATATAGATCTGATTCAGACGAAGCTGATCTGCATACAGGTATTCCTTTTTGATCTCATTGGTACGGAAGCTGAATTCGATGTTCTTTTCTTTGATCATCGGCTGTGAAATATTCACAAGGTTCTCGACCGTTTCTGCAATGGAAAATGTCAGAGGACTCAATTTCAGTTTACTGCTTTCCACCTTCGATATATCCAGAATGTCGTTGATCAGTGTCAACAGATGATTACTGGCAAGACGGATTTTCCGAAGGCTTTCCCCTGTCGACTCCACATCCCCGAGATTCTTCTCAGCGATCGTTGTAAGGCCAATAATGGCATTCATAGGCGTACGGATGTCATGAGACATGGCAGAGAGGAAATCCGTCTTTGCCTTATTTGCAGACTCAGCCTCCATGGCCGCGATCTGAAGGCGCTTGTTATAGTAAAGTATATATAACAGGTCATAGAGGAAAAGGATCAGCAAACTGGCAGAAACAACTCCGATCAGCAACCAGTTCTGAGTATTTGCAGCAAGATCCTTCGCCGGCACAAGTCCCAGCAGCGTCCAGCCAACAGTAGATGTGACCGGTGTAAAGGCAAGTATACACTCCTGTTCGTGCGAGTTGATCATGGAAACGGAACCCGTCGACGAAGTAATCCTGTTAAATAATCCATTCGATGATTCCGGATCCGTTGTATTATAAGATCTGTAGAACTCAAAAAAACTGGAATTCTTAAAGCTGTCTCCTTTCAGGATATAATCACCGTTTGCATCGATCATGGCGATCTCTGCGTTCTCAAGCCCTGTCTGCGGATAAACCCATTTCTGTTCCAGAACCGATATGGGAATGACGCGCAGAAGGACCGCATCCTCGGACGTTCCGCTTTCCGGGTCATACAGTTTAACGCTGTTGCAGAAGGCCAGCGACTGCTCACCGTTCATAGGGTTGGTGTAAGCACGGGTGATATTGATCGACTTCCCGACTTCATGAATCCAGTCCGTGTTCTTAAGAAGATCTATTCTTTCATAGGAAACAGCATAGTCATCGTCCGTGCCCTGTTTCGGGCGCGTAGAAAGACCGGTCATTGTATCGAGTGAGATCAGATGAGCCGAAGTGTTCTCAAGCACATGCGAAGCACGGATATAATCAGCCGCTTCTTCCATTGTCATGGGCCTGCTGTTAATATAGTTCGCCCATACATCACAGATCCTCTGCTCACCCTCCAGGTAATTCCATGTCACAGTCTCCATGGTGACCGTTATATCTTCAAAATGTTCTATCTGCCTCTGATATGAATCTCTGTTTGCAATATTTGAGTAGAGTGCAACAAAGATCAATATGGCAACCATGATTATCACATTAAAAATGATAATAAAAGTCTTTTTCATGCTTTGATCTCCCACAAGAAGCCAAGCCTTCATTATCGGGGTCCAATCGTCTCCGTCAAGACATAATAACATTATACAGCATTTGGAACATCTTTTCTTCCTGTTTTTATTATTTCCGCATAAAAATCCCCACTGTCCTACTAACAGTGGGGATCAACAGGGTTATTAATTATGGCTGTGATCGCAATCGATATCCATATTTTCCATAGCTCTTTCCATGTTCGCCATGAATGCTTTGTCCGGTATCAGAGCAATCCCGATTTCATCACTCAGAACGATCAAACGTTGACCTCCCGTCAGCCCGAACAGATCTCTTGCCCCTTTTGGGATGACGATCTGGCCTCTGTCATTCACCGCAACAGAGCCCCAGATATTCTTCCCTTTTGGGGCGGGCGGGATCATTCCCACGCCTTCTACGGGTTCTGTCCTGACCAGACTGTCAATGGTCGTTCCGTATACTTCTGCCAGAAGACTGCATTTTTCAATATCAGGGACGGTGGCACCGGTCTCCCATTTTGCATAAGCCTGTCGTGAAATACCGATTTTTTCCGCAATCGCTTCCTGCGAAAACCCATGAATATTCCGCAGCATGACCAGATTGTCTTTCAACATTGCCGGTTTCTCCTCAAAGATCTATTTTTTCAAACTGCCTGCATGCCCTCTTGCATGACAGTACGGTGATCAGCAGGAAAATGAGAATTCCTGCTGCCAACATGATCAGCTGTATGACAATATCATCCGTACCGAACGCATTCAGCTTTTCCAGCCCCGGCACATGATGAAGTGCCTCTGCCAGAATGATAACCAAAAAGCAAATAATAATAAATGTAACAAAGGGACGCGCAAACTTGTAGGCTGTTTTGAAGAATCCACAGACAAAGATCCAGTTAAACAACCCGAAGATCACGCAGGCCATCCCTAAAGCGAAGAAATTTGCATTCATCAGAGCATTGTTTTGATATACATCAGACTGTGAAAAGACCGTCATTCGAAGGACAACTGCACATGCCATCAGCAGAAAGGCGCAGCCTTCAATCATGCAGACGAACAGATATTTCCCTTTTACGACATCTTTTTTAGCTATCGGCAGCAGTGCTGAAAACACAAAATCGTTTGCTTCTCTTGCTGTCTGGAAACTCTGGAATAATCCGAGAGACACAAAGAACGTACCGCACAGGATGGGATAACCGGGCAGGAAAAACATCAGCCCGAACAGGATAAACAGGTAAGAGAGTACTGATGCGCTTAACCGCATTTCTTTCCGAAGTACATTACGCATGAGCAGCACCTCCTTCTAATCGGAGTATCGTATCTTCAAGGCTTTCACCCGGTCCGGAATACTGCCGGATAAAATCTTCCCTCGACGTTGCTGCGATAATACGACCCTTTGAAATATATACGATATCATCTGCGCACTTTTCGATATCGGAAATAATATGGGTGGAGAAGAATACAGCCACCCCTTCATTTCTAAGCTCAGCAAATATTCCAAGCAACTCGTTTCGGGAAAACGGATCCAGACCGCTTGTCGGTTCATCCAGGATCAGCACTTCCGATTTGTGAGAAAGCGCAAGCATCAGATTCACTTTCACCTTCATCCCGTCGGACAGCTCAAGCGGCGTTTTCATTTCGTCTATCGCAAAAAGATCAAGATACTTCCTGTAAGCTGCTTCATCCCATGTGTCATAGAATCTTTTTACAATATCTACGATATCCCGTATCCTCTTCCTTGGATACCAGCTGACGGTTCCTGTAGAATAGCCGATGCGTTTCTTTATATCCGCCTCATTGTCCACAAGGGAGCTGCCAAAGAACCTGATCGAACCGCCATCCGGATGGGTCAGGTTCAGCATGGATTTGATCGTTGTCGTTTTTCCCGCGCCGTTTCTGCCGATAAAACCCGTGATCCTTCCACTCTCCAGTCCGAAGGATATATTCTTTAACGCAAATGAAGGATACTTTTTTATCAGATCCTGTACTTCTACAATAACCATAAAAACCTCCCAAAATTTGATTTATATGATTATTGTAAATTGCAGTTGCCAAAACATCTACCAACTACACATAACAGAATTTTCCGTTTTTCGTAATGTTTGGTTGCGTTATCTGTTTCAGCTGTGAGAGACAAGCAGCCTGATGTTGCTCTTACTTCTTTTTCTTCTTCGGTGCAGGCAGTTCAGCATACATTGCCTCAACCAGTTCTTTCAGGAACTCCCTGTTCTCCACATCGTCAACAAGCAGCATTTCCTTTGCCCCTTCATATGGCAGTTCCATCTCTGCGTCCGGCATCATGTTCACTGCTGATTTCACAGGCTTAACGAGAAAGCGGTCATCGTATATGCCGCCGATCACCTTTCCCCGATAGTAGATGATGTATTCTCCCATCATAGCGCGAGAGGATATGTCATCCAGAACAGAAAGCTGATCCATTATGTATTCTAAATAACCTTTACTTGAAGCCATTACATCTCCTTCTCCGAATCTTTTAACATGCCTGGAGGCAACACCATTGATGTCGGTGCTATGACCGAAATTGTCCAAGATTTTTGCTATGGCCGAAATTGTCTACCGATACATCTCTATAAACTTGAATTTGTCAGCAGCAGGGAGCAGCAGACGCAGATCGCCAGATGTCACGTTCTATACAGACATTCAGCCCACAGCAACCGGCTGGTTCCAAACCATATTTCAGATACAGTTCCGCAAGCATATCCTTGGTTTTACGGAAGTAATCAAGGCTTGTGGGCTTCATGGAGCCATTGACAGGCTTGCCGAAGGGCATCCATACCGAGGCACTGGGGATCACACCGCGTTCAGCCAGATAAGTCGCGCCTTCCTTGAGCGTTTCAAATGGCTCGAGGCCAATGATGAAGTTGCAGAAGGACTTGCCAGGGCCGTACTTGTCAGCAATATAAGTCAGCGCATCCAGATGCCGCTGCTTCGTCGTAAAGCTGCGCTTGCCCGGGGTGATACTCTCTCCGAGCTTGTCATCCCATACCTCGAGAGAACAGGCGATGCGGCTCGCGCCCATGTCAAAATAGCGATCGATCACATCATGCTGCTCCGGAGGCGTGATATACAGAAGAAGTTCGCCCTTTAATGCCTTCCGCGCACCGCTTTCAAGCATGTCGCGCATATAGGCTGTGATGTACTTCTCCTCTGTCTCTGCTTTTAAAGTTGAGCCTCCGGTAAGCTGCATGCTGTTGACCCCGTCATGCTCCACAGCATAGAGAACCACTTCAGATACATCGCGGGGGCTGGGGATAAAGGGCATCGGCTTATGTCGTTTCGCCAGTGCCTCGAACTGTCCGCCGGAGAAGCAAAACTGACAGGGTTTTCCTGCGCAGGCGTAGTCACAGGGCCACAGGCACTGGAAGGCCACCCAGTCACAGCCCTGCAGTACGGCGTTCCCTATAAAGGGCATTCCCGAACTGGTCTTTTGCTTAAAAAACTCTGTGCCCGGCATCAGCTCAACCGGAGTGACAGGGTCTCCCTTATACAGCAATGCCGGCTTCCCGTCAACAAGGGAGAGGCGGAAATCCGTTTTCATATCGTTCATGTATTTGAAAAGCTTGAGATTATCCCAGGAGAACATAGAAGAAAGCGTACTGAGATGAAAACCCAGATCTGTGGCCATCACGATCGTCCCGTCCGGCAGTTTAAAGCTGTTGCAGGTCAGAGCATTGGGATAGATACGGTAATCTTTTCCGCACTTCTGATAGACCTCCCGATCGATTATGATCCCTCGGCTGACGACCAGACATTTGAGTTCTACGGAATCGACAGTCTCTCCTAAAACCTTATAGTACATCATGTATTTCCTCCACAAATCCCGATTTATGTGTCTAAAATCATAATGAAATCCCTGGCTTATACTCCAGTTCTTCGATATCCAAATCTACCCGGATATATCCGTCAACTTTTTCCCTACGTAAAAGAACTACCGTCTCCACATGCACCGTCTGCGAAAACTGATCAACCGGCCGCACCTTTGCCACCTGATATCCGCCATCGCACAGGATCCGCAGATCCCTTGCAAGTGTTGCCGGATCACAGCTGACATAAACGATCCGCTCCGGTGCCATCTCCAGCATGGTTTTCAGAAGAGATACTTCACATCCTTTACGTGGCGGATCAACAACGATCACATCCGGGTGAGCTGCTTCTTTGTGCTCGTCCTTCTGCTTGTCATAAAAAGCCGGCACGATCTCTTCTGCCTTTCCTGTAAAGAAAGTAACATTTTCAATCCCGTTAAACTTCGCGTTTTCCTTTGCATCCGCGATCGCCTCCGGAACGATCTCAACACCGTAGACATGCTTTGCCTGCTGCGCCAAAAACAGTGATATCGTTCCTGCGCCGCAGTATAAATCCCATACCGTCTCCTTACCGGTCAGACCGGCATATTCCAACGCCGTCGCATACAGCTTTTCTGTCTGCTTTGTATTGACCTGAAAGAATGATTTTGGCGAAATCCGATAGGTGATATCAAGCAGTTTTTCTGTGATAAACGATTCGCCCCGGATCAGACGTACTTCATCCCCCAGGATGACATTTGTCTTCTCCGTATTTACATTGACAGAAAAGGAATGCATACCCGGAATCGCAAATAAGTCGTCTGCCAGCTGTTCTTCATTTGGAATCTTTTTTCCATTGATGATCAGGCAGACCAGGATCTGACCTGTCGCAAATCCTTTCCGGATCAGCACATGACGGACCAGGCCTTTGCCGCTTGCTTCATCATATGCTTTGATCCCATAATGTTCCATATGGGAAATCACAACATCTAAAATCTGTCGATTCACAGGCACGCCCAAAGCACAGTCTCTGTTTTCAATGATCCGATGGCTGCGGCCTGCATAAAATCCCGTAATGATCCTGCCGTCCTGCGATGTGCCGATCGGAAACTGTGCCTTGTTACGGTAGTAATATGGTTCGTCCGATCCGATGATCGGTTCCATACAGATTTGTGAGGCTCCTGTTTCTCCAACCGACTCTCCCGGCAGTATCACCGAAAACCCGCCGATCCGCTCCAGCACATCCTTGACTTTGCGCGTCTTGAATTCCAGCTGTTTCTCATAGGAAAGTGTCTGCAGCTGACATCCGCCACACGGTCCGGCAAATGCGCAGTTCGGTTCCACGCGGTCCGGGGACGGCTTCAGGATCCGGATCAGCCGCGCATATGCATAGGTCTTTTTCACCTTGGTAATACCTGCCAGGATATGATCTCCCGGCACGGCGTCACGCACAAAAAGGACGGCACCGTCCACACGGCCGATGCCCTCCCCATTTGATCCGATATCTTCGATCGTCAATTCGATTTCGTCATTCTTTTTAAAACTCAGCATTTGTCAGTAACCTTTTCGGATATGTGTATCAGATTTCATTCCTCCCGGTCCGCCTGATATTAGAATCGAACAGGTGATTAAAGCCCTGCCATTCCAGATTGTTCTCGGGGATCGATGCGATCGCTTCTTTAAAGCTCTCCATTTTCGCATCCAGATTGTCCGCCATGGAAAGCGCGATTGCTTCTGCCAGGGCCGGTTTTTTCGGCGATCCGTATTCCAGTTCCCCATGATGTGACAGAATGCAGTGCAGAAGCTCATTGGCAAGCCGCACCGGAAAATCAGGGATCCTGGAAATCTGATTGCGGATCTGCATTGCTCCGATCGTAATGTGACCCAAAAGCTGTCCGGCATCGGTGTAATCATTCTCCGGGAATGTAGACAGTTCATCCAGCTTTCCGATGTCATGCAGCATCGCCGCGGTTAACAGGAGATCTCTGTTTAAAAACGGATACTGCATACTGATGAAATCACAGTTCTGCGTCACGGAAAGCGTATGCTCCAGAAGTCCGCCGACAAATCCGTGATGTACCGACTTGGCTGCCGAATGGTTTTGAAACCGCGCCGCAAAGCTCTCATTCTCAAAAAACAGCTCTGCCAATGCCTTTAAATGCGGATTCTGCAGATTTTTCACAAACTTCATCAGTTCCTGATACATCTGTCCGATGTCTTTGCTGCTGACCGGAAGATAATCTGACGGGTCATATTCTCCTTCTCCGACCTTGCGGATCCGCTTGATATTCAGCTGCGGTGCACCCTGAAACATCGTCACATCACCGACGACATAGACATAGTCGAGGGAATCAAAGTCTTCGATCCCGGCCGAGTTGACATCCCAGATCTTAGCAGAAAGCGTTCCTGTCTTGTCCTGCAATGTCACATTGTCATATGGTTTTCCTGCTTTTGTCAGCGCATTCTGTTTTTTCTTACAGAGGTAAACCTCCCCAACGCGGTCTCCCTCACGCAGTGTTTCAATATATTTCATATGTTTTTCCTTCTATAGAGCAGACTGATCCAGTCCTTCTTCTTCTGTCAGCAATTCTTTCACGATTTCTGTGATCTTTGTAAGATCTGCTTCGTCTTTTCCTTCCATGTTCAGAACCATTACAGGATCATGAAGGGAAGCGCGGAGCAACAGCCAGCCTGTCGGTTCTCCATCGAAGCGGATCCGCACACCTTCATAAGCCAGAGGCAGTGCATATCCTTTTTCCTCCGCTTTCTCTTTGAACCGTGCAAGGACATCTGTGCCATATGTACCGAAATCTTCTTCCAGGATTTTAAAACGGACTTCTCTGTCTGCACACTCCATCACAAGATTTGCGATCAGATGATCGATCGTTTCTCCTTTTTCCTTTGCTTTCGCGACTGCTGCCAGAAGCTTGACCGCCAGATAAGCGCCGTCATCCAGATAATAGTTTTCTTTCAGACACCCGTGTCCGGAAGTCTCCATCGCAAGCGGACTGTTTGTTCCAGCTGCATTCAGTTCTATACACTTGTCGATCACATTTTTATAGCCTCGCTTAAAGCAAAGATGCTTCAATCCCAGATCCTTTTCCAGGAAATCGGTCAGACGGTCAGATGTCACTGAATCCGTGATGATCGTACTTCCGGGATTCTCAGGTGCCAGGATCGCAGCCATCATCGCGATGATCGCGTCACGGTTCAACGGTGTGCCGTCAGAAAGAACGGCTGACATCCGGTCAACATCGGTATCGAAGATCAGGCCAAGGTCTGCGTGATTCTCAAGCGTCGCTTTCACGATCGCGGCCATTGCTTCTTTGTTTTCCGGATTCGGCTCATGATTCGGGAACATGCCGTCCGGGTCTAAGAACTGGCTGCCGGTGGTATCTGCACCCAATACATCGAGAATCTTTGTCACAAAGAATCCCCCTGCACCGTTTCCGGCGTCTACCACGATATGCAGGCCTGAAAGCGGCCTGGTACCTTCTTGATCGGAACTGTCTCCTTCCGTTGAGATTTCTTTCGGAAGATCAGTTTCTACTGCATTGGCCGCCTCTTTATCTTCTCCCGGCACACGTGTGATCGGCGCCGTTTCATCTTCCACTTCCGTTACAACCGGAAGATCTGCCGGCTCGAATCCCGTCTCTTTGCGGATCGCATTCGCCAGATTTGCTGCATACAGCGTGATCAGGTCGAAGCTTCTCGGTCTGGGTGACAATCCCGTTCCTGTCGCCAGTACTTCATCTGCTTCGAGCTTTGCCGCGCGCAGCAGGATCTCTCTGATCTGTGACTTTTCAAGCCCGCCCTCTATTGTGAAAAACTTAATTCCGTTTCTGTGAAACGGCAGATGGCTTGCCGTGATCATGCAGCCGCCGTCATAGTTTGTCTCCGGATAGATCGTAGACATAAACATCGCCGGCGTCGATGCCATCCCGCAGTCAACTGCGCATGCATCACTCAATCGGATCCCCTGCATGAACACTTCCATTATATCCGGTCCTGTGATACGGGAATCACGTCCTACGCCAACCTTCATCTCTGCAGGCTTCTTCCCGGTCTGGTCAGAAAGCCATCCCGCAAAAGCCATACCGATATAGCGGACTGCCGCCTCTGTCAGGTTCACAGCTTCCCCCTTCGGTCCCTCGCAGGCAACTCCGCGGATATCGCTGCCGTTTTGCAGCTTCAGATACGTTTTGCCAAGATCAGTTCCGGCAACATCTTCGTAAGAAATCTGAGGTGTCACTGCCTGTTCGGACTTCTCTTCCCGCTCTTTTTTCTTTTTCCCGAATTTCCACATATAACCTATCCTTTCATGCAAATGTCACGATCGTAACGCCGACATCACCTTCGCCATAAGCGCCAAGATGATAATCTGCAACATATTTCTGACGTTTCAAATGCGCGTGTACCGCATTTCGCAATGCGCCGGTTCCTTTTCCGTGAACAATACGAACACTGTTTAAATGGGCAAGATATGCATCATCCAGATACTTATCCAGCAATGGAATGGCTTCATCAACCGTTTTGCCGATCAGGTTCAGTTCTGCACTGACATTGGCAGATTTGTTCATCTTAAGCTCGCCCATGGCGCTTCCGTTTTTCCGGGCGGTATTCTTTTTCTTTTTGACCGCATACGGATTGTCATCCTCGATCAGAACCAGATCTTTAATATTGACCTTATAGCGCAGGATTCCCATCTGTACCATCAGGTCGCCTTTTTTATCCGGCAGCGTGTGTACGACACCCTTCTGATTCATGCTTAAGACCTTCACATCATCGCCGATCCTTAACTTGTTTGGATTCGGTATGTTGTGGTTCTCAGTCGCCTGTTTCTTCTGTAAGGACGCCTTCCCGCTGGCTGACTGCATTTTTTTGCGGACTGCTTCACGCTCCCGCTCCATCGCAGCCATGTCGGCATTTCCTGCTCCGTATTTATGGAAGTTCCGAATGGTCTGGTCAGCGACCTCTTTGGCCTCTCTTAAGATGCCTGCCGCCTCTTCATTCGCTTCCCTGATGATCTTTGCCTTGCGCTCCTCCAGGCGGTCTTTCTGCTCGGAAAGCTGCTTCTTTAACCGCTCCATCTCTTCACGGTAAGCGCTGATCTGCTCCTGATCCTTTTCCAGCTTTCTTCTGCTGTCCTCAAGATCTGCGATCACATCCTCGAAACTCTCTGTTTCCTGTGAGATCCTTTCCTTTGCATCTTCGATCAGGTGTTTCGGCAATCCGATCTTTTCCGATATCGCAAAGGCATTGCTCTTGCCGGGGATTCCGATCAACAGATGATAGGTCGGACTGAGCGTCTCGACATCGAACTCACAGCATGCGTTTTCCACGCCTTCCGTGCCAAGCGCATAAAGCTTGAGCTCACTGTAATGTGTCGTCGCCATCGTCATGCTGCCACGTTCCCGCAGCGACTCTAAGATTGCCACTGCCAACGCCGCGCCTTCTTCCGGATCGGTTCCCGCGCAAAGCTCGTCGAACAATACGAGCGACTGGTCATTGGCGCCTTTTAAGATATTGACGATATTGGTCATATGGGAAGAAAACGTACTGAGGCTCTGCTCAATACTCTGCTCATCTCCGATGTCCGCATAAATCTTCTGAAAAACAGGAAGCATCGACCGGTCGCCTGCCGGAATATGCAGGCCTGCCTGTCCCATCAGAGAAAACAACCCTACCGTTTTCAACGAAACGGTCTTTCCGCCGGTATTCGGACCCGTTACGACAAGCACATGGAAGTTTTCTCCCATATAAACATCGATCGGAACAGCCTTTTTTTGATCCAGCAGCGGATGACGTCCCTTTCGGATCCTTAAAATCCCCTTGTCATTGAATTCAGGCCGCATGGCATTCTGATCCAATGCCAGTTTCCCCTTTGCAAAAATAAAATCCAGTTCTTTTAAAATCCGGAAATCCGCTTCCAATAACGCGGAATATTCATTCGTCTGTTCAGAGAGTTCCGCCAGGATCCTGTCGATCTCTTCTGCCTCTTTTCCGAATGCTTCCCGCAGATCGTTGTTCAGCTTTACAACTGCCATCGGTTCCACAAAAAGTGTCGATCCGCTTGACGACTGATCATGTACCATCCCGGGCACATCACCTTTATGCTCCGCCTTAACCGGCAGACAGTATCTGCCGTGACGCATCGTAATGATCGGATCCTGCAGATAGGTTCTTCCGGCATTGCTGTTTACGATCTGCTGGAGAGATGCACGGATCCTGTCATGGATCCCGCGGATGGATCTGCGGATCTGTCTGAGTGCCACAGATGCTTCATCGCTGATCTCATCTTCTGCGATAATGCATCTTCTGATCTCCTCAGCCAAAGGCGTACACGGTTCCAACCCGTCAAACAGCCCCTGCAGCGAATCCGACGGCAGATCATCCCTGTCTTCCCGTCCGTATGCCTTTGCCCGTCTGGCCACTTCCAAAAGCCTTCCGACCTGCAACAGTTCTGCCGCGTTCAGTACACCTCCCATTTCAAGGCGCTTCAGCATTACGTTCGGATTTTTCATCCCTGCAAAAGATACATTTCCTTTGCGAAGGATCCGCGCAAGCGCATCTGAAGTCTCCTGCTGTGCACGCAGGATCTTTCCCAGATCACGCATCGGTTCCAGTTTCCTGCACAGCACGATACCGTCCTCAGAGGTTGCCCGTTCCGTAAGCATCTCTATGATTTTGTCATATTCTAATATGTGGTAAACTTTCTTATTCATCGATATCAATTCTATCATGTGCGCAAAATTGGCACAAGAAAAACAGCAGTCCTTTTACAGAACTGCTGTCTTTTCGTAAACCTTTTGTAATCTGATCTTATACCAGCTCGAGTACCACTTCCATCGCGCCGTCGCCCTTACGCGGTCCGATCTTGATGATACGGGTATAACCACCGTTGCGGTTCTCATACTTCGGAGCGATCTCTGTGAACAGTTTATCCACCAGATCAACCTCTTTACGGTCTCTCTTCTTCTCAGCCGGCTCTACTACCGGATACAGAACCTTCATGATCTCACGTCTAGCATGCAGACGGGACGGAAGATCCTTTTTGATGGTCTTGTCCACTTCTTCGTATACGGTACGCTTCTTGCCGTCAACAACCTCTTTGATCCGCTTTCCGTCAGCATCTTTCTTAGCGACTTTTGCTTTTACGGTAACTTCTTCAAAATTGTCTTTTTCTTTGACAGCCTTTGCGATCAGACGCTCAGCAACCTTGCGGACTTCCTTTGCTCTCGCTTCGGTCGTAATGATACGACCATTGTAAAGCAGTGCTGTTGTCTGGTTGCGCAGAAGCGCTTTTCTCTGGTCAGATGTTTTACCTAATTTACGATACTTTGCCATGATTTCCTCCTCCTTAGGTACATCAGTCATCGCGCTTTGGTCATCTTACATGACTGATGCTCATGAATGTTGTCAGATCCTTTTCCCGGATCCTTTGGTTGATCGACAGATCGGATGCCTGTGGTCTTACTCCTCCTGCCGTATAGAAACAGATCTTCCTTTTGGGGATCTGTTCTTAAGCTTCTTCTCCCTGATTCAGGGAAAGGCCAAGCTCATTCAGCTTCGCAAGAACTTCCTCTAATGATTTACGGCCCAGGTTACGAACCTTCATCATATCGTCCTGTGTCTTATTGGTCAGCTCCTCTACCGTATTGATTCCGGCACGCTTGAGGCAGTTGTAAGAACGAACGGAAAGCTCCAGCTCATCAATGTTCATCTCAAGAACTTTCTCTTTTGATGTCTCATTGTTCTCGATCATGACCTCTGCTTCCTGTCCCTTTTCAGACAGGTCTACAAACAGGCTCAGATGCTCACTCAGAACTTTAGCAGCAAGGCTGACTGCATCGTCCGGACGCAGTGTTCCGTCTGTATATACCTCTAAAGTCAGTTTGTCATAGTCGGTCACATTTCCGACACGTGTATTCTCTACATTGAGATTTACACGCTCAACCGGTGTGTAGATCGAATCGATCGCGATGACACCAATCGGTGTATCATCAGATTTATTACGATCCGCACTGACATATCCTCTGCCTTTTGTGATCGTCAGTTCCATGAACAATCTGCAATCTGAACCGCCATTTAAATGAGCGATCTCGAGATCTTTGTTAACCACTTCAATATCTGAATCTGCCTGAATATCGGCACCTGTTACAGTACCTTCTCCTTCAAACTCGATGTAAGCAACTTTTGCTTCATCGGTTGAGCTGGTATTCTTCAGTGCGATTTCCTTGATATTCAGAATGATCTCTGTTACATCCTCTTTTACGCCCGGAATGGTTGAAAACTCATGCTGTACACCGTCAATCTTTACCTGACTGACAGCCGCACCCGGCAGAGAGGAAAGCATGATTCTGCGTAATGAGTTGCCCAGTGTTGTTCCATAACCTCTTTCAAGGGGCTCAACGACAAACTTTCCATATTTATTATCTTCTGAGATTTCAGCAATCTCAATTTTCGGTTTTTCAAAATCGAACAACGCAAGCCCTCCTTATGTACTATTACTTGGAATACAACTCGACGATCAGCATCTCATCAACAGGAACGTCAATCATGCTGCGCTTCGGAATCTCCTTTACAGTGCCGCTTAAGTTCTCCTGATCAGACTCCAGCCACTCCGGAACGATACGGCTGCCTGTTACTTCAAGGATATCTTTATAGCGCTGCATTGTCTTGCATTTTTCTTTGATCTCGATCACATCACCGGCTTTTACCTGGTAGGACGGAATCTGTACACGCTTGCCGTTTACCAGAACATGTCTGTGATCAACAATCTGTCTCGCCTCTTTACGGGTTCTTGCGAAGCCCAGACGAAATACAACATTGTCCAGTCTGCACTCAAGCATTGCCATCAGGTTCTCACCTGTCATGCCTTTCATGCGGTCTGCCTTCTCATAGTAGTTATGGAAAGGTTTCTCCAGAACGCCATAAATGAATTTGGCTTTCTGCTTCTCACGCAGCTGAAGACCGTAATCAGAAATCTTACGGCTGGAACGCTTCAGCGTACGATTGGATTTCTTATCGATGCCAAGATAAGCCGGCTCCAGGCCGAGTGATCTGCATCTTTTCAGAACAGGTACTCTATTTACTGCCATTTTGGCTACCTCCTAATAAATCAGAACTATACGCGACGACGTTTTGGCGGGCGGCATCCGTTATGCGGTACTGGTGTAACGTCTGTGATGCTTAATACCTGCAGACCATTTGCACCCAGTGCACGGATTGCTGCTTCTCTTCCTGAACCCGGACCCTTTACAAATACGTCCACAGTCTTCAGACCATGGATCAGAGCCGCTTTTGTCGCAGTCTCTGCTGCCATCTGTGCAGCATATGGAGTAGATTTCCTTGAACCTCTGAATCCAAGACCACCGGCACTTGCCCATGACAGAGCATTGCCCTGTGCATCCGTTAATGTAACGATTGTATTGTTGAAGGAAGCCTGGATATGTGCCTGTCCATGTTCAACGTTTTTCTTTACGCGTCTTGTAGTTGATCTTCTCGCAACTTTTTTCGCCATAATAAAACTAACCTACTTTCTTAACTTTTATTTTTTCTTGTTTGCAACGGTTCTTCTCGGACCTTTTCTTGTCCGCGCATTCGTCTTGGTCTTCTGGCCGCGAACCGGCAGACCCTTTCTGTGACGGATTCCGCGATAGCATCCGATTTCCTGCAGTCTCTTGATGTTCATCGCTACTTCACGACGCAGATCACCTTCTACGACCTGAGTCTGATCGATCACATCACTGAGACGCTTTACTTCTTCGGCCGTCAGATCTTTGCAACGGGTGTCCGGATCAACGCCTGCTTCCGCGATGATGCGCTTAGCGCTGGAAACACCGATTCCATAGATATAAGTAAGACCGATCTCTACACGTTTGTCTCTTGGTAAATCGACACCTGCAATACGAGCCATGTGTGTTCATACCTCCATTGATTCTTTGTTTCGGTTTTTTGTTCCATACAGCCAGGCCCTCATACAGCTCCGGAATACTCCGGCCTGAAATGTGTGTATGCACCAGCACTGTATTTTCGCTTTCCGCGTCCTCGGTATCAAAACGCAAAAAAGCCAGTGGAATCCACTGTTTTATGAATAACAGCAGTATTAACTGCTGCAGCCGCCTTCATAATAAATAAGAAAAAAGATTTGTTAGAATCATCCCTGACGCTGTTTATGCTTCGGGTTTTCGCAGATGATTCGGATACGACCTTTGCGCTTAATGACTTTGCACTTTTCGCACATCGGCTTCACTGATGAACGTACTTTCACAGTATCTTCCTCCTTTCTCAAAACATCCGGAAATACGCATAGTACTCCCTTGTTCTTTTAAAGCGTCGGTAAAGATTATAGCATGACGCCAAACAGAATACAAGTATTATTTTGCACGCCAGATAATGCGTCCTTTTGAAAGATCATAGGGGGAAAGCTCCAGAGTAACTTTGTCTCCCGGCAGGATCCGGATAAAGTTCATACGCAGCTTGCCGCTGATATGTGCCAGTACCTCATGACCGTTTTCCAGCTCTACCTGAAACATTGCATTCGGGAGTTTTTCTTTTACAATTCCCTCTACTTCAATGACATCCGCTTTTGACATTCAACTAAACCTCCGCTTGTTTATATAATCTCAATGCCCTTTTCATCGTGAGATCCGTACACTCGCCGAGTGCTTCTCTCACATCCTCCGGCAGATGGATGATCGGCTGTATATGCCGTCTGTTCTTTTTCTTGGGACGATCTAATGTCCTGCTTTCTCCATCGGCAAGAAGAACCTCTTCGTCATCACTTGCGATGATGACATATATCTTTCCTTTGTCGTGACCGCAGAGGGAAACGCAAAGCTTCCCTCTGAGGTCCGTATCATATGTTTTCATCAGCCTACGATTCCGATAATGTCAGCAAATACTTTATCCATCGGCTGTGTACCGTCTACGGATGAAAGGATTCCCTCATTTTTATAGTAATCGATCAACGGCTGTGTCTGCTCATGATATACATTCAGACGGTTCTGAACAGTCTCCGGTTTGTCGTCATCACGAAGGATGATCTCAGAACCGCAGCGGTCGCAGATACCTTCTTTTTTCGGCGGGATGTTGATGATATGATAAGTTGCTCCACATCCTAAGCATGCACGTCTTCCGCCCATTCTCTCAACGATCTGTGCATCGTTTACTTCGATATCGATCGCGTAATCCATCTTCTGTCCGATCGCATTCAGTGCTTCTGTCAAAGCCTCTGCCTGCGGGATCGTTCTTGGGAAACCATCCAGGATAAAACCGTTTGCACAGTCTTCTTTCTGGATCCGGTCTACTACCAGGTCACAAACAAGCTCATCCGGCACCAGCTCTCCGGCATCCATATAGCCTTTTGCTTTTTTGCCAAGCTCTGTTCCTTCTTTGATATTCGCACGGAAAATGTCTCCGGTGGAAATATGCGGAATGCTGAACTTATCTGCGATCTGCTTTGCCTGTGTGCCTTTTCCTGCGCCGGGTGCGCCAAGCATGATGATTTTCATATGGTTACCTCCCGTCTATGCATAAATGTATTGCATGAAACACCTTTAGGGAAGCACAGGATGCGTACTTCCCTATTATTTTTGGTTATGAATTCAGGAAACCTGAATAATTCCGAACCAGCATCTGTGAATCGATCTGCTTTAAAGTCTCAATAACAACACCGACGATAATGATCAGTGAGGTGCCGCCGAATGAGATCGACGCATTAAAGAATCCCTCAAAGAAGATCGGTATGATCGCAACGATCGACAGACCGCACGCTCCGATAAAGATGATATATCCGAGCATTGTCTGCAGATAATCACTGGTTGGTTTGCCCGGGCGGATACCCGGAATAAAGCCACCGGATTTTTTCATGTTGTTTGCGACTTCCAACGGATTGAATGTAATCGTCGTATAGAAGTAAGCAAACGCGATGATCAGCAGGACATATACTGCCAGGCCGATCGTATAAACCGGTCTTGCAGGATCGCACCAGTTCGACTGACTTAACATGTTCAGGATGAATCCGCCGGGACCGCCCGGATTCTTTCCGAGCAGCTGCGTGATCACTACCGGGAACATCATGATCGACTGTGCGAAGATGATCGGGATAACGCCTGCTGTGTTGACACGAAGCGGAATATGTGAGGAGTTTCCTCCAACCTGTGTTCTTCCTCCGAATACTTTTCTGGAGTACTGAACCGGAATCCGACGCTCCGCGCCCTGCAGCATAACAACCAGAATGATGACTGCCAGGATGATCGCAATGATGATCGCGCCTGCAAGGATCATGTTCTGAATGTTTTTGCCGATGACAAACTGCTGCCATAACGCACGCAGATCATACGGGATACGGGAAATGATGTTGATCGTCAAAACGATGGAAATACCGTTTCCGACGCCCTTTTCCGTGATCCGCTCACCAATCCACATCAGCGTTGTCGAGCCTGCTGTCAGTGCTGCAACTGCCATAATGATATGCAGCGCATCGTACTGAATCAGATATCCCTGTCTGCCGAAGCCAACAGCCATAGCGATAGACTCGCCAAGAGAAAGAGCAACGGTCAGATAACGCGTGATCGCCGTCATCTTTTTCCGTCCTTCTTCTCCTTCTTTATGCCATTCCTCAAATTTCGGAATCGCAATGGTCAGAAGCTGCATGATGATCGATGATGTGATGTATGGCGTAATGTTCAATGCGAAGATTGACATGTTTTCAAAAGATCCACCGGTGATCGCATCAAAGAATCCCAGATTGCCGCCACTGCCAAGATTTGCTTCCATCCACTGTTTGAAAAACTCGCCATTAACCCCTGGCATCGGAATCTGACTTCCGATTCGGATCACCACCAGCATCAGAAATGTAAAGATCAGACGCTGGCGAATCTCCGGTGTTTTAAAAGCATTTTTGATTTTGGTCAGCATTAAACTACCTCTGCACTTCCCCCAGCAGCTTCGATTTTTTCCTTAGCGGATGCTGAAAATGCGTTTGCCTGTACAGTGAGCTTTTTGGTCAGCTCGCCGTTGCCCAGAATTTTAACTCCATCTCTCGGATTGCGTACGATTCTGGTCTCAACAAGCATGTCCACTGTAACAACCGTGCCGTCTTCGAACCGCTCAAGAGCAGCTACATTTACCGGGATGATCTCTTTTGCGTTGATATTTGTAAAGCCTCGTTTCGGAATCCGGCGATATAAAGGCATCTGTCCACCTTCAAATCCCGGTCTCGGAGCTCCGCCCGAACGAGCTTTCTGGCCCTTATGTCCTTTGCCGGCTGTCTTGCCGTTTCCGGAACCATGGCCTCTGCCCCTTCTGAAATTATTGCTGTGCTTGGAGCCTTCCGCCGGACTTAAATTTGATAAATCCATCATGGTACCTCCTTCTCCTATCTTATACTTCTTCTACTTCTACAAGATGTTTCACCTGGAATACCATGCCGCGGATTGCCGGATTGTCCGGTTTTTCAACAGTTGCATGCATTTTACGCAGTCCAAGCGCTTCTATGGTTTTTTTATGCTTTGGTTTTGCACCGATCGGTGACTTAACCAATGTGATCTTTAATGTATCAGCCATTGTAAACCTCCTGTTTTAACCTAAGATCTCGTCGATACTCTTACCGCGTGCTTTGGCAACTTCTTCCGGAGATTTCAACTGGCTAAGCGCATCGATCGTTGCAAGTACAACGTTCTGCTTGTTGTTTGAGCCCAGTGATTTTGTACGGATATTACGGATACCTGCAAGCTCGCAAACGCTACGTGCCGGACCACCTGCGATAACACCGGTACCTTCCGGGCTTCTCTTAAGCAGTACGTGTGCGCCGGTATGCTTTCCGACAATATCATGCGTGATACTGTTGTTCTTATCCAGCTTAACCTCGATCAGGCGCTTTGTTGCATCTTCTTTTCCTTTGCGGATCGCTTCCGGAATTTCAGTTGCTTTGCCCAGGCCTGCGCCAACATGACCATTGCCGTCACCTACAACTACAAGGGCTGTAAAACGCATGTTACGTCCACCCTTTACTACTTTGGTGACACGCTTGATCGTTACAACTTTTTCTTCCAGCTCAAGCTGGTCAACATCAATAATTGTACGTTTCATGTGTTACTCCCCTCCTGTTAAAAGTCTAATCCGGCTTCGCGTGCTGCGTCTGCCAGTGCCTGTACTTTACCCTGATAGATAAAACCGCCACGGTCAAATACAACTGTTGTGATACCTGCAGCAAGCGCTTTCTTTGCGATCGCGGTACCAACCTGTGCGGCTGCATCTACGTTGTTTGTCTTCTCACAGGCTTCTTTGATTTCTTTTTCAAGAGTGGAAGCTGCTGCCAGTGTACGGCCGGCCTCGTCATCGATAATCTGAGCATACATATGATTGTTGCTTCTGAATACAGCCAGACGCGGTCTTGCGGCAGTACCTGCTAAGTTTTTACGAACTCTTGCGTGCTTTTTTACACGATTTGCAGTTCTGGATTTTTTATTAACCATTTCTATGCCTCTCCTTTAATTACTTACCGGTCTTACCAACCTTGCGTCTGATATGCTCATCAGCATACTTAATGCCCTTGCCCTTATACGGCTCCGGACGTTTCTTGTCGCGGATTTCAGCCGCATACTGGCCGACTTTTTCCTTATCGATACCTTTGACGATGATTTTGTTACCGTCAACTTCTACTTCTACACCTTCCGGATCTTCCATCTCTACCGGATGAGAGAATCCAAGGTGAAGTGTCAGCTTTTTACCCTGCTTGATCGCACGGTAACCAACACCGTTTAATTCAAGATTCTTCTGATAGCCGGTGTGAACACCTACTACCATGTTATTGATCAGTGATCTGGTCAGACCATGGAGTGCCCGGTTTCTCTTCAGATCATTCGGACGCTCAACGATGATCTCCGCACCTTCCTGTTTAATGGTCATTTCCTCCGGCAGCACTCTCTCAAGTGTTCCCTTCGGTCCTTTAACTGTCACCAGATTATTTTCTGCGATCGTAACGGTTACGCCGTCCGGGATCGCGATTGGCATTCTTCCTACACGTGACATGCCCGTACCTCCAATTTTTTCATAGTCGCTGCCGGCTTACCAAACAAATGCCAGTACCTCGCCGCCAACCTGTAATTTTCTAGCTTCTTTGTCTGTGATCACGCCCTGGTTTGTAGAAAGGATTGCTACACCCAGACCGCCAAGCACACGCGGGATCTCATCTTTGCCTGCGTAAACACGAAGACCCGGCTTAGAGATTCTCTTGATGCCGCTGATGATCTTGTCATTCTTTGTTGCGCCATATTTCAGTGTGATATGGATCACATCAAAGCCGCCTTCATTAACGATTTCATATTTTGTGATATAGCCTTCTTTTTCCAGAATGTCAGCAATGGCTACTTTCATTTTTGAAGAAGGAATATCTACTGTGTCATGTTTTGCAGTATTGGCGTTACGGATTCTTGTAAGCATATCTGCAATCGGATCACTCATTGTCATGATTATTTCCTCCTTACCAACTACTCTTCTTTACGCCCGGGATCTCACCCTTATAAGCCAACTCACGGAAACATACTCTGCAGATACCGTATTTTCTAAGGTATGCATGCGGACGTCCGCAGATCTTGCAGCGGTTGTATTCTCTGGTGGAGAATTTCTGCTTACGCTGCTGTTTGATTTTCATAGATTTCTTTGCCACTATCCTATCCTCCTGTTAACGTGCAAATGGCATACCGAACTGTGCCAGCAGCTCACGTCCTTCTTCGTCTGTCTGAGCTGTGGTAACAACGATGATATCCATACCTCTGATCTTATCAACCTTATCGTACTCGATTTCCGGGAAGATCAGCTGCTCTTTGATACCCATGGAGTAGTTTCCACGTCCATCAAAGGAATTCGGATTCACGCCGCGGAAGTCGCGGACACGCGGAAGTGCCAGGTTAACCAGGCGATCCAGGAATTCATACATACGCTCACTTCTAAGTGTAACCATACATCCGATCGGCATACCCTCACGAATCTTAAAGTTCGCAACAGATTTTTTAGCCTTTGTGATGACCGGTTTCTGACCGGAGATGATCTCCAGGTCTTTCATAGCGGACTCCAGGATCTTGGCATTTTCTTTTGCTTCACCAACACCCATGTTGATTACGATCTTGTCAATTTTCGGAACCTGCACAACATTTTTGTAGCCGAATTTTTTGATCATCGCATCAACGATTTCATTTTCGTACTGTTCTCTCAGTCTGCTCAATGTTAAGCCCTCCTTTCCTAATCAATCACATCGCCGGTCTTCTTTGCATAACGAACTTTCTTGTCTCCGTCAAATTTGAAGCCGATTCTTGTTGCTTCGCCTTTGTGCAGATACATTACGTTCGATACATGGATCGGACCTTCTTCTGTGATAATGCCGCCTGCAGGGTTGCCTGCGCCGGGCTTAACATGCTTTGTGCGCTGATTTACACCTTCAACGATTACGGTGTCTTTTTTCGGATCAACAGAGAGAACCTTTCCCTCTTTTCCGAGATCTTTTCCGGCGATCACGCGAACGGTATCACCTTTTTTGATTTTCTGCATGATCGTACCTCCTACAATACTTCCGGAGCCAGAGAAACGATCTTCATGAACTGTTTTTCACGAAGCTCTCTTGCTACCGGTCCGAAAATACGGGTTCCTCTCGGTGTCTTGTCATCTTTGATGATGACTGCTGCGTTCTCGTCGAAGCTGATGTAAGAACCGTCTTTACGACGTGTGCTTCTCTTTGTGCGAACGACAACTGCTTTTACGATATCACCTTTTTTGACAACGCCGCCTGGTGTTGCATCTTTAACCGTAGCAGTAATAATGTCACCGATGTGTGCATATCTTCTGGTCGAGCCGCCCATAACACGGATGCAAAGGATTTCTTTTGCTCCGGTATTGTCGGCTACTTTCAGTCTGCTTTCCTGCTGAATCATACTGACAGCCTCCTTATCTTGCTTTCTCGATAATCTCGACCA
Source organism: Lachnospiraceae bacterium (assembly GCA_015057865.1). Classification (GTDB taxonomy): domain Bacteria; phylum Bacillota; class Clostridia; order Lachnospirales; family Lachnospiraceae; genus SY8519. Next base: position 24,392 of record SVDH01000012.1, read on the forward strand.
GTCTCCATCTCTTATCTTTGGATAACGGTCTGGTCTCCATCACACGTACTCTGTCGCCGATGCCGCACTCATTGTTCTCATCGTGTGCCTTCAGGCGGTACGTTCTTTTTACGATCTTATTGTAAAGTGGATGTCTTACACTGTCTTCAATAGCAACCACGACCGTCTTATCCATCTTGTCGCTGACCACTTTTCCGACACGCGTCTTTCTCAGATTTCTTTCTTCCACAATGGTCTCCTTTCAAGGATCTTTCCTGTGACTATTCCGCCTTCTCGGTCATAACAGTCTGGATCCTGGCAATATTTCTCTTGACTTCTTTGATTCTTCCTGTGTTCTCCAGCTGGTTTGTTGCATTCTGGAAACGCAGATTAAAGAGTTCTTTTTTTGCATCTACGAGCTGTGCTTTCAGCTGTGCAGCGTCGTAATTTCTTAATTCTTCTAAATATTTACTTGATCTCATTACTGTTCACCGCCTTCTAAATCCGCACGGGAAACAACCTTGCACTTGCATGGCAGCTTGTGCGATGCAAGACGCAGAGCTTCACGGGCTGTGTCTTCAGGTACACCGGCAATCTCGAAAAGTACGCGTCCCGGTTTAACAACTGCTACCCAGTACTCCAGGGCACCTTTACCGGATCCCATTCGGGTCTCAGCAGGTTTTGCGGTAACCGGCTTGTCCGGGAAAATCTTGATCCAGACTTTACCGCCTCTCTTTACGTGACGGGTCATCGCTACACGGGCTGCCTCGATCTGATTGGAACGAATCCAGCAGGGTTCGGTAGCAACGATACCAAATTCACCATTGGTGATCCGTGTTCCTCTGGTCGGTTTGCCGGCCATAGATCCGCGGAACTGTTTCCGATGTTTTACTCTTTTCGGCATTAACATTATCTATCTCCCCCTTCTGCTTTCTTCGGAAGGATTTCGCCTTTGTAGATCCAGACTTTAACACCTACTTTACCATAGGTTGTATCTGCCTCAGCGAATCCATAGTCGATATCAGCGCGCAGTGTCTGCAGCGGGATGGTTCCCTCACTGTAGAACTCGGTACGTGCCATATCAGCACCACCCAGACGTCCGGAAACGGATGTCTTGATTCCAAGTGCGCCGGCTCTCATGCATCTTCCCATGCAGGATTTCATTGCACGACGGAAGGATACACGGTTTTCCAGCTGTGCAGCGATGTTTTCTGCAACAAGCTGTGCATCTTTGTCCGGTCTTTTGATCTCTTTGATGTCTACGATGAGCTTCTTGTCAGTGAACTTCTGAAGGTCTTTCTTCACCTTCTCGATCTCTGCGCCGCCCTTACCGATAACAACGCCCGGTTTTGCGGTGTAGATTGTGATTTTTACACGGTCACTGGTACGCTCGATCTGGATATCAGAGATTCCTGCACTGTATAATTTCTTTTTCAGAAACTGTCTGATATTGTAATCTTCTACGAGAAGGTCTGCGAAATTGTCTTCCGCATACCATTTTGAACTCCAGTCTTTAATGACTCCTACTCGTAAACCATGGGGATTTACTTTCTGTCCCATAATACTCCTCCTATTTCTCGTTCAGCACGATCGTAATGTGGCAGGTTCTCTTTTCGATACGATAAGCTCTGCCCTGTGCTCTTGGCCGGATACGCTTCATTGTCGGACCTTTGTTTGCGTAGCATTCTTCCACATAAAGGTCATCTGCTCTCAGTCCATTGTTGTTCTCTGCATTAGCGATTGCAGATTCCAACAGCTTTTTGATCACGCTGGAAGCGTAGCGAGGATTGTAGGTTACGATAGCGAGTGCAGTTGCTACGTCCTTGCCGCGGATCGCGTCGAGTACGAAGCCTGCTTTCTGCGCAGACATTCTTGCGTAAGATAACTTAGCAGAAGGTCTGGTGTCTTTATTCGCATTTCTCTCTCTTTTGATCTGGGATCTATGTCCTCTTGACATTTTATAGCCTCCTTTAAGTTTATCTTACACCGCTCTTCTTTTCGTCTTTACCGTGTCCTCTGTAGGTACGGGTTGCGACGAACTCACCGAGCTTATGTCCAACCATGTCTTCCGTGATGTATACCGGAACATGCTTTCTGCCGTCATGTACGGCAATGGTATGTCCGACGAATGACGGGAAGATCATGGAGCGACGGGACCAGGTCTTGATGACCTGCTTGTCGCCGGATTCATTCATTGCATCGATCTTCTTTAATAAGCTTTCGTCTGCGAAAGGTCCTTTTTTTAATGAACGACCCATTTTCTTACCTCCCTAATTACTTAATGGCTCTGCCGTCTCTTCTTCTGACGATCAGTTTGTTAGATGCTTTCTTCTTCGGTCTGGTCTTCAGGCCAAGTGCCGGCTTACCCCAAGGTGTGCACGGACCCGGACGTCCGATACCGGTCTTACCTTCACCACCACCATGCGGATGATCGTTCGGGTTCATAACAGAACCGCGGACGGTCGGGCGGATGCCCATGTGGCGTTTCCGGCCTGCCTTACCCAGATTGATCAGGTTATGGTCGCCGTTGCCGACTACGCCGATCGTGGCGCGGCAGTTTGCCGGAACCATACGCATCTCACCGGAGGGAAGACGAAGCGTTGCATATTTACCTTCTTTTGCCATCAGCTGCGCGGAGTTACCTGCGGAACGAACCATCTGTCCGCCCTTGCCCGGATGCAGCTCGATGTTGTGAACCTGTGTACCAACCGGAATGTTTGCAAGCGGCAGGCAGTTGCCTACACGAACTTCTGCTTCCGGTCCGCTGACAACGGTCATACCGTCTGTCAGACCCTGCGGTGCCAGGATATAAGCTTTTGTACCATCCTGATAGCAGATCAGCGCAATGTTTGCTGTACGGTTCGGATCGTACTCGATACCGATTACCTTTGCCGGCATACCGTCTTTGCTGTTACGCTTGAAATCGATGATTCTGTATTTTTTCTTTGCACCGCCGCCGCGATGTCTTACTGTAATTTTACCCTGGTTGTTTCTTCCAGCCGTCTTTGAGGATGATACCAGCAGGGATTTCTCCGGAGTTGTTTTTGTGATCTCGGAAAAATCAGAGCCGGTCATGTTACGTCTGGAAGGTGTATACGGGTTATAAGTTTTGATTCCCATTGTATGCTCCTTTCAATTACAGACCTGCAAAGATTTCGATATCCTTGCTGTCTTCCGTCAGTGTGACGATTGCCTTCTTGGTATCGGCTTTCTTTCCGCTGATCACGCCCTGACGGGTGTTACGACGGCTTGCTTTGCCTGTCTGGTTCAGTGTGCGAACCTTTGCCACCTTGACATCGTCAAACATCTTCTCTACAGCTTCCTTGATCATGGCTTTGTTTGCCTCCGGATGAACCAGGAATGTGTATTTTTTCTCTGCCATGAGATTCATGCTTTTTTCTGTAACCACTGGTTTGAGGATTACGTCATAGTACTGAATGTTTGCCATTATGCATACACCTCCTCGATGGTTGCAACGGCATCCTTTGTTACGACAACTGTGTCATATTTCAGGATGTCATATACATTGATGGTATTCGTCAGTGCGGTTTTGACATCTTTTACGTTTGCAGCTGAGCGGATGACGGTCTCATCATTGTCATTTAATACGACCAGCGCTTTTGCAACGTTTAAGTTGTTCAGCACGTTTACGAAATCCTTTGTCTTGATCGCATCCAGCTTCAGTTCATCCAGAACAACGAACTTGCTGTCAGCAACTTTTGCGGAAAGTGCAGATTTTAATGCTGCTCTCTTTTCCTTTTTGTTTACCTTCTGTGTGTAGTCACGCGGTACCGGTGCGAATACAACGCCGCCGCCTGTCCACTGCGGAGATCTTGTAGAACCCTGTCTTGCATGTCCGGTTCCTTTCTGTCTCCAAGGTTTTCTTCCGCCGCCGGATACTTCCGAACGGGTTTTGGCTTTCTGTGTGCCCTGGCGGTTGTTTGCCAGCTGTGCAACGACTGCCTTATGTAACAGATGCTCGTTTGGCTCTACTCCGAAGATTGCATCATTGAGATCGATCGTTCCCACTTCTTCGCCAGCCATATTATAAACAGATACGGTTGCCATCTGTATGTCCTCCTTTCCTCACTAAGCGTTAAGCCTTAACAGACTCTCTGATTGTAACCAGTGCTTTCTTCGGGCCCGGTACAGAGCCTTTGATCAGCAGCAGGTCGTTCTCCGCATCAACGCGAACAACTTCCAGATTCTGAACAGTTACTTTCACGCTTCCCATGTGACCCGGCATGCCTTTGCCCTTGAATACCTTGCTCGGGCTGGAGCATGCGCCGTTGGAACCCTGATGGCGATGGAACTTGGAACCGTGTGTCATCGGACCTCTGTGCTGTCCGTGACGCTTGATCGCGCCCTGGAATCCCTTACCTTTGGAGATTGCAGTTGCATCGACCTTATCGCCGGCTTCAAAGATATCTGCTTTGATTTCATCAGCCAGATTGTAATCTGCAGCGTTTTCAAACTTGAACTCGCGGACAAAACGCTTTCCGGATACGCCGGCCTTATCGAAATGTCCTTTCTGCGGTTTGTTTACGCCATGACGGTTGCGGACTTCTTTTCTTCCGGTTGCATCAACATTGACTGCTTTTTCCTTCTTGTCCACAAATCCTACCTGAACTGCAGAGTAACCGTCGTTTTCTTCTGTCTTGATCTGTGTTACACAGCAAGGACCAGCCTGCAGTACGGTAACCGGGATCATCTCTCCGCTTTCATCGAAGATCTGGGTCATCCCGATCTTGGTTGCCAGAATCGCTTTTTTCATAATTTTCCTCCTTCTACAGCGGAACGCTTTCGCGCTCATTCTAGAATGTTACTTCATCTTAATATCAATGCTAACACCAGCCGGAACTTCCAGTCTTGTCAGAGCATCAACTGTCTTCTGTGTCGGTGCGATGATATCGATCAGTCTCTTGTGTGTTCTCTGTTCGAACTGCTCTCTGGAATCTTTGTATTTGTGTACCGCACGAAGGATTGTAACAACTTCCTTCTTCGTGGGAAGCGGTACCGGTCCGCTGACCTCAGATCCATTCTTCCGAACTGTTTCGATGATCTTCTTAGCGGACGCATCCACCATTTCATGATCATACGCTTTGAGGATGATTCTCATCTTCTGATTTGCCATAAAAATACCTCCATTGTTGCCTCGCAAGCCGCCTGCTTTCAGCCTGTGCTTTTCGCAGAAAAAAATCACCAGCTTCGCACTTTAGTTCAGTACGACAAGCGGTGACTGTACACTCTCCCGTGTGTGTCCTCCCCTCATGAGATTCCACAAACACATTCTGATCTGCTTTCGCAGCTATTGAGTACAGTGACTTGTCGCCAGTTTCCTAACATGACATTCGCTCCACGGAAAACCTGCCACAACGGGCAGCAACCTCACGCTTCACAGCTATCAATGCCACAGCACGAATCATTATAATCGAATGTAATGAAGAATGCAAGGGGTTTTTTTCAAGTTTTTTTTGCCGTATAATCATGGGCATATAATTAGTTTATTTATAAGGAAGGAACACAATATGTGGTTAGCATCCAACTGGAAAGATTACGAAGTGCTTGACTGCTCCGGCGGCGAGAAGCTGGAGCGCTGGGGCGAATACCGTCTCGTGCGGCCGGACCCGCAGGTCATCTGGAATACGCCAAAGAAGGATCGGTTCTGGAAAAAGCCGAACGCGCATTACCACAGAAGCAAAAAGGGCGGCGGAGAATGGGAGTTTTTTGATCTTCCGGAGCAATGGGATATCCACTACTCTCTTCCAGAGAACGTTACATCCTCAAACTCCTATGCAGCACACAAAGAGCTGACCTTCCGTCTGAAGCCGTTTGCCTTTAAACATACGGGTCTGTTCCCGGAGCAGGCCGCAAACTGGGACTGGTTTTCACAGTTGATCGCCGAAGAAGCGGACAAAAGAAACAGCAGCCAGCCTGTCAAAGTATTAAACCTTTTTGCCTATACCGGCGGTGCGACGATTTCCGCTGCTGCCGCAGGCGCACACGTGACACATGTCGATGCGTCTAAGGGCATGGTAGGATGGGCAAAGGAAAATGTCGCTGCTTCCGGACTTGCTGATGCCCCGATCCGATGGCTTGTCGATGACTGTGTCAAATTTGTCGAGCGGGAGATCCGTCGCGGCAATCATTATGATGCGATCATCATGGATCCGCCATCCTACGGCCGCGGCCCGAAGGGCGAAATCTGGAAGATTGAAGAGCGGATCCATCCGCTCGTAGGTCTCTGCACCAAGATCCTCTCAGATGATCCGCTCTTCTTTTTGATCAATTCCTATACCACCGGTCTGCAGCCGGCTGTTCTTTCTTATTTAATAGGAAGTGAATTAAAACCATTTGACGGTCAGATTACTTCCAGTGAGATCGGTCTGCCTGTCACAGACTCAGGACTTGTGCTGCCATGCGGTGCCAGCGGGCGATGGAGCAGGTAATCCTATTCTCCGCGAAGTGACTTTCGGTATTCGGCAGGCGTGACTGAATAAATCTGCTTAAAAGCATCAACAAAACGTCTTACATTATTATAGCCGACCTTTTCGCTGATCTCGTACGTCCTGTCATCTGTTTCCTGAAGCAGCTTCAAAGCTGCTTCCATCCTTACCTTTGTCAGGTATGCTTTGTAATTCATACCGGTTTCTTTTTTAAACAGAGCACTGAAATAGTTTTTGCTCACACATGCCACATCGGAAAGCAGGCTGATGGAGATTTCTTCCATATAATGATCACGAATATATTGCTTGACATCTTCGATCAGAATGCTTTCTCTGCTTTTCCCTGCTTCGCTGATATGATGCAGCAGTTCTTCGTAATACAGCATGATCTCATCCATAACTTCCCGATAGGTATTCTTCTTTTCAATTCTTTCCTGCAGATTATCCTGTAATTCATAAAAATCTTTTTGAATCATTCGATATTGCATCAGTTTCTCCGCAATCATTCCTGTAAAATGCATACAGCGATTTTCTGTTGCAAAACGATTTCCATAGAACATTTTGCCAATCAGAATTAAGGTATCCATTACATTCTTTAGTGTTTCTCCATCCCGGGAAACAATGGAACGGAATACAATGTCTGTCATTCTGTTAAATTCTTCATTGGATTCCTCGAATGATTTGTGGAGCTCCTGAAAAAGAATGATCGGACGTTCTTCGTAATAATAAAGATCAAATGCGTATTTCGCAGTACGAAATGCATTTTTAAGCTGTTCAGGGCTGGATGACGGCATTCCGATCCCAATCAAAAGACGCACTTGGTATTCATCCTCGATTTGCTTTTTCATCGGCAGGATACCTGATTCATAGAGTGTACCTTCTTCCTTTTCGGGCCAGAATACCAAAAGCTGCAGGCAGGCATCCTCCCTCCTGACCACGACACCTTCTACATACTCTCCAAGCAGTTCACTGATCCTGTTATATACCGCAAACCGGATCAGATTATATCGTTCGAAAGATGTCTGTTCCAGTTTTGCAGCAATATCCGGTCGAATACCGATACAGACACCCACAAATACTTTTTCTGACAGATCAATCCGGTACCTGTTTAAAACCATCTGTTCAAACGTTTCCGTCACTTCCGGCAGACAGCCGGCATTTCTGATCAGATCCTCCAGTTCACTCTTTTCCTCCCGAAACACTTTTACCGTTTCATGATCCGTCCTGTTACCAATGGCTTTTCGGACAGCCTGTTCGAGCTCATCAGCCCGAACCGGCTTTAACAGATAATCGACAGCACCATTCTTCATTGCTTCCTTTGCATAAGAAAACTCGCTGTATCCGCTGATAAATATAAACTGTGTATTCTGCGACTTTTCTTTTGCATTTGCAAGCACCTGTAACCCGGTCAATCCGGGCATTTTGATATCTGATACCACGATGTCCGGCATATATACATCCATATACGCTTCCAACTGTGAACCATCTTCTGCCAAGGCAACAACTTCTGCATCTACCAGAGACCAGTCAATTAGATTTTTCATCCCATTACGAATAACTGCCTCATCATCTGCTATAATTACACGCCACGACATCTTTTTCTCCTTATTTGTCATCATCTTCCTCTAACCAGATCGGCAGATGATAGGTTACGATTGTCCCAAATCCAGGTATGCTCTCAATGTCATACCCATATGCTTTTCCGCAATTGATCCGGATTCTGTCATAAACATTTTTCATACCAACACTGACGTCACCGGTTGCCACTCCGGCAGAAATATCTTCATCGACAACCAGATCCATCACTTGCTGCAGACGTTCCGGCTCTATCCCGACACCATTATCCATGACGATGATATTGAGTCCGTCATCTTTCCTATTCGTTTTGATTTCAATCGTTCCGCCATCTTTTTTCGGCCGCAACCCATGTCTGATCGCATTCTCAACCATTGGCTGCAGGATCAGCTTAGGTATCCAAAGCTGACGATCCTCTTTGGAAACATCAACACGCAGTGCTATCTTATCCTCATAACGAACTCTCATGATCACAAAATATTCTTCGAGCATTTTGAGTTCATCGCCAAGAAGTGCACGGTCTGTATGGCTCCCCATCACATACCGAAGTTGGAATGCCAGGCTTTCCAGCATTCGAGCCGCCTTCGGATCATCTTGCTCTAAAGCCGTCATCCTAATCACATCCAATGTATTATACAGATAATGCGGCTGTATCTGCATGCGAAGCGCATTTAATTCCGCATCCCGCTGCATGATCTCTGCGACATACACACGGTTAATATACCGTTCCAGGTCCGCTGCCATCCGATTAAATCCATCTGCGATATCCTCCATTTCATCAGCCGTATGTATATCAACCCTGGCCTTGAGATTTCCTTTCTGCGCTTCCTCCATTCCAGCCTTGATCTGCTTTGCCGGTGCCATCAGTCGATTTGAAAACCACATGTACAAAAGGAGTAGTACAAACAGGACAAAACTCAGGATCAGGATCATCAATGCACGTCCCTGAAAATAAGATCCCATCATCTCATGCCGGCTTAATAGCAGGACACTATATAGATCCGTCCCCGTCAGTTTGCGATACAACAGTACACTGCCGGCCTTTCGCAGTTCTCCTGTTTCTCCCGTAATCTCCTTTTGCCAGGCACTTAACGGATCAGCTTCATACCGGTAGACCTTTTCATCCTCTGCATACAGATAATGCCCCAGGTTCGGATTATAAATATAGAAGCTTCCGTCCCGGACATTCATTTTCTCTGACATTTCATTCAGAACTTCAATATTCACATCTGCATATACCGTTCCCAATATCCGGTCTTTCGCATACCGGATATCGCTGATATCCATGATGTTTCTAGAAAGAGAAAAGACGTAATCATCGGATTCTACACATATACCTTCTTCCGGCATTGTTTCCAGAATACTAAGATCACGAAGATCCTCTCCCTGCTCAGACGAATCACGTAATGCCGTAAAGTTTTCACCGTCTGTACGTAGCACTTTTTCCTGATCAATATAGAGACTGTAAATCTCTCCATTCTGATCCCGAAACCGCATCGACGCTATATAGGGACTGCTTTCCATACTGTAACGAAGCGCATCGTGGACGATCATCTTTCTTTGATTTCCATGCATTTCCGCAGTCGTAAGCGCATCCGAAAAACTGAGATCCGAACCATTGGAATAGTCATAAAGTCGCCCGATCGCATCGTCAACAGACGCCAGAGTATCCTCTGTATTTTTCGCAAAGTATTCATTGATCTGTATGTAATTATCGACCATAACACCTTCAACGGCCTTGTGATATCTGGCATAATAGAGCAAGCCCAAAATCATCAACGGAAGCACTCCAAGAATCAGGAATCCCATGACCATTTTCTGATATGTTGTTTTTGGAGTAAGCCGTCTTTTTTTATTCATTCGCCTTCTCCGTTTCCATTCGGGTTAGCCATGCTGTCTGTATCTTTTCTGCAGCTTCCTCTGCAGACTCATCAGAACCCAGGTATGCTTCAATGATTTCCAGCATATCTGCCTCAAAATTCTGCGGACAACTGGAATTGCCTATATAATCTATCACTTTTTTTGTACTATTCTGATTAGATTCCATAATGTCAGCACGAATACCGTCCTGCGGTCCTGTCACCGATTCAATCTCCTTTACCGGAAATGTCAATGTGTTTTCACATATTCTGCTGTAATTATCCTGAGAATAGAAAAACTCCAGAAAACAGACCGCGGCCTGATATACCTCTTCGTCCTTGGCGCATTCTTTTGACAGCGCCCAAAAAGTGTCCTGATTTTTAGCCGCAAAAGTCCTCCCTTCCCGGTCCGGCACCAGAAACCACCCGGCCTCAAATACATCCGTTTCCTGCATTCCGGCTGCAGTCCATGGACCTGTAAATACCATTGCCACATTTCCATTCGCAAGCATATAGGGGAGCGTTCCGTCGCTTACGGCCCTCCAGTCCTCGTTGACATACTGATTTTCAAAAAGCCCTTTCATGTCATCAAGCATTTGGACCACTTCCGGATCTGTCCAGGAAACAAGTCCGGCTGCGGCATCATTCAGCCAGTCTCCATTCTTCGAGAGAGCATCTGTCCGGAAATAATGATTCACCCAATACTCCATATGCCAAAGGTCCTCCCCAGCCACACCGATCGGGACGATTCCATTCTCTTTCAAAACACTGCAAATATTCAAAAATTCATCATACGTTGCAGGTTCTTTTAACTGATATTGTTCAAAGATCTTTTTGTTGTACAGGATTCCGTTTGTCGTTTCAACAGCTCCTACTGCCCAGGTTTTTCCGTCATCCTGATAGACATAGGAAATATCTTTGCTGACTTCATCAGGGATCGGCGCAAGATAATTCCCATCTACATATGCCGCCGGTGTTTTTAACTGGACGATATCACCAAGTTCATTTCTTGCGATCCGCCTTGCAAGAACATCTTCATATACAACGTGTTCATAATCTGGTTCATAAGTTACCCGGATCTGTGGATATGCCTGCTCAAAATCCGCAACCGTTTGTTCAATCTGGGCATTCCATTGCGGATTCTGAAACGCAAAGGTCAGACTGATCTCTGTAACAACTTCCGGCTCCTGTTTTTGACGCAAGCCCAGATATGCCTTCACAGAATCCGACATCAGACTAAAAAAAAGCGCAAAGAGTACAGCAACAGCTATAATACTTGCTATGTACACTTTGCGATTTAAAAAAAGGTTGTTTGGAGGTTTATTCTCTTTCATCAATTATCATTCTACAGTAAAGCAGAGCCCTATAAAACATGTTTTTTTGTGAAAAACAGGATGTTTTTTGCGAATAACAAAAGGACTCACAATACTCTGCGAGTCCCTTTGTTATATCTATTCATGAAAAAGAGGTTTGGATTGACTTGGTATTAGTTATTTTACAGGTCTCCGGCCTTCAGAGTTGTGCCTGTATAATCCTTGCCGGCTACTGTGAGGGTTACATCGTTCGGAATAACAACCTGTGCGTCATCACTGATTGTCAGAGAAGATACAGCGGATGTTGCTGCCACATTCCATACGGCATCTTTCTCAAGCGTCATATTTACGGCATTTGCGCCATTATCATTGATCATGTTGGCAACCTGGCCCATGTTAAAGTACTCATTGATGCTGTAGGAAGTCAGCTGATACTGATCTGCGTAAGCAGCTGCATCATCAGCATTATCAAATGCATATCCGCCGTCAGCCTTCAATGCTACAGAACCATCGTAGCTTACATGGATTGCAGATGTTGATGCTGCTGCGCCATTTAAGACAGCACCTTCTCCGAGTGTTACATTCAGTGCCGAGCCGTTCAGTCCGTCTGAACCTGACGCATTGTAAATATTGCCTTCATAGGTTCCATTGGTAAAGGTAAAGGTCTGTACCTGTTCCGCTGCTTCTGCAGCATCTGTTGTAAAACCTGCAGATTCTTCATGAACAGGCTTGAAGTTCATCTGTCCACCGTTTGTATTTGCCGGATCGTCTGCATCCATCATTCCACCGGTAGTCGCATCGTCATTATCCATTACCTGGATCAGCACACCACCGTTTTTGATCGCAGAATCATCAACAGTTGCTGTCATTGTCTCATCGGAAGAACCTGTTTTAACAAGGAATGTTGTATATGCAGAGTTTACTTCTGTACCGTTTTCGATCGCGATATTGTTTTCACCCTGATGGAACATGAAACCAAATGTATCGGAGTTGATCACGGTATTCTTGTCTTCCTGCGCTTCATAAGTCTCAGTTGTTTCGCCGGCAGAATTCTTCAGGTCATACGTCTCTCCTGCCTTAATATCGGTATAGGTTGCTGTTCCGCCTGTAAAGATCGTTGCATATGTTCCGACATTCAGTTCTGAACCTGCAAATGTCTCAACTGCATTACCGATCGCGTATGTACCATAACCGGAACCATAGTTTTCGGTATATGGATTGTCAAGCGTTTCGGAAATCTGGCCGCCATCAGCCTGCAGAGCTGCCGCTGCACTTTCGTCCTGATTGTTCAGCGTCAGGCTGGTGTTATAAACATTCAGATACATGTTACTGCCTGCATCCGTGGAAAGTACTGCCCATGCGCCTGCAGATGTCTCAGAATCAGTTACGTTTGTTGTCGTATCGTCACCTTCCATATTGGTTCCGCGTGCTGTTCCCATGATACCCAGGATCCACGGCGGTGCTACCATCAGCTGCTGGTCAGGTGTATTCAGATAATCTTTATAAAGGGTTCCGCCATCTGACTGCAGCGTTACATTATGAAGTGATACAACCGAACCGCTGTCTGCAAATACCGGCATCGTTGCCACACCACTGGTATGAATCTCAGAATCCTCGACAGTCAGCTTTGCATTTTCACCAAATGCTGCCAGTACGGTACCCTTACCGGAGAAATCGCAGGTATCTGTTCCATCCGCATTGGTCAGGAAATTGAAGATCGAGTTTTTGATCGTATACTCTGTGTCGACTACCATGACACCATTGTCGCCACTCTCGGAGTCCTCGATTGTGATTCCTTCCGCTACGGAAGCATCATAACTACCACCGCTGATTCTGTCAGTGGATGATTCCGCCTCATCAATTCCTTCTGCCGTAACAAACAGTGCTGCATCATAATCATAATCATTCCCGCCGATCGTAGATGCATCTGTTCCACCGCCATTCCAGGAACCGATCTGTCCCTCTACCGGTGTCTTGTCCATTTCACCCGGACCACCCGGACCGCCTTCTGCTTCTGCAGAGACACCTTCACCGCCTGCCGAAGAGCCTGCCGGCGCCACTTCAGAACTACCGCAGCCCACCATGGAAGCCGTCATGGCTGCGATCATCATTCCTGTCAGTAATAACGCAACTTTTTTTCGTTTCATTTTTTCCTCCTTTTGCCGTATGTTCCGGCGATTATTCTGCTTGCTTTGCCTCTTCCAGACCTCTCTGTGCATCTTTGCCAAGGCCGCGGTCAAGCGCATTCGCATCTTTCATATTCAACATCGCAAATGTTGCAATCAAACCGATGATGATGATCACGATCAGGATTCCATACGCCAGGGTACCCTTTCCACTCTGGATCAACATAACCATCATCATCGCTGCCACTGCCGACGGAATCAGCTGAATCGCCATGATAATACGGTTTGCTGACTGATACTCACGACGTCCGTATGCAAAGCTTGTGATACACGGATGCATTGTCGGCACACCACCTGTCATGCATGCTACGCCAAAGCCCCATCCGATCATCAGGCCAACGTGTCCGCCTTCCGGCTGAAGCATCAGGCAAAGGACCGGGATCAACTCTGTCAGACCAAGTACGATAGAAGCCTTAACTGATCCGAATTTGTCATCCAGGAATCCAAATACATAGGACATCGGAATACCGAGGATTGCGCCCATTGACAGCCATTTTACTGCTGTCAGCCATACTTCGATTCCGCCAAGTGACATGTATCTGACTGCCATAGAACCCATGCAGGCGTTGATGATAAACTGGAATGCGCCAAAGGAAATAATCAACAGCCATGCCTTCTTCTGTTTTAATACTTCACCAACAGTCAGCTTGACTTCATCATTTGCTTCTGAAAGTGGTGCGTGATCCGCACCGTCCGGATATAATCCTGCCTCTTCCGGTGTGTCTTTGATACCAACTGCTACGATGATACAGATTACAACGATGATAACCGCGATTCCAACATAGAACGGACGATAGTCGCCACCCATTTTATTTGCGATCATGGTCGTCATGACAGATGTGCCGACCACTGAGAAAATCGGTGAGCCCATTGTGATGATACCCATGATCTGTCCGCGGAACCGGATGAACCAGTTAGCTACCAGCATGAACCCTGCCATCTGAAGGATCATACATCCGCAACGCACAACAAACAGTGAGATGAAGAATAATCCGTAATTACCGGATGCTGCGCCGCCATTGCAGTCAAGGCCATTTGCTGCCACAATACCTAATGTTGCAATCGCTGTAATGATCATAACGATGATCAAAGGCTTCTTAACGCCAAACTTAATGAACAGGGTTCCGTAAATAAATGTCAAAATAATACAAACAAAGTTTCCGACTGTCATCGGCAGCTGCGTCGCAGATGCTGCCCATCCTCCTCCGTCTTCCGTGATAAATGCCTGAATGATATTGATCTGATCATTCTGCAGACCGGAATACAGAAACATGAATACGATACCCAATATACAAAGCAGTACCGCATATCCCTTAAACTTCCGAGAATTTTTTGCTGCTTCCTGTGCCATTTTTCCTCCCTTTCCTCATCCTTCATTTTCAATCAAGGAATGAAACATCTTTCTTTTTTGAACGGTTACATTTTCGTTATGAAAATTCTTACATATCTGAAAAAAAAACAAAACGCCACTTTCTTTGAAAAAAGTGACGTTTTTTTAGATTAAAACTATGATGCTATTTGGTTTTGAATATACGATAATTTACGCTTCCTGCGTCCGTTTTTTGATCCACTGGTGCTTCTTAAAATGCACGAACACCGGAATACTCTTAAACACCTGGTCTGACTGGATGCATAAGACGACCCATACCACAGGCAGCTTCCACCAGAATGCTGCCATAAAGGACAACGGCATGACAATACACCAGATGCAGATCAGATTCATATTTGCCATAAACTTCACATCGCCTGCGCCGCGCATGATACCTGCGCTGACCGGCATCTGATAGGACATTCCCACCATAACGAAACACATCAGGATGATCAATTGATCCGCCAGCTTTAAGGCTTCCGGAGAGAGTCCGCTGTATATGGTTAGCAAAGGCAACCGCAATGCGAACAGAAGCAGTCCCAGTATGATTCCCACGGCAAGGGACAGTACACTTAGTGTCCGGGCGTCCTCTCTGACTTTGGCATCAATACCCTCACCCACAGCTTTTCCGATCATAACTGCTGAAGTCAAACTCATGGCCTGTACGACGACTTTCAAATATTGATAAAAAGTCGTAGCCACTGAGTTCGCTGCCAAAGCATTCGAGGAAAGGCGTCCCAGGATTCCTGTCTGGATCGGAATGGAGACTGCCCACAGGATCTGCGAGATCAGCACCGGCATGAATACCTTCCGGTAGTCGGTCCGCAGCTGCCTGTCAAATTTCAGGAAGTTTTCAGAAAACAGCTTTAATCTCGTATCCTTCTTCCAAAGGAATATAATGACAATCATAAATTCCACGACCCGCGCGATCAGTGTTCCGATCGCAGCGCCTTTAATCCCCATCTCCGGGAAACCGAACCGGCCAAAGATCAACGTATAGTTGATCGCAACATTGATGATCAGTGAAACCAGTGAAATGCCAAAGGATATCTTTACGATCTCAACACTGCGTAAGGCAGCCATCAGCACGTTTGTCAAAAGAAACAGCAAAAACGTGTATTTGATGATCGACAGATAAACCACGCCTTCACTGATCACTGCAGCATCCTGTGTAAAGATGGCGATCAGTTGTGACGGCATAACCGCGCTGATTGCGATCGCAGCCACACCACAGATAAAGGCGAGCTTCACGGCGATGCCTGTGACACGACGAACCGGTGAGAGCCTGCGTTCACCCCAATACTGGGAAGCAAGAACAACCAGTGCCTCACCGATCGACAGTGCGATCTGCTGCACGATAAAGAAGATGGAATTGACAGTCGTTGCTCCATTTAACGCAGCCTGGCTGTAATGACCGAGCATCATATTATCTGCCATATTGACACTGTAGGCCACCAGGTTTTGCAATGCCACCATCAGAAACAGCGGTAATAAGGATTTATAAAAATCCCGGTCTTTTGTAAAAAACGTTTCCTGGTACATCGTTTTTCCTCAATGAGTCAAGGGGGACGGTTCTTTTGACTCACTAGTCCTCCTGCAGGCGTTCGATCATTGCCCAGAGGCTTTTCACGCTGTTAAAGTTCTCCGGAATGATTTCTGCTGCGGTAACAGTGATATCATACTCTTCGTTGATGATGGAGATGATCTGAAGCACATCCAGTGAGTTCAGCTGCTTACTGTCCACCAGATCCTCTGCATCCCAGTCTACATCATCTTTAAAGTCTTCCAGCAACTCCAGTAATTCTTCCATTTCATTTCCTCTCTTTCCTTCAGATGATTCTATTATAGTCTGTTTTCACTCACAATCAAATATACACTGCCGCCTTAAAACGATCCTGCTCAAATCCGGCCTGTCGCCCGCAGATACGGGATCGCCCATAACACCAGCAGGATTACGGTAATGAACACGCCCATCACACCAATCTGCTTTGTATTGCGCAGCGTTCCCAGGATATCTTCTTTCTTTCTTTCCGTTTCCGGTACAACGAACATCCGCTCTCTTGCCGCTGTTTCTTCGCTCGTGACTCTTGTCAATGCACTTCCGATGATCATCGCGACGATGTTGCATTCCATTCCAAACAAGCTCGGGTCAAGCCAGACAGGAAGCGTTACCCCGGTAAAGTGCTGGAACAGCCGCATTCCGAAGCAGGCCAGGAAACCGGTCAGCATACCGGCAAATGCACCCGCTTTTGTCAGCCGTTTACTCAAAACACAGCCAAGCGCAACCGGCATCCATGCGGCCGATACGATCGCGCCGCCCAAGAACATGATCCAGAAGATCGAAGGCGGATTGGTCAGTGCAAAAGTAAGAACAACAACACTTGCAATTACCATAAAGATCCGTCCGGTCCGAATATGGTGTTCCTTCTCTTTTCCGAGAATATCATTGGCAAACGATGCGCCGATCAGTGACAGGAACGTCGTCGCCGAAGAGATTCCTGCTGCAAGTACACCTGTCAAAAGCAATACGCCAAGGATCTTCGGCAGCAGGTTCATCGCCGCCCAGATCAATACATGTGACGGATCATCGAGATCCGGATGCATCAGATTGACAAACACTGCCGACATTCCCACAAGCAATTCCAAAAAAAAGATTCCAAGTGCTGCCGGCAAAGCGGATCTGACAACCGTATGCTCGCTTTTTGCCATCAGATAACGGCTCGACTGCCACGGTCCGATCATACAGACAGACATCCATACGATTCCGTAGATCAGCCCCCAGGCCACATTCTCCGCACCGGTATCATAGATCACGCCCGGCTGACCCTTCCAGGACAGATAATCCGTCAGCTGCGGTGAGGCCGCAATCTCGGCGATTGAATGAAACCATCCGCCGGTCCGCCAGGAGATAATGAACGTAGCCACGACCAGAATACCCGTAAACAGCGCTGCCATCATCGTATCCGTGATCAATACACCGGTCGAGCCGGAAAGGATCGTCAGGATTGAGAATACGATCAGTGCCAGAATGACACACAGCTTATAATCGACACCTGTTACAACTGTCATCAGCGTTCCGATTCCCTGTACCGTCGCCAGAAGATACACTGTCATCGTGATCACAGCTGTAATAGCTGCCAGATTTTTCATTTTTTTCGAGCAGAACCGTTTTCCGAAAAACTCCGGGATCGTCAGTACTTTACTCCTTCGCAGATACCGCCCGAAAAATACGGCACCGATGATATATCCCGCCAGCTGCATGCTTGAAAGAATGATCATCGGCGTAAATGCGCCCTGGAAGAATGTCGACGCATCTCCCATAAACATGCCTGTACTGGTATAAGAGGCGATCAGGGAACCGGCGATCAGTAACGCCGGTGCCCGCCGCCCCGCGACATAGTAATCTTCTGTCGTACGGATCCTTCTGCTGACCCAGGCACCAACCATGATATAGACGGCCATTGAAATACACATGCCGAGGAAATAAATATTCATCTTATTTCCTCCTTCCCGCCGGACGAACGCTCCGGCTCTGAGCCGCCTTCTGTATCAAGATACGGGCCATACTCTCTTTTGATTCTTTTATACGCAAGGACGCTCGCGATCACGATCCACACGCCGACAAATACAGCAATTACGATTTCCATTTTACAATTCCTTCATTTGCTCTTTTAATGTCCGCCTGTCAATCTTCCCATGCAGATTGTGCGGCAGCTCTTCCATCTGTCTGATCTTTTCCGGCACCATATATTCCGGCACCAGAGCCTTCAGATGTGTTTTCAGTGCTTTTCTGTCAATCTCCCCGCTGTAATACATGATAATACGCTGCTTTTCATTGTCATAAAAGCAAGCGTTTTCCTCGACGCCGGAAACGGAAGCCGCATTCGCCTCGATCTCTCCAAGCTCGATCCGGTGTCCCATATGCTTGATCTGGAAGTCTTTCCTTCCGGCAAATTCCATCTCTCCGTACTGGTTAAACTCCACCAGGTCTCCGGTCCGGTAGATTTTCTCCGGATAACAGGTATTTACCGGATTCTGGACAAATACCGCATCCGTCAGGTCCTGTCTTCTGTAATAACCATAGGCAATGGACGGACCGTAGATACAGAGCTCGCCCTGTTTTCCCGGTTCACTCACTGCCTGATTGTTTTCATCCAGCACCAGAACACCGATATTTGAAAACGGGATGCCAATCGGCAGGCGGTCATTGTCGGCAAATTCTCTGTCCACTTTATAATAGGTCGTTCCGTCTGTACTCTCCGTCGGCCCGTAGGCGTTGATAAACGTCGCTTCCGGAAGCTCTTCCATCCAGGCTTTCAACGGCGGAATCTGCATCACCTCGCCGCCAAAGATCACTTTTTTGACACTGGAGATATCCGCCAGACCAAATGCCTTCATCCGGACGATCAGCGATAACGCCGATGGAACCCAGTAAAGCATCGTGATCTTGTGCTCTTCAATATATTTCATGATATAAGCCGGAAATGCATAATACATCTTCGGCACAATATGTGTCGTACAACCGACACAAAGCGGCGAAAAAATCTCCACGACCGCCATAACAAAGTATAGCGGTGCCTGCAGCACACTGCTGTCATTTGCCGTGATGTCATAATCTTTCGTCACTGCTTCGATGTAGCGGATCACCGACTCATGCGGTGTGACGACGCCCTTCGGATCCCCGGTTGATCCTGATGTAAATAAAACGTACAGAATATCGGTCGGCAGGATCTTGCGGCCGGCATCTGCGATCAGCTCTTCATCGACACCCTGCATGACAAGATCCTCCAGGAAAAACACCTGTGTCTCTCCCGCGACCTGTGCGATCTGTTCTGCATTCTCTCTGACTGTTAAGAAGGCTTCCGGCTGCAATGTGTCAAGGATCTTCTCTACTCTGGATAACGGCATCTCCGTATCCAGAACCGTATAGAAATTGCCGCTATAGGCCACACCCAGCATCGCCAGAATGCAGGAGATCGACCGGTCGATATAGATCGCAACCGGTTTTTTCAGCAGGTCTGATTTAATCAACCCCTGCGCGATTGCCTGTGACTGTTTCCGAAGATCTGAAAAGCTGATCTTTCGTTCCGGTTCCTGAAATGCTGTTTTATCCGGACAGATTGTTACGATCTCATCCAGAAAATCTGTTATGATACGAGCCAATATTTCATCCTCCGTTTTTAAAATCTTTCGTATTCTACACGAATCGACCGCAGACACTCACAGTCTTTTTTGCCCTTTTGTTTTGCATAGACACGGTACTGCTTCGTCCCGGTTTTTGTCTCTGGATAAACAAATGTAGCATCCGGTCCATATGGGCGGACCACCTGATACTTTGCATCCGAGTCACTCAGATCCTTCTCCGCAAACGCATACTCCACCTCCACCGCAGACCCTGTCCATGGTGTTGCCGTAATTTCTACGCCTTCGCCCGGAATGATATGCTGCTCCAGGTAGAGACTGTCGATCCGTCTGACAGAAGAATAATATTCTTCATCAGAGAAAAACATGTCCGCACCGGATTGTCCATTTTCTTCTTTTATCCAGACATCTGCCAGAACTGACGAAAACTTATCCGCACCTGTCACATTGCAATGCTCCCAATCTTTGAAATCATCTTTTGTCATCAAAAGATAATCCGGACGGATCAGGTTAAAATCATAATAGGAAACATCTCTTTTTGCCAGAAACTGTTTGATCACGGCATTGCGTTCCATATAGGCCGGGCCGGTCCGAAGGACCCAGCTGTAAGTGTTCGGAACGCCGATCACCATGAGTTTTGCATCGTGCTGCCGGCAAATCTCGCAGATCTCCCCCAGTTCATTCAGCGCATCTTCCGAAAGCATATCAATCGTCCATTCTTCCGGCTTAACCGATGCGTTAAAATCATAATCATTGATCTGTGTAAACGGTTTGAAACCATCCGGTTCGCGGTTGTTGTTCCAGTTTGCACTTGCCGGCTGCTCTCCCGAGATCTTCGCTTTCACATTCTTCTGCCAGGACCCCTTTGCGCCTCTGCTGCTGACCCATGGAAAGAAGTAGTTGACGGATTCCGTATCTTTTCCATACTCCGGGTCAAACATGAAACCGGCAGCATTTTTCATCTTCACGCTGATTGGCTGTCCGGTATTTCTTGCACGGACAAACGCCGCCTCCGGACGGCTGTGTCTTTCATGCCCTTCTCCAAGGAAGTATGGATCCAGTGCCAGAACCACTGCCTTAGGTTCATGTTCTTCCATCACCATTTCCAGAAGCTCTTTCGAATGATACAGCGACTGTGCATTGGTTCCCATATTA
This sequence comes from Lachnospiraceae bacterium, assembly GCA_015057865.1. GTDB lineage: Bacteria > Bacillota > Clostridia > Lachnospirales > Lachnospiraceae > SY8519. The sequence continues at coordinate 45,416 of SVDH01000012.1, forward strand.
AAGGAATGCAGCCCTGTTTTTTCATCGATCACAGACGGATCGATTCCCTCATAGCAATGGGAATCTCCCAGATAAACCATATCCAGACTGCCCTTTTCCATCTTGCGGTATTGTTCAAACATCGCTCCGCTGGCCGAGCTGTAAGGAGTGATCAAAAATGTCGCAACCGCATTCAGTACAATGATCCCCGCAAGCAATGCGATAACCCAGAGGATCCGTTTTTGGCTCTTTTTAGAAATTCGCATAAACAAATCCTCCTCCCACATCCTGAACATATGAGAAAGATGCTATCGTCAGGAATATCAGCAGCATCCAAATGCCCCAGCGGACCGCCGCATTTTTGTTTTGGATCCATAAAAAGACATCCGTTCCGCGCTCCCGCATCACGCTGCAGATAAATACGATTGCAATTGCGATCAGAACCAGGACCGGCACAAATGCTACATCCTTTGCAAGTGTTTTATTAATGATGCTCTCAACCGTAGACAGGTCCCAGTCCGGTCTTGTAAAGACGCACCGCAGCGCGATAAAGCTGTCTGCAACACGCTGATACTGTTCAAACAAAAGACCGATGCATACCAGGATAAATGTCCTTATGATCTGGAACACATGGAATCCGCCGGACTTCATATCGATATGCAATTTTTCGGCAAGACGTTTGAAAACCGGTGCCAAGAGTTCGCTGACTGCGATCAAAACGCCGTTATATAATCCCCAGAAAACATAATTCCAGCCGGTTCCGTGCCAGATACCGACGATCAGAAATACGACCACATTTCCAATCGCTGCCGGCAGGATCCTTCCGGTATTGCCGAACTTTTTCACGCCCCATTTCATGACGTTCATCATCGGCTTCGTAACGGCAAGCGGATAAAACACATAATCCCGCATCCATGCACCAAGTGTGATATGCCAGCGTCTCCAGAAATTAGCCATAGACGTTGCAAAATAAGGCTGCTCAAAGTTCTTAAGCATCTGTACGCCAAACAGGCCGGAGACCGCCATTGCCATATCGATCCCGCCTGAAAAGTCTGCATATTCCTGCATTGCAAATGCCAACATGCCAAATACGACCACTGCACCGCTCTGCTCACCGACCGGTGCGTCATAGATCATCTGTACCGTTTTTGCCAAAACATCTGCGATCGCATACTTTTTGAATGCGCCAAACAGGAACAAAGCGGCCATCCTGCAGAATGTATCCCAGTCAATCGAATGGCTGCAGAAAAACTGATCGCGAAGTTTGTTGAACCGGTTGATCGGTCCCTGAATAATCTGCGGGAACCAGGAAACAAATAGCAGAAAATGGAAATAATTCTTCTCATGTTGATACTTTCCGTTATAAACATCTGCCAGATAGGAAACTGCCTGAAATGTGTAAAACGAAATGCCAAGCGGCAGGATCAGTCCTGTACTAAGCAGGCCCCCTTCCTGTCCCGGAAGCAGATTACAGATCTTAAACGCTGCCAGCATGCCAAAGTTGATCACCAGAATGACAATCAGCACAAACCGTTTCTTTCTGATATATTTCTTTTTGATCGCTTTCTTTTCTTCTTTTGTGATTCCTTCTCTTTTTTGCTCCTGTTTTCGTTTTTCATTTAACCGGTCAAGGAGCTTTGCCGCGCCCCAGATGGTCACAGATGTGATCAGCAAAAACAGAACCCGCCAGCCTGCTAGCCATACATAAAACAGCATACTTCCCACAAGAAGCAAAATCCACTGCTTTTTCCGGCATACTGTGTAATACAGGATAAACAAAATAGCCACAAAAAGGAAAAATAAGATTGAATAAAACTGCATGTTAACGATACCCGTTTCCTTGCAGGATTCCTTTCACCTTAAACTGTGTTAAAAAACCACACCGTTCCTACTATACCACAAATTTCTATAATGGAAGCATTTTTCATAAAAACTATGCATCTTTTTTACACGCTCTTGACTTTCCGTTTCAAAAACATAGATAATAAGTAAATACGTTGAATCAAACAGGGGGGGTAACAAGATGAACTATGCATTGGTAATACTCTGCGGCGGGCTCAGCAAAAGAATGGGATTTGATAAAACATTTCTTCCTTTTGGAGACTGCAGCCTGTTACAATATCAGGTGAAGCGCTATTCTCCATATTTTCAGAACATCTATCTGTCCGTGCCGGCATACAGAAACAGACCCGTTGACTATCAGGCGATCTGTGGCTGTAGGGCAATCGAAGATATGGTCGAAAACTATGGTCCGATCGGCGGTCTTTACAGCTGTTTTCAGAATACAGAAGAAGATATTTTATTCTTTACATCCGTTGATGCGCCATTTACAGATCCCGCACTTGCAAAAGAAATTTGTGAAGCACTGATCGATCAGCCGGAAGCAGATGTCTGCGGCATCCAGGATCCGGAAGGCCGTACACAGCCTTTGTTTACTGCATATTCCCGCAGGATCCTGCCATGGTTAGAGCATGCCTTAGAGGATAACAATTACCGGCTCCGCGCGATGCTTCGCAGGGTGAATGTTCATATCTTAGACCGGTTTCTTCCCACCGATCAGTTTTTTAACATGAATGATCCCGCTACCTATTACTATGCATTAAACAAGCTTTCGCAAAAGCTGCCCGGTGCATTTCCCGCAGACTTTGCAACTGCCCAGCCAAAACAGCCGACATCGATTCCATCCCTTTCCTTTGTCGCCAAATCCGGCACCGGAAAGACGACTTATCTCGAGAAACTGCTTCCGCTCCTGAAAAAGGAACTGCTGCGGATCGCGGTTGTCAAGCATGACGCACACGGCTTTGAGATCGATAAGCCCGGGAAAGACAGCTATCGCCTCACGCAGGCCGGCGCAGATCATATGATCCTGACTTCCAAGGATAAGACAGCTGTCATCTTCTCCCACAAAGAGCAGAATCCTGAGCTGTCCTTTATCTTAAAACACATCGAAAATGTAGACCTGATCATTACAGAAGGATATAAACTTGGCGACCAGCAAAAGATCCATATCTTACGCAAAGGGCATTGCGAAGCACCGATCGTCGATACCGATAAAATCATCGCTTATGTGACAGATTTTCCCTATGAAGCAGATGTTCCGGTATTTGACTTAAACCGTCCGGAAGACATCGTGCCGTTCCTGCTGACCAGATTCCGTCCGGATCTCTAAAAACGATACTTTATGGTATTCCCACCGTATTCTATGCAGAAACAAGATAGAACACTACTTACTCTGCATAACTGTTGTTTGACAACAAGGCCTATAATAGTATTGTAACAATACAGTTTGATATCAGAAAAGATGCCTCAAAACCGGCATCCGATTTGAATAACAGGTGGACAATGTCTTCAGATTACGCTTCTATCAATCGAAAACTGTCGATATCAGAAATGGCGCAGATTCATGATATCACGCGTCAGACTCTGATCTATTATGACAAGATCGATCTCTTTAAACCGGCGATCACAGAAGAAAACGGCTATCGATATTACAGCACACTACAGATCCCGCAGCTTCGCGAGATCTGTTTTCTGCGCGCGATCGGTATGCCGATCGATGAGATCCGCAAACACAATGCGTCCAACAGCTTCGATACTGCGATCGATCTGTTAAAAGCACAGAATCAAAAGCTGCAAAAAGAAATAGACAATCTCAGAAAGCAGCAGAACAAGATTAAAAACCGACTGCGGATCTACGAGCATGCGCCGGATTATTTCGACGCGGAGTACAAACCGTTTATCCGCCATCTGCCGGAGCGCCATGTATATTATCATCCATGGAATCATGAGGATCTGACCAGACACGGCCTGCACTTTGCGCTGATGCGTACCTGGAACCAGGCAGAGCAGATGGGATTTCTCCCGTCGAACCAGTATGGCTCCCTGATCTTTTTAGAGGATGTGCATGCCGGCGATCCGTTTGCACATGCAGGCTGCTGCAGCCTGATCTTCCCGGACGAACACGATCACCCGGAAAACGGAGAAGGCTATTATGTGCTGCCAGCCGCTGATTATGCCTGCCTGCAGCATTTTGGCATGCCGTATGAACCCCAATACTTAGAACGTCTTTTAACCTGGATCAAGGACAATGATTACACGGTCTTTGATAACATTTACGACAAATGTGTCTTAGATGCCAGCTTCTATGAGAACAGTGACAATACGATGGATTTCTGCGAACTGCAGATCCCGATCCGCGGCACCAGAAGTGCCATGCTGGTATCATAACAAAAGAAGAAGAAACATAGAAAAGCCATCCGTTTCCGGATGGCTTTTCTACGTCATTTATGGGAGGAGCGCAATTGCGCATCCTGTCAAAGGTAAATGGTTGGTAATTATCTTCTCTTCTTTCCAAGCATGTCGACTGCTACTACGATGATCAGGACCGCACCGATGACGATCTTCTGTACAGAAGCAGAGATACCCATGATGTTCAGACCGGTACTGATGACGCAGATAACGAAAGCGCCGACAACTGTCTTTGCAAGTTTACCCTCGCCACCCATCAGACTGGTTCCGCCGATGGATGCTGCCGCAATGGCAAGAATGTTATATCCTCCGTCTGCCACGTTCGGGCTTCCTGTCATCAGACGGGATGCCAGTACCAGACCTGCGATCGCTGCACCAAGTCCGTTCAGTGTAAAGATCAGGACCGTATATTTGTCAACATTTACACCTGACAGTCTAGCAGTCTTTTCATTACTGCCGATCGCATATGTGTAACGTCCCATCTTTGTATTATTGATCAGATAGAGACAGATGATAAAGAAAATGATCGCGATGATAAACTGTGACGGAATATTGATCTTGCCCGGGATCAGCGCCAGTGTTTTGCCGCCCCAGAACTCAAACGGAACTGCTGCGTCCGATACATGATTGATCCGGATGGAAGTCTCATGCGTCAATACCAACGCCAGACCACTGGCCGCATACATCATACCGGCTGTCATAATGAAGAACGGTACGCGCAGCTTTGCGATACAGAAACCATTGATAAAACCGCATACCAGTCCCACGATGATGCCTACGATCGACGCCGGAATACAGGACATGCCTGTCTGCATACAAAGAGAAGCAACACAGCCGACCAGTGCCGCGATCGCGCCGATCGAAAGATCGATCTTTCCGCTGATCATGACAAATGTCATGCCACAGCCAAACAGAATGTATACTGCGCCGGTTCTTAAAAGGCTGGTTAAGTTACCCCAGCTGAAGAATCCCTCTCCTACGATTGAAAAGAATACGATGAGCGCAACCAGTATGATATACGTTCCATATTTTTCATAGATTTTTTTCCCAATTGATGCCTGCATAACCAACCTCCTAAATGTCAAGCATGAGTCTTAACATTTTCTTTTTCAGATCCTTTTCCGTGTCCTCAAACTCCCCAACTTTATGTCCTTCCCGCATGACAACGATGCGGTTGCACAATCCGATCAGCTCATCCTCTTCGGACGAGATTACGATCACGCCGATCTTTTGCTTCACCAGATTCTGTATGATCCGGTAGAAGTCTGCCCGGGCGCCTACGTCAACGCCTCGGGTCGGCTCATCCAAAAGCAGGAGATTTGGTCTTGCCATCAGCCATTTCCCAAGGCAAACCTTTTGCTGGTTACCGCCGCTGAGATTCTCGATGGCCTGGTCTTTTCCGGTCGTCTTGACCTTCAGGCTTGCGATCTGTTCCTCCACCTCTTTGTTCTCTTCCCTCTTATCGATATGGAAGTTCTTTCCGAGGCGGTTTAAGTTACTGATGCTCATATTCTCAAGGATCGAGCGGACTGCCATGATCCCCTCTTCCTTCCGGTCTTCACTGACATATCCGATGCCCTTCTTCACCGCATCCTGCGGCGACCTGATATTGAGCTTTTCTCCTCTATAGATAAACTCGCCGGCATCCAGATGATAGACACCGAAGATCGTCTTTGCGATCTCTGTCCGGCCGGCTCCCGCCAGTCCGGCAAATCCGAGTATTTCTCCCTCTTTTAATTCGAAGCTGACATCTTCGTACAATCCTGCGCTGCTGACATTTTTTGCTTCGAAGATCACATCCCCTGTTTCACGGTATTTCTCCGGGAACTGGTTCGTATTCTTCGATCCGATGATTCCCTCTAACAGACGGTGTGTATCCACATACTGAATGTCGTCGGTAAAGATCAGCTTGCCGTCCCGCAAAAGTGTGATCCTGTCACAGATCCGGTACACTTCCGACATGCGGTGCGTGATATAGATCATTCCGACATTCCGTTCCTTCAGACGTCTCATCAGTGCAAACAGCTGATCCGTTTCCTGCAGCGTCAGGGAAGATGTCGGCTCATCAAAAATGATCAGATCTGCATCCAGGTTCATCGCTCTTGTGATCTCGATCATCTGCTGCATTGCGACCGGAAGATCACCTGCGCGTGTGTCGAGGTCAAGGTCGATACCTACCTCCTGCATGACTTCCTTTGCGCGCTTTCGCATCGCTTTCCAGTCATAAACGCCTGCTTTGTTTGTGATCTCGTTTGCAATAAAGATATTTTCCAGCACGCTCAGATGCGGAAGGATGTTCAATTCCTGAAATACCATCGTTACACCATCCCGCTGCGCATCCGCAACGCGTGTCATGATCTTCGGCTCTCTTCCGTCATGACTGATGTAAGCTCCTTCATCCGGCGTATAAACGCCCGCAAGGATCTTCATAAGGGTGGATTTTCCGGCGCCGTTTGCGCCCATCAGCGCATGCACTTCGCCTGCATATGCATGAAACTCCACATCATCCAATACCTTCGTTCCGCTGAACGTCTTGGAGATGTTTTTCATGACCAGTATTTCTTTTTTTCCGGCTGCTTCTTTGTTTTCCATATCCAGCTGCCTCTCTGTTCCTTTCGCAGAACATTTCTCTTATTATCCGCAGGAATCCCTGTCGCGGGATTGCCCCGCGGCAGGGATCGCTTTATGTTATTTGCTTCAGATTAAGGATATCACGTTTTGCTTTACAGAGCCATTCCGTTCTCAACAAATGTTCTCATGTAATCGGAAACGGTTTCGATCGGGCTGCCCATGCTCCACTGATCCAGCTCTTCGCCGTGCGGCAGATACTCGTCTACGTTCTCAGCCGTGATGATGGTATCCGGAGTGATTGTTGTATATGTGCCGTCATCATTCTGTACGATGCCCTTGGTATCAGGTGCTTCGCCGTTGATCATTGCATATGCCTGCTGTACTGCATAGTAACCCTGCAGGATGGACCAGTCGTATGCGGAACCATAGATCTTGCCGTCTTTGATAGACTGCAGTGCGATCAGGTTGCCATCGATACCTGCTACAACTACGCCGTCATCTCCGCCTACTGTGAAGCCGTTCTCTTCCAGAGCTGTTACAGCGCCAACTGCCATCAGGTCGTTGCAGCAAAGAACTGCGTCAACATCTTTTGTGGTCTGAAGGATATCAGACATTACCTGAACTGCTGTATCCTGGTCGTATTTACCGGTGTTCTCTGCTACCAGTGTAGCACCGCTCTCTTCGATTGCGCGCTTGAAGCCTGCTGTACGCTCGTTAGAGGATGTTGCTGCGTCTACACCACGAAGTACAACAACGTTTCCGCTTCCGCCGATCTGGTCGATGACGTTCTTAGCCAGGTTATAAGCCATTTCCTCATGGTCTACACCGATGAAGGTCGGAAGGTATTCTGCTACGTCTGCATCCCAAACATTTGTAATACCTGTATCAACTGTGATGAACGGAATGCCTGCATCGTGTGCTGCCTGAACTGCTGCGCTCACGCCGTCAGAATCATCTGCTGTCAGGATCAGTGCGTCAACGCCTGCGTTGATCATATCTTCACACTTGGTAACCTGCTGCTCAACTTCAGCCTCAGTATTTGTATTATCTACACGTACATTGATACCCAGATCTTTTCCTGCGAGAACCGCGCCGTAGGAAATATCCTGGAAGTGTGCGTTGGACGCTGTCTTAACAACGATACCAACTTCAACATCTGATGACGGAGCTGCTGCTTCGCCGCCAGCGCTTCCTGCTGCCTGGCCGCCGTCATTGCTGCCGCCGCATGCTGCAAGTCCAACTGCCATAACTGCAATCAAACCAACTGCTGTGATTTTTGCCAATCTCTTTTTCATTGTTCTCCTCCTCTTGCTTTCGCACCAGGTCTTTAATCAATACATTTCTTTTTGTTTGTATTACGTTGACCATCTCTTGACGTATACAACTATATCACGTTTAAAAACCAATGGTTATTCATTCAGTAATTTCATTTATTCACAAACAAAATTAGTGTATTCAAATATTTGTATTCAAAAAATGCCAATTGTATACTCATTGGTATACCGTTGGCATTTTTCGTATTTTTTGATTGGCTTTTTCTATCCTATGCCAGAGCTGCACCCAGAGCCTTGCAGGCTGCAAGATCATCATCCTGTGGATACTCATTTGCCATCACACAGTCTGCTTTCAGCACAGCGCCTGCTGCTTTCGCGCGGGCTTCCCAGTCTCTCATCCATTCACCGTCGCCCCATCCATAGGAACCGAACAGCGCAATGTTCTTTCCGGAAAGGGAACCTTCCAGATCTGTAAACATCGGATCAAATTCTGATTCTTCCAGAACTTCCGCACCCATTGCCGGGCAGCCGAATGCGACGCCGTCATAGTCTGCAAGCTGTTCCTTTGAAAAATCCGACGGTCCTAATACGTCTACTTCAGCACCTGCGTCCTTTGCGCCATCAGCAACAGCATCTGCCATCGCCTGTGTATTTCCTGTTCCACTCCAAAATACTACTGCTACTTTACTCATGGTTTTTGCTCCTTTCGTCTTATCTAACCAGCTGTTCCAGTGAGTTTCCTTCTTTGTTCTTTCTGCAATAGGCATTGGTACATCTTTGATAATTCGCAAACATCCTCTTTGCTTTTGCCTCATCTCCGTAAACCTTCCAGCAGCCACTGCACTTTACGCCTTCGACCGGACTGTTCATAAAGCCTTTCACATCCTCCGGCGGATAACCGAGGAAGAGTCCGATCTCATGCGGGAATCCGTCACCGGAAGCCAGGCGCTTGACCAGGCGCACGATACAGCTCTGTACCTCTTCAGTAGGATATCCCTTTTCCAAAAGAATCTGTCTGGCATCCTCCCTGCTCAGATCAGCATTCAACATAGCCGGACGGTACAGATAGATCAACACCGTTTTCTCTGTCTGCTTTAAGATCAAAGCCCTTAATCCTTTTGGCACAAGAATCTTGTTCAGTCGGCGGATCACATCGATATAATCCTCACCCGGTTCTCTTTGCACAGAAAACAGATTCCCTGTTTTGATTCCTGCAAGCGTCGGCGCGCAGTGACGGATGATATACTGTTCAGACATAGTTTGTCTCTCCTTATTATCGTTAGATACTGCTAACCTGTGCCCCAAACAAAACCGCCGGTCTTACGGCGGTATGTTGGTTAGCTATGTCTAACATGTTAGCATTGATCCATTTCTATGTCAAGATACCCTTATAAAATTCTTTCTCCCAATCCACTCGCGTCATATCCTTCCACACTTTCCACTTCCTTGCGGAATTCATCAGACTGAATGATATAAAGCAGCTTACGGAATTCATCACGGTCAAGATCGTTCTCGCGAAATACAATATCGTAGCTTTCCTGTTTCAACGGGATGAAGTCAATCCCGTCTACCATGCGGCTGAATTTCTCTGTTCCGATCGCAACATCTGCATTCTGTCTGGCCACTGCTGTCGCAGCGATGAAATGGGAAGATGCCTCATCATTGTATCCGTAGATCTTCCGGGTATCGATTTCCATCTTTTTACACATCTCATCGATGAAGATCCGGATGCCGCTGCCCTTATCGCGGTTGATGATCCGTACATCGTTCCTCGTCAGATCCGTAAAGTCTTTGATGTTTTTCGGATTGCCCTTCTGCACATAGAACCCCTGCCAGCGGCGATACAGATGATATACCGCAAGGCGCTCTCCCGGCAGCATCCGTGTCACATACGGCAGATTATAGGTGTCGCTTTCCGCGTCCCATAAATGGCAGGTCGCCACGCAGTTATCATTATGATACATCTCATACAATCCGCGATAGCTTCCCATCGGGGAACGGAATGCGGTCATTTTGGTATTCTCATCATCATTAAACAACGCACAAAGAGAATCGAGCAGCACATCTTGTCCGCAGATGATGATCTTATCCGGTACGTCTCCACTATTTGGAACACCCATATAATCCATCAGGTCACGATGCGCGATCCGAAACTGCTTCCCCATTTTAGTGGCCCGAAGTTCGCCACGCTTGATCATCTCATATACTGTTGTTTTTTTGAGCTGCAGCATATCCGCAACTTCCTGTGGTGACAAGAATTTTTCTTCCATTTTAACAACCCCTTAATTATGTGAAACGCTATTCTTCAAACATATCGATGGTTCTGTGAAGCAAAGCGACCGTACTTTCCACCGGATATCCGAACAGCAGACCGACCGTTGCAAGCTCCTCATTGCCCAGGCAATTGTGTATCTCGATCGGGCATTCTTTTGCATTGCCAAACCAGTTCAATTCTTTTGCAAAATATTCCTGCATCTTCTCTTTATCAAGTTCGATGCCGCTTTCCCGGTACACAGAGAGGATCTCATCCAGATCAAAATAGTCCGCCAGCGTCCCCTTCCTGCTGATGTAAAGCATGTACTGATACTCTTCGATGTTAAACGGGAAGCAATAATAGCCTTCTGTCGTATCTGCAATGATCTTCATATATTCTTCTGCCGTATCAGGATAGATCGTTGCCGCAATCTTTTTCCCTTCCTGTACAGAATAATTCATATAGGAAACCACCGGGATAGGCCCATAATTATTACTGCAGCAGATCAGATTGTACCAGCTGAGATACGGACTCTGATACCTTTCTGCGCAAAGCGGATAATGAAACCGCTTGCAGGGTACTTCTTCTGCTCCCGGCACCTGAAACTGATAGGTCAGTGTGACGATGACTTCATCATCCTTAATTTCCCTATATAGAGAAAAAACGATATCACATTCTCCTATATCATATTTTTGTTGCAAAAGCAACATATTGTCATTTCCCATGGTTACACCTTTCCAAATCAGAAAAGAGGCAGCAGGCACTGCACATGTACCCGTTGCCTCTTTTTATAAAGCGTTTCAGGCTTCGCGCCTTTCTTTAGATAGGATTACAGATTATAACGTCCGATCACAAGTTTTTCAATATAGTACTGTTTGATGTACTGCTCATGCTCTCTAAGTGCTGCGATCGCAGCATCCAGATCACGCGACTTGATCGCTTCTAACATCTTCACATGCTGTGCATCACTCTTTTGGCTGTGCTCCTGATCTCCGAATGATGTAACATCAAAACGGCGCTTCTGATTGACCAGCATTTCAAAGATGTGAGTCAGGCGCTTATTATTTACGCGGCGGATGATGTATTCATGAAAACGGATATCCCACTCCATTCGCTCTTCGTAGCTCTTCTCTTCCGACAGATCCAGTGTTTCCTGAATGATACGGTCAAGCTCCTGATCGGCAATATCGCCGTAGTTTTTGAGCGATACCTGCAGTGCGTATACCTGAAGAACCTCCAGAAGATCATAAACCTCTAAAATATCCTCCAGTGTATATTCCGGAACGATGATTCCCTTTCCCGGTTCTCCCGAAAGAAGACCATCCTTTACAAGCTGGCGCAGCGCATAGCGGACCGGTGAACGGCTGACGCCATATCGTTCTGTCAGCTTTCGCTCTACCAGAACGGTTCCAGGCGGGAACTCGTTTTTTAAAATATCGTTCTTGATCTGCTCATAGAGCATCTCTTCTTTTGTCGTCTGAAGATTCTCTCCCAATGTAGTGCCGCGGTTACTCATCTCATTCTCCCGTGATTATAATCCATTTCACAAAAACCGTTGCCATGCCTTAGTTCTCTGACGCCAGTTTACGTCCAACTTCATACGCTTCCCGTTTCAGTTCTTCGTTGTGCTCTGCTGTCTCCGGATTGTTCGCATTCATGCAGACCAGACGATGTACTTCTTCTAATCCAAAGCTCGGGAACAGTGTGCCTGCCAGGAAATCAAAATAGGAATCGTGCATGTGCGGATCATCCATTTCCTGCGTGTAGACTGTCACGATCTTCTTTGCCCCGTAACGCGGCGCTCCTTCATTCCCCATCAGCGGGAAGAAGCGATCATACATGTTCTTTACCATACCATTGATCTGCATAAAATAGATCGGAGATGCAACAACGATCGCATCTGCGTCTTTCACATCTTCAAGTGCCTTGGTCAGCTCATCTGTGATGGAACATTTTCCGTCATTGATCCGGCAGCCGAAGCATCCCATGCAGGCTGATGCACGCATTTTAAACAGCGTATACCTTTTCACTTCCGCATAGTGCTCCTTTGCACCTCTCTCGATCATATTTAAAATGGTAGAATTATTTCCATCAAATCTCGGACTTCCGTTAAACATTACAATCTTTTTCATATTGTCTCTCCTCTTCATGAACCACTACTTGTTCTTTTGAACCATATTCATTGTATTACTTATTGGGATACCACAGTTATTCCAATTTGTCCAGTACTTATGCAGAACTGACAAATGAGTATTCCGAAGAGCTGTGATAGCCACATGCTTTTCACTGTAATACGGATACCACAGCAAATTTCTGACTTTGATATTGTATTGAGTACATACAATCCTGTACAATGATAAGGAAATCTATGTTAAACAACATGATTGTATCTCGACTGTCAGCATGAAAGGATATACTTATGAGAGAGATTCTAATCAGTACAGAAAGCGGCTCCGACCTTCCGCCGGAGCTGATCAAACGCCACGATTTCCATGTTGTCCCGATGCATGTGATCATTGAGGACACGGACTATGCCGACGGAACCATTCCTGTCGATATGGTTTTTGAACATTTTGAACGCACCGGAAAGGTCCCTTCCACTTCTGCTGTCAACGTGGCAGAATACCAGGAATTCTGGTCAAAGCTCCAGAAAGAGCATCCGGATTGTGTGATCATGCACTTTACCTACAGCAGTCTGGCATCCTCAACGCATCAGGCTGCCATGATCGCCGTAAGGGATTTTAAAGACATCTATATCATTGATACCAGGCAGGTATCAGGCGGCTGCACCGCGCATATGGTCGCCTCCTGGAAACGGATACAGGAAGTAAAATCTGCTGTCACTGACTATCAGGCTCTTGCAGATGAGCTGCAGGCTCTTGCAGATGAGCTGCAGGCTCTTGCAGACAAGGCCGTATGTCATTTTGTTCCCAATAAGCTGGATTACTTAAAAGCCGGAGGCCGGGTTTCTAATGCAGAATATCTCGGCGCTACACTTTTGAGTTTAAAACCGCTGATCGAAATGGTCGACGGCAAGCTGATCGCCACAAAAAAATACCACGGTCCAATGAAGCGCTGGGTCGATAAGTTTATGGACGATTTCACGCAAAAATATAACCTTCGGAAAGACTGCCTCTACCTGATGTACGGCAAAGGTCTTTCAGAAGAGGTATTAAAACGGATGGCTGAAAACGCCAAACGCCTCGGCTTTGAAAGCTATGAATATGTTATGACCGGTTGTGTCATTTCCTGTCATGGCGGGAAAGGTGCAATTGGACTGGCGGGGATGCTGGAATAAAGCTGTTCCGACACATATGAAAAGAAACAAATGACAAATCAAACAGATGCTACGGGTTTACAATTACAGTTAACAACAAGGGTGATCAAATGGATTGCCCTTTTTTCGATGCTTTGTGATCATTTTGCCAAAGTCTTTCTGATCGGTCTGATCAATCACCCCTGGCCAAATGCTTCCACAACCGCATTCTTTCATTCAGAGCAGATCATCCGACTCTATGAAGTCCTTCCACATTTCGGGAGACTGGCTTTTCCTCTATTTGTTTTTCTTTTAGTAGAAGGTTTTTATCTGACAAATAACCGCTGGAAGTACCTGCGGCGTATCTTTATTTTTGCTCTGATCTCCGAGATTCCTTTTGACCTGGGCTTCCGTTATAAAAACCTGGCCCCGGCCACAGGAAAGCTCATTGAGTTCAGCTATCAGAATGTCCTGTTTACCCTTGCCATCGGTCTGTTTGCCATGATCCTGATTGAGATGATCCTGACAAAGTTCGGTACCACGTCACCTGTTTCGATCCTCATCGTCTTTATCGCGATCGGCTGTGTCTGGCTTGGGAACCGGCTCGATGTCGATTACCATGCATATGGCGTTGCGGCGATTCTGATCGCCTATGCGATCCGGAAAGTCGGCAGTATCCGGTCAGGCGGCAAATCCGTTTCCCCGCTTCCCCTTCCATGGCGGACAGCGGAAATGCTCCTTCTGATCATCCCGCTGATCCTCATGAACACATCCGAGGCCTGGGCGCTGATCGATGTAGGGCTGATCGCGCTTTATTCCGGCAAACGCGGCGGACGGATGAATAAATGGTTCTTTTATGCGTTCTATCCCGCACACCTTTTCATCCTTGCCCTGCTTCGGATCATTCTGACTTGATCCGGCCGGCTGACATTTCTATGATCTGATCCGCATAGTCTCTGGCTGCATTTTCATGCGTGACCAAAAGTACGGCTGCACCTTCTTTTGCGATGTCCTTTAAGATCTGCAAAACCGTTTCCGTGTTTTCATCATCCAGGTCTCCGGTCGGTTCATCCGCAAAGATCACTTCAGGCTTCCGGATCAGCGCTCTGGCGATCGACATACGGCGCATCTCACCGCCGGAAAGCTCTGCCGGCATGCAATCTGCGATCTGCGTGATGTCCATCCTTTCCATCAGTTCGTGGGCAAATGCAAGTCCTTCTGCCGGATCCCCGTACAAAGAATAAGGCAGCAATATGTTTTCCGTCACATTCAGACTCATGATCGCGCTCTGGCCCTGCGGCACAAATCCGAAGTGCTGATTCCGAAGACGCGAAAGTGCCTCATCATCCAGCTGATACAGATCCTGTTCTCCAAAAAGCACCCTGCCTCTGGTCGGTGCAAGCAGTCCCGAGAGCATATTGACAAGCGTGCTCTTGCCGCTCCCGGACCGCCCGGTCAGCATCGTCAGCTTTCCCGGTTCCAGTGTAAAATCCGTCTCATACACTGCGGTAAAAACATTCGAGTCTTTCGTTTTTCTCAAAAAATCTTTTTGTATCTTTTCTGCTCTTAATACCATACTGTCACCTATCAGTTTTCTCTCAGGATCAGACCTGTGTCCATCCTGCTGATCTTTCTGCTTGCCACGATGCTTGTCAAGGATCCTGCCACGGCAGAAACCACCAGGGAAATGACTGCAACCACGACGATCCACGGCACGTCAGGTGTCAGATATGGCATGCCAAGCTGTGTCTCGATGAAATTGCCAAACGGGATCATGACAAGACAGCCGATCACCACGCCGATCACACTTCCCGCAAAACAGATCATGGCCGCCTCCTGCATCACGATCCGAGACAGCCGTTTTCTCGACGCGCCGCTTACACGCAGGATGGCAAATTCTTTTTTCCGTTCGTTCGCACTCATGGTAAACGCGATCACAAGGATCACAAGGGCCAGCACCCAGATCGCGACTGCCAGTCCGGTAATGATGTTGGAGATGCCTGACAGACTTCCGGAAATGCCTGAGATCATGTTCCGCGTCTGCACGGCCTTCACCTTACGGACATGGATATTGATGTCATTTAAGACTTCTTCAATGCTGTATCCATCCGCCACATTGATCAGAACACAGGAGACAACACGGTCAGGATCGATATCCGAAAAATAGTTCATCCCCAGATCCAGAGATGCCTGCAAAAGTGTCTTTAACGTGTTGTGGTTCATATAAACAGCTGTATCCAGACTGGTCCCCGTCTTATCCAGCTTTGCCGCCACATGGACATCCTGGTTGTAAAACGTGAGCGTATCTCCGACAAATGCATTCAGATCATTACCCACAACAACTTCCATATCATTCAGCGTGGAATCATAGGATTTCCGGATCCATGGCGTGATCGTAAAGTCTGTTTCCGGTTCAAAGCCGATCAGCTGCACGGGGATCGAGCAGCATCCTGAGCTTGCCGACGCCAGAAAAAACTGTGCGGAGATCTGTCCGATGCCTTCTGTCTGCGCAATCTTTTCATACGCATCTTCATCCATATAGAAATATCCAGTGTTTCCCTGCAGGACGATGTTTTCCAGATCGGAATGTGCGGCCGCCTGCTTCGGAACAACCATGATATCAGCCCCCAGCCGGTTCTGCAGCGAATCCAGTCCGCTCTTTAACGAATGCTGCGCCACGGTTCCAGCAAAGATCGCAAAGCTTAAAAAAGCTGCCAGTATGATCAGCGCAATGCTTCTTCCTGTCCGTCGGCACAGATTCCGATATGCAATGCTTGATCTTAGTTTTTTCATAATGGATAGTCCTCCTCTGCCATCGGATATTCTCTGTAAAAATCATCTGTCATAAATTCCGGATCTCTTTTATGCTCCCCGAAATTCCGATCGCATTTTAAGTAATAATCTGTCGTCTCAAGTGTTTTATCCCATGTGACATCCAGATTGTAATATTTCCCGTCAATCTCTACGATATTCCAGGAATGGTATTCTTCCCAGTCATCCAGGTAACCGGTCCCCGCGATGATCCTTGTCGAAACGCCGCATTCCCGAAGAAGCCGGTACATCAGCACACAATACCCCTGACATACCGCTGAGTGCTTAAACAGCGCTGAATAAGCTGTTGTCGCAAGATGATAATCCGGTTTTCTGCGATGCGGTGTGTAATAACTCACGTGATCGTAAACATACGCATAGACGGCTTTTACCTTCTCATAGTCTGTGGTATTCTCATCAAACCCGAACGATGCAACGATCCTGTCAATCTCCTCCGTTACCTCTTCTTCCCAGGAAAGATAGGTGTAGTATTCCGGGATGATCTTAACCGTATATTCCTTCTCCTGACGTCTGAACAGGCCTTTACCCGGATCATAACCGTATCTGGTCTCATATCCGCCATACTGATAACGAATGTAATCCCCTTCCTGCGGGTCTTGGGTTTCTGCCAATGCTTCTTCCATCAGATCATCAACGATCGCATCCATCTCATCCATACTGTCTACATGTGCCGTGAACCGGATCGTGATGGTCTGTGCATGGTTTTTAAGCCCGCTTCTGATCGCCTGTACGGTTTCTTCCTGATTCGAAAGGGTCAGTCCGGAATAGCTTTGGAGCTGTTTCTGATGGTACTCTTCTGCAACTGTTCCAATAATCAAAAATGCGACGGCCACCAGTACAACAAACAAAATGACCGCCCGCCGTTTAATTTTTCTTCCAGACAGCAATTGCATTGGAATTCACCAAAAGATGTTCAATATCGATCCCTGCAGGACAGATATCCCTGCAGGCAAGCGACTTCCCGCAGCCGTTGTAAATATATTTCCGGTAAGCACGCTTGACTTCTCTGCGCTCTTTCCCCGTCAGCTCACTGATCAGACGGACCGTCGGGACAAACCCGGCCGTTCCCGCAAAGGTTCCGCCCGCATAGAAGTTCGGGCAGATCTCCAGACAGCAGCCGCATTGCAGGCAGCGCGATCCCTCATATGCCAGATCATACTTTTCCTGTGTCAGATTCGCCTCATCCCGCAGCCAAACGCCGATCTGCTTCAGGTTTTCATACATGATGCTCCTATCAACCATCAGATCCGCGACTACAGGAAATTTACGCAGTGGTTCCAGTGTGATCACAGAGTTCTTCCCGTCTGTCAGATCACGAAGCTTCGCATCACATGCAAGGGCAGGGCGCCCGTTGATCCGCATCGCACATGCGCCGCACTTTTTCTGCAGACAGCTGCACTCCCAGACGATCGGTTCAACCGGATTGCCTGTATGATCCGACACATCAGGATTGGCATTGATCGCTGTCAGTGCCGTCGCAACGGTCTCCCGCTCATCTTCTGTCTCAAAAGGAATGATCTGGTGGTATGGTATTCTCTTTTCTCTGTCCATCCGCAGGATATCTAAAGAAACGTTCATCCTAATCTCTCCGGCAGATCACGGAATGTCAGTTTGATTCCGTCATCCGTATTGTTTACAAGCAGTGTTTTCCGATATGTTTCTTCCCGCTCGGGATAGTCCTCACGATAGTGTGCGCCCCGGCTTTCTTTTCTGGCAAGCGCGCACTGAAGCATCGCTTCGGCCAGATGGAACCGCTGCTCCTCACGCTGATTCCGAATCTTTTGGCGCATTGCCTGTAACGCATCAAGTGATTCGTTTAAACGGGCCTCATTTCTGACGATTCCCAAACCTGAAAGCAGGATGTCCCGTACTTCATAGACAAATGCCGGTGCGGCAGGCTCCAGCAATCCTTCCTGCGTCTTCCCTTCTTCTGTAATCCGTTCCGCTTTGAACGGTACATTTTGCGGATCCGTTCCGCTTTTTTGCTGAAGCTTCGTTTCGAGCAGTTCCGCCGTCAGCGGTTTTTCCGACAGTGGATCATCTGCATCGATCCATCCGTAAAGCAGATTCTCCGCTGCAGTTTTTCCGCCAAACACCGCTCCCAGCAGAGAATTGCCGCCCAACCGGTTTGCACCGTGATACTGGCTGGTACACTCTCCTGCCGCATACAGATCCCTGATATTCGTCTGATGGTGTACATTTGTATCGATCCCGCCCATGAAATAATGGATCCCCGGTTCTACCGGGATCGGATCCGTCTTCGGGTCGATCGGCAGATAATGCATGATCTCTTCCCGCAGGTCTGAGAGCTTTTTCTCCCAGGTCGCTTCCGGAAGTCCTGTCATGTCCAGCCACACCTGCCCGTCACAGTCTTCTCTGTGCGACACAAAAAAGATCTCACGCGAAACCACATCACGCGGCATCAGGTTTTTGAGCTCCGGATACTTTTCTTCCATAAAGTACCAGGCTTCCCCGTTTCTTCGAATGAAAAGCCTGCCGCCTTCTCCCCGCGCCGCTTCTGTTACCAGACAGCGCTTGCCGGCGATCCCGATCGTTGTCGGATGATACTGAAGCATTTCAAGATTCGAAAGGCGGACGCCCTGTGAAAACACGGTGGCTGTCACATCTCCGGAGTTTGCCACGGTACCGGTCGTCATCTCGGGAAAAACACCGTTCATTCCGCCACTTGCAAGAATCACCTTGCCCGGAAAATCATACACTTCTCCGCTAAAACTGTCCCGGATCCTGACGCCTGCACACCGTCCATCCTCCAACAAAAGTCTGATGAATTCATGATGTGCAAATCGTGTCACCAGACCCTGTGCTTCATATTTTCGCACTTCATCGATCAGGGCAGAGACCAGCACTTTCCCCGTGCTGCTCTTTGCATAAGCTGTTCGTTTCTTTTTCTGACCGCCGAAATTCCGCTGGATGATGCGACCGTCTTCGATATGGAAGGGCACGCCGATCGATGCAAGTTTTCGTACCAGATCCGGCGCGTTTCTCGTCAGATTGTCTACTGCGTTCGGATCTGCAAGCCAAACGCCGCCTGCCATCGTATCCTGAAAATGATAGGAAATATCATCTTCTTCTCCCATGGTGTCAAGCGCCGCATTGATCCCGCCCTCTGCAAGGACAGACTGCGCGCGTTCGGACTGATAAATCGATATTAAATTGCAGGATACACCGTGCTCCGCCAGTGTCATGGCCGCTGAAAGGCCTGCCAGACCGGCACCGATGATGTTGATTGCCTGCATATGCTTCTCCTTTTTCGTATTTCCCCACCGGATACCTGTTTCCTACAGCCAGCGGATATAATAAATGACAAACGCAATACCTGAAAAGATCAGGAATGCAGAGATCACCAGCAGAATATCTGTGACAAACTCTTTTAACCCTTTCTGTCCCAGGGCGATCATCAGAGGCTTGATGTTCGTCAGGACATGTACCGCGACCGAAATAACAAAAAAGATCATTACGACGAGCTGCGGCGTCGCAAACAGGTTCAGCCGGTACGCGCCTGCCGATGTGTTTCCCATGAACAGAATGACATGCAGCAGCACAAATATAATGGTCGCAAATCCGCTGATCCGTCTCGTCCAGAAAAGTTTATTTTCTTTAAAATATGATACGCCTGCTTTTTTACAGGCAAGCAAAGAATCTGCTGTCAGTTTGATCCCGATGACCACATGTGCCGCAATCATAACGAGCATGATCCATGCAAGAACCTTCAGCACCGGATTTCCGCCGCCGATGATCCCCGCCAGCTGTAAACCGCCTGTGATCGCATGGATCAGAAATAATACGATGATCCCCATACTGATCAGGGCATTCCACTTCCTCATTTATCGTATCCCGCCTCTTTTTGTCAGCCATTTCGTATTTTACAAAACAGCTCATTCACTTTTTAACGTTACACCAATCGTTTCTTCATGCCCGGTCACGCTGTCAGCCGCATAGATTTCTGCCATTTCCCGCGAAATGATGATCACATCATACCTGCCCTGATCCGCTTTCGAAAGCATCAGCGTAGGGTCTGCCTCCTTGATCACCATCTGGTTTTCCGGGAGTCTCGACTGAAGGCTTTTTGCTGCCTCCAGACCAAGCGAATCTCCTTTGGCTACCATACAGGTGATATCTTCAAACAGGTAGGAGATCTCCTTCCCTTCAAAAAAATCGATCCATGTCGCCAGGTTCTCCTCATCCGGATGCCGGTCTTTGTTGATATAGATCTGATATTCCCCTGATGGTTCCTCAATGATAACAGAAGCGCTGCTTACCGTATCTGCAGCGCTTTTTCCTGTCAATTCCTTATAAGTATCTGAGCGCAGAAAGGGGATTCCCAGAAATACGATCACAGTCGCGGCAACGATCGCAATATGACGCAATATCTTCATTTTTCAGTCCCTATTCTGCCGCCTGATCCAGTGCTTTCTCAACCGCCTCTACAAACTCGTTATAGTTGATCGTTGCGCCGGAGATCGCATCGATCCCGTCCAGGCTTCCGTTGGCAACCAGCATATTGGCATACTCATCACAAGCTGCAACTGCCTTCTGTGCCTTGTTGTAATAGTCTTTGTTTGCTACAGAGCCCTGTGCTTTTCCGTAGTCTTCACCTTTCAGTGTCCCGTCCGGCTCATAGGTCTGATAAACACAGTCGGAGATCTTTCCGTCTGTGATCGTAATGGTCACAACACCATATCCGTTGCCTTCTTCTGAACCATCCTCTGATTCATAGATCTCGCTCTGTCCTTCATAGGTTCCGTCTGCATAGGTAGCAGATGCACTGCTGCCGCATCCTGCAAGCATGGATGCTGATAAGCCGCATACTGCCATGATCGCCAGAATCTTCTTTTTCATTTCATGTCCTCCGTTTTTCACACCTGTCAGGATTTATCGATGCTGACAACCTGACGGGATTTCATTTCACCGGTAAAGTTCTCATTGATGATCTCATGATCCAGACGGCCGTCACGCAATACCAGTGTACGCTGTGCAACTTCCGCTACCTCAGGGTCATGTGTAACGACGATCAGTGTGGTTCCGTCCTCATGAAGCTTATGGAACAGTTCCACAACGATCCTCTCATTTGCCTCATCCAGGTTTCCGGTCGGTTCATCCGCAAGGATGATCTCCGGATAATTGATCAGGGCACGTGCCACACAGACACGCTGCTGCTCACCACCGGAAAGCTGTCTCGGAAGGTGCTTTGCGCGGTCAGCCAGGCCGACACGTCTTAAGGCTTCCATCGCCTCTTCCTCATCCGGCACGCTGTGATAATACTGTGCGACCATGACATTTTCCAGTGCCGTCATATAGCTGATCAGATGGAACTGCTGGAAGATCAGACCAATCTTGTCACGCCGGATCGTTGTCAGGTTTTTAGCGCTCTGCTTTGTCAGGTCGATGCCGTCTAATAACACCTGTCCTTCCGACGGGGAATCCATGCATCCGATAATGTTCATCATCGTACTCTTTCCGGATCCAGACGGTCCCATGATCGCGACCCATTCGCCCTGCTCAACTTGAAGAGAAACATGATCCAGTGCGTGCAGATCACCATATATTTTTGATACATCCTTTAACTCTAACAGGCTCATCCCTTATCTCCTTTGTCTGTCTATGCTTTATTGTTTTTGGCTTTCCTTGCCGACATGACTGCGCTGATGACTGCCAGTACCGCTATGATGATCCCAAAGCATCTGGCCCCCGGTTTCATCACTGCATGACACCGCATCGTTTCCATCATGCAAAGATGGATCAGTCCGCCGGGGATCACAGCTGCAAGTATTCCAACAGGTACCATCGCCAGTGCGGCTCCCATCTTACTTTCTGCCGAAGGCAGCAACAAAAGCAGGACGGCCATTACCAAAAGCACTACAGCGATCCCGGCCAGTGCCTGTCCGGCCCAGTGACAGCTCATAAAGCTGCCATCATCCTGCGGCCCGCAAGGCTTCAAAAAGCTTAATGTCCCTGCCAGGAAAATGACACTGACGATCAGTGTTACGATATTTAAAACCGAAAATCTTTCTTTCATACTTTTTTCCTTACTCACCCTTCAATACCAATGCTGCATCGATCTTCGTAGCGCTTCGGATCGGCAGGATACATGCAACCGCCGTTACCGCGATTGCTACAATGATCGTGATCGGCATCAGCGCCGGTCGGAACGAAATGGAGCTGTGGAATACGCTTACACTGACTGCCTGTGCAAACAAAAATCCAAGGATCGATCCGAGGATTCCGCCGAGCAGTCCCAGTGACAGGCCTTCTCCCATAAACTCCGAAACAATACTCTTATCCGATGCGCCAAGCGCCTTTCTAAGGCCGATCTCTTTTCTGCGCTCCGCAACGACTGCTGTCATGGTTGTCGCCACGCAGATCATCGTCAATGCCAGTACAACGATCGTAACAAGCAGAACCAGCGCCTGCAGCTTGCTCAATACCGTTGTCTCAGACTGTGTCACACGTTTTACCAGTCTTGCGCTGATCGACGGGACATCCGCACTGATCTTCTCTGCATAGGATGTCAGCTCATCTGACGTGGCAGATACGCTCAATTCACAGACATCAAGTGCGACCTCCTTTTGTGTCAGTTCTGCCATATCCTCAAGTGACATATACACATAATCTTCTTCGGATCCGCCTGTTTCCAGAACGCCTGTTACCTTAAACTCTTTTGTATTATCCAGAACGTATTCTTCTTCGTCTGCGGCAGCGGCAGCTTCATCCGGTGTCCAAGCGACCGTCATGACATCTCCGGCCTCGAGACGGTAGGTTTCCGCGATGCTCTCACCGATCATGATCTCTCCGCTTGCGGCAGGCCACTCGCCGGTCACTGCCCAGAACGGACTTGTCTTCTGTGCGCCTGCCATGTCTGTGGCTGCAGCCATCTGTACGGTCTCGTTGATCCTGACAGATTCATAATGATAAGGTGCGACACCTACAATATTTTCTTTCGGAATATCCGAAACTGCCTTGTCTACCTCTTCCTGTGTAAAGGTTCCTTCCGTTGCCGTGAAAAGCATATTGGCACCATAGTTTCTAAACTGCGCTCCCATCTGTCTTGGCACATCATAGTAGATGGTAACCAGGCCTGAAAGGATCGTGGCGCCGATCATAATTGCAAGCAATGCGACAACCATGCGGGAACGTCTCCGCATCAGAGAGGCAGTCAGCATGCGAAAGTACATTTTCCTTTTTTTGTTCATCTTTGCTTACCTCCCGTGCAGAACTTCCGTCGGACGGAGCTTTAAAAGCATCCGGACAGCCGGTACGCTGCCAACCAGCGTAACCACGATCACCAGAATCGCAACGATCGGGATCAGCATCGGACGGATCGAGATCGCCGAACCGAATACCGTATGTCCGATGATCTGCGCAAATCCAAGTCCTGCGAAGAATCCGCAGATACCGCCGATGATCGCTGTAACTATGATCTCTGTCAGTACCAGACCGGTGATGGACGTATTCTGTGCGCCGATTGCCTTCATCAGGCCGATCTCGCTGCTTCGCTCCATGACACTTGCCGTAACAAGATTACAGATTCCAAGTGCTGCTCCGATCAGACTTAAGATTGTGATCAGGATCATCAACAGCTGCGTTTTTTCCAGAATGGATCCTTCCGAATCCGCAACCTGGCGGACCGGAGATGCGACGGAGTCTGTAATGACCTCCTGCAGCTGATAACAAATGGAGCTTGCATATGCGGTACAGTACCAGGTTTCATACTGGGAAACCGTAAGAGACCCCGGATCCTTCGCCGCTTTTTCTGACAGTTCATTATCCGGTGTCGTCAATGCACTGACCTCTATGCTGTCAACCTTACCGTCCAGGCCGCCAAGCGTCTGTGCATTGTCAAGCGTCGTAAAGACCTGATCGTCCTCATCTCCGCCGGCATCAAAGATACCGACAACTTCCAGCGAAAGATCAGATGTATTCCCCTGTAAGGTAAGTGTATCTCCGGCATGGATTCCAAGCTTGTCCGCAAGCGCTGTGCCTACCATCGCCACATTCGCATTGCTGCCTTCCTGCTCATCGATCCAGGTACCATCCGTGATCTCCCACCAGCTTCGGAGGTTTCTGATCCCGGCATCTAACTCTTCGCCTGTCGGCAATTCCATATGGTGGTTGAACCAGCTGCCGGTCACCTTCACGGCTTCTCCGTCCGCAGCGACGGCATTCGTGCTTGTAAACGGTGTAAAATCAACAATATTAAATGCCCAGAATATGGTTTTTACCTTGCCCAGTTCATCTTCTGCCAAATATGCTCCGGATGAATCTTCCCCCTCAATGTCATATAGATTGTTCAGGACAGATGCATCCTTTGGCACGACTGTGATGTTCGCTCCATATGTCTTTAACTCCTGATTGACCTTGTCTCCAACGTCCATCATGACACTGAGCATAGCAGTCGCAAGGGAAGCGCCGAGCGCAATCGTGAAACCGATCATCAGCATTTTTTTCCACTGGCGGAATAACGCGCCAGCGATCATTCGTACAAACATCCCTTTATCTCCTGTTTTGTTTCTCGTATTCTATCGTTTAAAGATGTCTTCGTATTCTGTCAGACCGTCAATCGGTACAACGATCTGTCCGTTCTCTATGCTGTAATCGATGACGATCGGGTTACAGCCGCCCTTGAAACCGATGGTACTGATGTTCATAACAACATCGCAAAGCTTGCAGACCACCTGTCCGTCCTTCTCGTAGTATCCGGTTTCTCCACAGATGTCGCAGGCATCCAGACCGATTCCGTATGATGATGAGTTCGGTTTCTTGATGACAATAAACCGGATCTGTGTTCCGTCATCCGTCTCATAAGCAAACCGGTGCAGATGTCCATCCTCGACCTGTTCAAATGTCACATAGACATTTCCGTTTTCGATCGTTGTCTCTTCAACAGGTGAAAGCTCCACTTCCCGGCTGTCATATGCTTTTACTGCAGTGATCACGAGCAATCCGAGAACGGCTGTGATCAAAACGGTCACTGCCCATCTTCTTGCAGAACGCCATTTTGCTTTGATCTTACGATGTTCCGCCGGATTGCGGTATGGCTCATTCTGCTTAAAGCTTGCGATCATGAGCAGCACGAATACAGCGATCGCAAGGATGATCATGATATAAATAAACAGTTCCTTCTGATTGTTCGCAAATTTTGTGATCGTAAACACCAGATGGTTGGATTTCAGAAGCCGTTTTGCCTGAAGCACCTGCACCAGACCGGTTCCCCGCCGGATCACTTCGACGATCAGCATGATCCAGAAACACAGGTTCAACTCCGGTTTCTTAAGCCGGCGTCCTGCCTGATAAACGGAAAGCCCCGTCAGGAATGTAAGCACAAGGCCAAACAGATATCCGATTAATTTGTATAAAAATTCGGTTGACAGTACACTGACATCTGCCGTTGTAAAGGAATACGGATATCCCCATACAGCCGGAAATGCATTTCCGATCACGGCACCTGTCAATGCCGCAAACGCGATCCATGCAACTGTCTTTCCGATTGTTTTCCCTTCTTTTTTCAGTTTTGACGAAAGAACGGCGAACACGACAAATGCTGCGATCCAGATGATCAGCATGCGCAGATTCCATGTTTTCGTATCCATCCAGTTCGTCGTATTATTCAATACCGCCATCACGATCGATGCTGCCAGTCCTGCCAGCACCCCTATGATCACGATTTTTCTTCCACTCTTTGGAAAGGATGTTTTTGCAAAGGCAAGCAGCAGGCCCAGAACGACTGCCACTGACAGCAAATCCTCGGTCACTTTCACCAAATTCGTAAGCACGTATCCTTCCTCCCCTATTTTTCTGATCCGCTAATGCTGTTTCCGGAAATTTCGGTCGCATTAGGCTTTACTACATAAAGTTAGTCGTGCAAAAGTTTCTAATAACGCATGAATGGCACCATGCAGCATGGTGGCTTGCATGGTGCGTCATTCATGAACATCGCTTTTTTGTTTGTATCGGAATGTTACCGAACAGTCAGCTTAAAGCTCTTACGGCTCAACCGGACCCGGATACTCCCATCCTTCGAAGGTGTATGTCAGGTTGCCGTCTGCCCAGAACTCATCAAAGGATCCACCTGGGCCTGTTGCTGCGTCTGTATGAAGCAGGTAACCATTCTCTTCCGGGCTGTGGAATGTGAATGTCAGGTTATAGGTTCCAGCTTCCGGTAATGCAACGTTTGCACCATAGTGTGGGCCGTCAGAAGCACTCATCTCCATGAAAGTACCGGATGTTACTTCTTCGCCGTCCGGAGTCTCTACCAGGTAGTCAACTGTCATGTACGGTACCCAGTCACCTGCGCCAAAGCCAAGGTCGTTTTCCAGAGCGGATACGTCAGCCTCAAGATGGATGTCAAAGTCATCGATTGCTTCGTTGCCGTTTGACATCGGAACCGGCTGGAAGAATACTGCGGATACGTTCATGAATCCAACCTGTACATCTTCGAATGCGCCGTCTGCGTTCTCTACCGGATACTCTGTGAAGCCTGCTGCCTCACCCGGAGCTGCTGCTGCGGTGTCTTCTGTTGTCTCTACAGAAACTGCTTCGTTTGCTGCAGAACCTGCCTGCGCTGCATCATTGCCGCCGTTTGCGCCACATCCTGCAAGTGCAAGAGAAGCCAAAGCTGCTGCAGCTGCTACTGCTACAATTCTCTTTTTCATTGTTTCTTGCCTCCTTCATTTGAAATAGAGATACGGAATACGCTTATGCGTTTTTCCTGCTTTTTTATATAAACTTTCTGTGCGCAGAAAGCTTATACCTGATTCATACAGGCGCTTAGTCCTGTTTTCCTTCCATCTGCGCTTCTGCTGCCTGCGCTTCTAATTTCAGGCGCTTATTCCGCCGCAGATGCCAGATGAACACGATAATGGTAACCGCCAGCAATAAGAGCTGCGGTACAACGGTCTGAACCGTCGGATAAATACCAAGGATCTCCAATACCGGATTTGACGGGATCCAGGAAACCCATGCCGGTGATGTCATTGTGATCACATCACCCTCGATCAGCTCCTTGATACCGGATCCAAGGAATGCGATCGACATGATAAACATCAGGATACTGGTTCCTAGGAAGAACGGTTTGAGCGGTATGCGGAAGCTTAAGAACCGGATCGCCAGGTATACAAATACCAAGCAGATGCAGCCGATCACAAAGCCCATCCAGACCATTCGCATGTTTCCGCCTGCAAGCATCGGCTGGAAGAACAGGATAACCTCAGCTCCCTCACGGTAAACTGCCAGGAATGCTGTAAATGCCAGTGCAAAAACACTTCCTCTCTGTGAGGAACTTGCCACCTTGCTCTTAATATAGGAACTCCAGGCTTCTGACTCGGATTTTGATACCATCCAGTTGCTGACCCAGTAAAGAACAACCACAGCGATCAGGGCTGTCACACCCTCGATCACTTCCTGTGATGCACTGTTTGCCAGCTTAACCTGGTTCAGGATCCAAGCGGAAACAAAGCTTGCGACAATACCAAGGATCGCCCCGGCATAGACCGGCCGAACCTGACGCTTCTTCTCTTCATCGCTGTTTTTCGTCTTCAGCAGATATGCTACGATGGCGCCGACAACAAGGATCGCCTCAAAACCTTCACGCAGGATGATCGTAAAGCATGCGATAAAGGTTGCCGCTGCTGCAGACCGTGTTCCGCCTGAAGACTCCTCAGCCGCCGCATCATCCGCAGCCTCATCCTCCGGCGAAGTACCATCGAGGATATAAGCATCATCACGAAGCATGGACTTTAATGTCTCTGCTTCGGTCTGGAATTCTTCGAGCGTGCCGTTGTTTTTGGTGACGGTCTTACATGCCGAAAACTGCAGTTCCATCTCAGATTTTCTCGCGCCGGAAATATAACCCATTGCGACACGTTCAAATCCCGTTGTCTCGTAATATCCGTAATAAGCATCATTGATGCAGTTCCATGCACCCTTCATGTCGCCGGCTTCGAATGCCGCAACACCGGCATCGATCACTTCATGCATGGCATCCGTAACATCATTCCATGTCGCGGTCTCCAGCCCGGAAGCTGCCTGATACTCTTCCCATGTCGCATAATAGTTGTCCGCAAACAACTGCGTCGCGATCGTCTCTTTCTTTTCATTATCAGAAGAACCGGAATTGCCGCTTGTACCATCAAGAATGTTCGCATCCTCATGCAGCATCGCGCTGAGCGTTTCTACTTCAGCAGTGAATTCTTCCAGCGTACCGTTCTGCTTGGTGACTGTTTTGCATGCAGAGAACTGCAGCTCCATCTCGGATTTTCTCGCGCCCGAAATGTAACCCATTGCGACACGTTCAAATCCTGTTGTCTCGTAATATCCGTAATAAGCATCATTGATACAGCTCCATGCAGCCTTCATGTCGCCGGCTTCAAACTGCGCAACACCCGCATCCAGGACCAGGTCCATCGCATCTGCTACCTGATTCCATGTAGCGCCTTCAAGGCTGGTGCCTGTCTGATACTCTTCCCATGTAGAATAGTAAGTATCATCCGCCAATGCCCGGTGCGGAAAAAACGTCACCGTCAGGCACATTACGATCAATAATAAAAATGCAGTTCTGCTTTTTTGTAATTTTTTTGTTCCTGCTGTCATGTTCCTGTACTGCCTTCCTCAATCAGGCCTTTGATCCTGTCATATCCAAAATAACTACCTTGCGCTATCTCCGGTTTACCTTATCTAGCTTTTATTATATTAGTCTAATATTATTTCGCCTGATATTATTTTTGTTAGCCATGTCTAATTATAAAGTCTCTTCTCTTTTTGTCAAGCATTTTTGCATCCGTTAAAACATGCACTGTCGGGTAAAAAAGGCTACCGCATCTTCCTGCGATAGCCTTTTGTTTCGGTATTATTTTTTTCCGAATAATTTTTTCTTTTCATAGGGCGCGGATGCCACTGCACCGACATCATAGCCTGTTTCCGCTATG
>SVDH01000049.1:0-1265 GCA_015057865.1 Lachnospiraceae bacterium
ATTTCGACCATTTATTCCAGAACAGATAAATGAGGAACGGTCCGAGGAAATTCGCGATGAATCCGCTGATGGATGACCATCGCAGGCTGTCACTGACAATGTCCATGACAAGATTGCCGACCGCCATGACGATACAGCCCGGCAAGCCGAAAAAAACGGCATAGATCGGTCCGAGCATCGTCACAGGACGGACATCCGTGAATCCCGGAATGATCTCCATGACTTTAAACGGAACCGCGACCAGCAGATATATGCCAAACAGGATCAGCATGATTTTGATTCGTTTCATGCGCCGCTCACCTCCTGCTTGTTTTTGTTCTTTCCAAAATTAACTATCGTGATCAGGTTCCCAAGGACGACACAGATCACGCCACAGATGATGAAAGGCGTCAGCCGTACCGGCGTGATGAGACTTGCCGGCAGGACCGCGCTCCAGATCACGGAAAAGACGATCTCCAGAGAATAGATGATCACGCTGTCCGCTGCCGTGGTGCGCCTCTGGGCAAAAATATTGAGCGTGATCGCAAGCGCAACAACAAAATAGGAATAGATCGCCAGACTTGCAATGATCACCGGTGACCATGAGATTCCGAAAAATGTTGTCGGCTGAACATACAGCCAGAAGAAAAAGCTGATGATGCCGCCGCTCAGACAGATCAGCGCAGAAAGAGCGACCGGATCATATTTTCTTGCGTATTCATTCAGTTTAATGATATAGAATGCCCGCAGGACACAGCCCGCACAGATCAAGGCAAGGCCGGGGACCTGATCCTTTGACATCACATCACTCAGTGCGACACAGATTCCAGCAAGTACGATCACAGATGAGATCCAGGTCTTTTTTTCAACCTTTGTCCTCTGTACCAGAATGATGACCGGAAGCGCTACCACCGTAAGCGACAGTGTAAATGCGCCTGTTGATACATCAAAGTCATCCAGGCCGAATTGATACATCGTATTATACGCAGCATTCATTGCGCTCATAAATATGCAGCAAAACAACAGCTTTTTGGCATTCTCCCGCAGTGCTGCCACGATCCGTTTAAAAAATGCCAGAAGCAATAATCCTCCACCGACAAGAAATGTAATACATGTCGTCGCAAACGGAGAGACCGTTTCCGGAATACATGCGAAAATAATTACTTCTGTAGACCAGCAAAAGGTTACACAGAGCAGACAAATGTTAGCTTGCAATCGATTCATAGCTTTACTACCAGTTTCATTACGATCTTATCAACGATTAGCTATATTATATCATGTTATTC
>SVDH01000049.1:1365-4259 GCA_015057865.1 Lachnospiraceae bacterium
GGATCCTTATCAAGACTCTGCCATCCAAACCGTACAATCGATACGATAATGGATGCCAATGTGATCGATTCATTCAATACACCGCCCCATGATGAAACGATGCCATCGTAGATCAGCCAGCATGGTGATGCACATACCAGGTTCACCATCCGGATCCTGCGTGCATTATTTGACCAGTATCCCCAGGTACTTGAAACGGATGCTGCAAATGCCAGAAGACTGACAGGACCGTTCCAGGTCCCGATCAGAACTGCGGCAAACAGTCCCGATATGATGACCGGCCACCCTTTCCATCGGATCCACTCCCATTCGTTGTACCTCATCAGCATTGCATTGCGGAGAATATAAATCGCCAGACTTAAACAGCCGCTTCTTGCATCCAGCAAATAAAATTGCAGGCAAAACAATGCCGATCCGACAAGCTGTAACAAAAACAGCTTGCGATTGGATTTGATCTGATATGACAGGATAAACACTGCCACTCCGACAAATCCGATTAGTTGAATAAATATCGGTGAAAACATCTTCCAATCCAGAAATAAATATTATTCAAACCACGCAACCGCACGAATCGGTGACCCGTCACAATCTGTGAGCTTCAACGGAAAGCAGCTGAACCAGAAAAGCTCAGAACCGCACTTTTCCAGATTGCAGAGGTTTTCTATGTTGACAATATCCTTGTTTTGAAACAGCTTTTTGTGACGTGTCAGATTAACATCTGCAACAGGATCAAGGCCGATCACGTCAAATCCGATTCCTTTATATGACCTTTGAAGAATGTAATCCAGTACAGAATCATCAATGCACGGGTAATCTCCAAAGTATTCCTTTGTGCCCCAGCGTTCATCCCATCCAAGGTTAAACAACAGAAAATCAGCGGCTTTTACCTTTTCTCCGTAAGCCAGCAAATGCTCCATTGTGATTGGCTCGCCTTCATCTAATGAAGTGCAGTCAATCACCAGCGCTTTCCCGATAAACTGATCCGGAGGAAAAGCATCCAATGTCGTCCTGTCCCG
Source organism: Lachnospiraceae bacterium (assembly GCA_015057865.1). Taxonomy (GTDB): domain Bacteria; phylum Bacillota; class Clostridia; order Lachnospirales; family Lachnospiraceae; genus SY8519. The sequence goes on from SVDH01000049.1 coordinate 2,382, forward strand.
GAAAATGTGCGCAGGAGGATCCATATGTGTTCCTGTATGCGAATACATGGAAATCCTTGTTTCCTTAAATCCGTCTTTTTCATAGGTGTTGACAGTTTCAAAAGACGGCCGCTCGGTACCCTGGTAAACCGACATGGAACTTTCAATCGCATGGGTTAAATCAATTACTTTCATATCGTTCATACACTTTCCATCATTTCATAATATTATTTGGATTCATATTATAATTCCTTTTTGTTTCATCCTAAGGCAATGCCGTACCAGATTTGGAATCCATTGACTGTTTTTCAAATAGGCAGGCCAACCATTTCCCAACAACAGCAGCAAAGAATAAAAAAGGGATCATCTTTACCGGAAAACACAATAGCGTCAGCATGGTCACCGCAAGCGGCTTCTTGATCTGCGCACCGAACGTGGCCGCCATCACGACTCCCGCAGCAAATACGACATGATCCGCCGTGTGCGCGGGAAATACAGCCATGGCGATTCCGAATCCCAGACAGGCCGCCGCAAAGATTACCGGGAAGAAATGCCCTCCCTTAAAACCGAAATGAATGGAAAATGTTGTCAAAAATACTTTTAGCAGACAGACTCCGATCAGTATCCAGGGCGTAAATCTGAAAAATGCGCCTGTCATTTCCGCCAGCTATTCTTCACCGGAAAATAAGACCACCGGCAAAAGCATGCCGATCACACCGATCAGAATCCCGCCGGCAATCTCCCGCACGATCAGCGGAAGCTTTCCGGCCACAAAGCCGGTGCATTTCTCACACAGACAGAAAAATGCGAAAAGCAGCGTGCCTGCCGGAATATAAACTAGCAGCATGACATAGTCCTGCCACGACATCACGACATCCGAAAAGCGGGGAATCCCGCCAGCATGACCGAACGCATTCCCGAAGATCCGAAACACCAGCATCGCTGCTCCAATCGCGATGCCATACAGGACGAACTTCATCGGTTTCGGAAGCAAGATCTTCGACGTGTCCGCATTCAGATTCTCTTCTTCTACGGCAAATACACCAAACAGCGGTGCGTGAAAGATTACCCCCAACGTGACTGCTTCGCCGATCTCCGAATACTCCTGCTGCCGCTCTTTCGCATATTTGACGTTATCGCCGACCCAACAGCAAAGCCCTGCGATCACACCGGTCATCCCGGCCTCCGGGCCTATGCTGCCGCCAAAGACCAGCGGGAGAAATGATGCCACAAGCATCACTGCCATCGGCTTGTAATCATAATGTTTCTGCTGTTTGATCTTGCCCATCACCACCGGCAGTTCTTCCGGATAATCACCCAGATACTTATGAACCAGACCGATCAATAGACCGCCTGCTGCGCACATGATGACCGGAAATGCCGCAAAATGGATCGCTGCTGGAAGCTTTTCCCACAAAAGGCTGGTGCAAACGGAAACAGCCTTTAAATACCACCAGATCACGGAACCCGCCACGGCGCCGAGCACTGCAGTGAATAAGATCATCTTACCTTCATTAATTAAACGGATTTTCAATTTCATTTATCCCGTAATAATTCAAAAACACATTTTCTTAACATTTTAAACATTGCCTGTTCATATTCTTATCGTATCATAACACCATCGAAAGAGAAACAACCTCCCCAAAACCTTTCGATATAAAGCCAACAAGGCAATAACTTAACTCTTTTTCATTTTCAAATGCCGGCAACCAATGGTCGCCGGCTCTTCCTTTCATTTTAGCATAATTTTCTCAGGCGTGAATATCCCTGGCGCACTCTCTTGTGATCTCAAGCGGCACATCATGTATGACCAGTTCAAACATGCTGGTCAGCATCCCACCCCCATAACACTGTTATGGAAATGTCAAGAAAAAAAGTCATCACATGACGTGATGACTT
>SVDH01000050.1 GCA_015057865.1 Lachnospiraceae bacterium
AGGTGCTAACTTCCTTGACATGCCGAACCTGCAGTTCTCGGTCAACAAAGACAGTGCGAATCTGGATATGGCCAACGAGTTTATGCGTTTTCTGATCACGCCGCAGGAACTGAATAAGATGGCACAGAACAAGGGGCTCATGTCGCCGACGAAAGACCTGTCTTTTAACAGCATGTATGCGGCATTTGGGGACGTTCCGGAATCCCGTGTCCTGTCACCGGAAGAATTCGGGTTGACGGATGATGCTGTCATTCAATTCAGACAGGCGGTTTACGGTATTGGAACAGGAACAATGACCATAGATGAGGCCATTGCCGGCTATGGAACTTTCACACAATAACTGTCTGGATTAACAGCTTGTAATAAAAAGAAAAAGAATTTGTTATGAGTGAAATGTTTTCAAAAATGATAGGAACGCTGGCTGTCGTATTGTTGATCTCAGCCTTTTTTGGCAGCAGTGATTTTTTACAAAAGTTATTCAAATCAAATAAACAATGGAAGTATTCCGTTATCGCAGGTGTGATCGGCGGTGCTTTCGGCATTTACGGCAACATTTCCGGTTTTAATCTTAACGGCGCGATCATCTCTGTTCGTGACATTGGACCGATGCTTTCCGGCTTTATCGGTGGTCCGATTGGAGGAATCATCGCAGGACTGATCGCTGGGATACACAGGCTGACGATGGGAGGCATCACAGCACAGGCTTGCGTTGTAGCGACGTGCTGTATCGGATTGATCTGCGGTATCATTTCGAAAAGATGGCATGGTTTCATGAAAAAACCGCAATTTGCCCTGTTGCTTGCCGCATGTATGGAAGCATTCCATTTATGCATCGTTCTGATCATGGTAAAGCCGTTTGGAACCGCTTTGGATATCGTAAAACAGATCGCATTCCCGTTTATTGCAGTCAATGCCTTAGGGTTTATGATCATGATCGGTATTATTAACTATACGGAAAAGCATCGGATGCTTGCCTTGGAAAGGAGTCGTCTCCAGTCAGAACTGGAGGTTGCTAATGTCATCCAGCATTCTCTGCTGCCTTCGATCACCACAGATTATCCGGGCGTAAAGGAGCTGGATGTCAGTGCATCCATGGAAGCAGCAAAAGAGGTCGGCGGGGACTTCTATGATCTTTATTATATAGACCCCACGCATCTGGTATTTTCGATCGGCGATGTTTCCGGAAAAGGTGTCCCGGCCGCATTATTCATGGCTTCGGCAAAAACCATTTTGCAAAACTGTATCAGGGATATTCCAAGTCTCCCGGAAGCTGTTGCAACTGCGAACAACGCGCTTTGCGCCAGAAATGAAGCAGAAATGTTCCTCACGTTATGGGTGGGGGTCCTTGACTTGACAACAGGAACACTTGACTTTGTCAGTGCAGGACACAATCCGCCTGTTTTGTTACACAACGGGAAAGCGGAATTTCTCAAGATCAAAAACAGTTTTGTCCTTGCGGGCATGGAAAACATGTCATTTAAAGAACATCATATTCAGCTTGTACAGGGCGACATGATGTGCTTATATACAGATGGCGTGGTCGAGGCGGAAGACCGGGATCACGAGTTGTTCGGAGAGGAAAGATTACTGGATTGCTTTGAAGGAAAGAGTGAAAGCGATTCGGCAGAAATCATTGCAAGTGTGAAGGAGTCGATCGAAGCGTTTATCAAAGGAAACAGTCAGTTTGACGATATGACGATGCTCTGTTTTAAAAAGAAATAGAAGGGATGGCATGAACCAGTTTTCCAGAACTCAATTGTTATATGGTGAAGATGCGATGAAGCGCTTTGCATCTGCGCGCGTTGCGGTATTCGGTGTCGGCGGAGTCGGCGGTTATGTCGTTGAGGCGCTTGCAAGATCGGGCATCGGCGCACTGGATCTGATCGATCATGATACGGTAGCTTTGTCGAATCTGAACCGCCAGATCATCGCAACGATGGATACGATCGGGGAATTGAAAGTGGATGTTGCGGCAAGACGTGTGGCGTCCATTTCGCCGGATTGTGTGGTCAGAACGTATCCGGTCTTTTATCTGCCGGAGACACAGGATCAGTTTGATTTTACGCAGTATAATTATGTGGTCGATGCGATCGATACCGTGACAGGTAAGCTTGCGATCATCGAAAATGCAAAAAAGGCCGACGTTCCTGTCATCTCTTCGATGGGAGCAGGAAACAAGGTACATCCTGCGGGATTTGAGGTGGCAGACATTTATCAGACATCCGTTTGTCCGCTTGCAAAAGTGATGCGTAAAGAGTGCAAAAAGCGGGGGATCGATTCCTTAAAAGTCGTATATTCCAAAGAACAGGCACTGACGCCGATCGGTGATTCAAAAGAAGAAGTTTCCGGGAAAAAGGTGATCCCGGGATCGACGGCATTTGTACCGTCGGTCGTTGGACTGATCATCGCCGGCGAGATCATCAATGATCTTGCCGGATCAGTGTGAAGTGGTTTTTATGAAATGTGAGAATGCCTTCTTTCTGCATTTTGCCCAGTTCTTTTGACATGTTTGTCCGCTCGAGATTCAGATAATCTGCCATTTGCTGGCGGTTGAACGGGATATCAAATTCATTGGATTGCTTCTGAAGCGCAACCGTGTTCAGATAGGAAAGGATCCGGCTTCTGGCACTTTTCGGAGAAGTATGAAAGCTTCTTTTGGAAAGGGTCAGATTTTTTTGTGCAGAGATCAGCAAAAGATTGCGGATCATTTTATCCTTCCAGGAAGAAGCAGGCATGGCGCCAAGGACTGTACCGATATGAAGGAAAAGGATGCGGCAGTCTTCGTTGGCACGTACGTCTACGAGCATGACTTCACCGGGAAGCATGGCGTAGGTCTCGGCAAAAAACTGTCCGCTGCCGACATGGCTCAGGATCGTAACATTTCCCCAGACATCGTTGTTTTCAATCGTAACGCTGCCGGAGAGGACAAGACCCATACGGTCTGTCAGGCTTCCGGCATGCATGATCATAGAATCTTTTTCGTACTCTTTTTCCTGTGCCCGCAGACCGGTCAGGCATTGGCTGATCTCATCGGCAGTCATGCCATGAAACAGAATGTTATGTTCAAGCGTCTTTGGGTTCATCCGATGCTCCTTATAATTTTTCAAAATGTGGTTAAAACAACGTATTTTGCCGTTCAAGTATAATATACTCATTTCAGAAAAACAAGGAGGGGGACAACATGATCAGAAAAATTATCCATATTGATGAAGACAAATGCAACGGCTGCGGGCTTTGCGCAGATGCCTGCCATGAGGGCGCGATCGATATCGTTGACGGAAAGGCGAAACTTGCAAGAGAACATTTTTGCGACGGGTTCGGAGACTGCCTGCCGAACTGTCCGACGGGCGCGATCACATTTGAGGAACGGGAGGCACCGGCATATGACGAGGCAGCAGTGATTGAGAGTCAGAGAAAGAAAGCGGAGAGCACTAAACAGAGTGTAGACGGAGTAGAACGGAGACAGGCGATGAAAGAACAGGAGCAGAAGATGATGGCAGAGATGGCACAGCATGCAGCAGGACATGGATGTCCGGGAAGCAGGTTTATGCAGTTTGACAGAAAAGAAGAAACAGGAGAAGAAGAGATGCAGCAGACGATGACAAGCGGCAAGCCGGTGTCCAGACTGAACCAGTGGCCCTGTCAGATCAAGCTCTTACCGACGCAGGCACCGTTCTATGATGGTGCAAAGCTTCTGATCGCAGCAGACTGTACGGCATACGCATATGCCAATATGCACGAAGACTTCATGAAGGGAAAGATCACACTGATCGGATGCCCGAAACTGGATGCTGTGGATTATACGGATAAGCTTACCGAGATCATTACAAACAATGACATCAAAAGTGTGACGGTCGCCAGGATGGAAGTGCCATGCTGCGGCGGACTGCAGAGAGCAGCAGAGAACGCGCTCAAAAAAAGCGGAAAGTTCATCCCATGGCAGATCGTTACGATCTCACGGGACGGAAAGATTCTGGATTAGAGGAGAAGAGTAAGCAAATGAAAAAGCCCTGCCGAATAAACGGCAGGGCTTTCAGACTGAAGACAAAGTCCAGGTAAAAGCCTGGGCTTTTCTTTTTCCCATTCTAAGCATCTCTTTCCTGTCGGCA
>SVDH01000001.1:0-176073 GCA_015057865.1 Lachnospiraceae bacterium
ATGGCGAGTCAGAGATAGCGATCCTTCATCTCTAACTCTCTGACTTTTTTTAGCAGGTCATTCTCCATCTGCAGATCTCGGTTGCGCCGTTCCAGTTCTGCAATCCTGTCCCGCATTTCCTCCTCAGGAGTGCGGCTTGGCATTGTTCCTGCACGGCGACCCCTTCGGTCTTCCAAACCGGCAGCCCCCATTTCCTCATACCGTTTCACCCAGTTTCGCACCTGCTGGTAAGAACACTGGTATTTCAAGGCCATTGCGCCATAGTTCTTATCGTGGGCCAGACAATCCTGGACGATCATTAGCCTTTCTTCCGGTGTTGTGCTTCTGGCTTTCCTCATGTAGCTACCTCCTCCGCTTGTGCGTGATTTGATCTCTCCATGAGTAGTATACTCCTTTATCCAGTTTTGCAACTGGGAAGAACTGCGTAAATGAAATTTTTTTACGATATCTGCCTGGCTTGACTTTCCATCAAGATATTCAAGAACTGCCTGTAACTTTAGCTCCTGAGAATAAACGTTGTTACTGGACTGAGGCATAAGGGCAGTGGGACCATCAGCGAGATATAGATTGCGCCAGCGCCGAATGCTGGACCTGCCCACACCTGTCAACCGAGCCGCTTCAGAAACACTGATTTCATCCGCCAGTACCCGTTCAACTATCCTTACCTTTTCTTCAGGATCAATCTTACTTTTTCTGGACATAGAAATACCCCCAAGTAGGTTTTATATTTCATTGTCCTACTTGGGGGTAGCATACCAAAGTGCCTGACCCCTTAACACTTTAAAGCGCGAAGGTGCCAGGCACCTTCGTCAAGACTAACTCCGGCATGGATATTTTATCCAACTACCAGTTTCCTCCAGAGGTTTTTTTTGATACGATAGGAACAAGTACGACATCATGACGTGACAGCCACCTATTAACTCGCATATCAGATAGGAGGTGACATCATGACGGACACATACGGATACATTAGAGTCAGCAGCAGGGATCAGCACGAAGACCGACAACTGATCATCATGCAGCAAAAGGAGATTCCGGAGAAAAACATTTATATTGACAAGGCCTCCGGAAAAGACTTCAACCGCCCGGCCTACAAAAGGCTCGTCAGGAGAATGAAACAGGACGATCTTCTCTATATTAAGAGCATCGACCGGCTGGGCAGAAACTATGAGGAGATCATCGACCAGTGGCGCATGCTCACGAAAGACAAAAGGGTCGATATCTGCGTGCTCGACATGCCGCTTTTGGACACGCGGATGGGAAAAGATCTGATGGGAACATTTCTGGCGGACCTGGTTCTGCAGATCCTCTCGTTCGTGGCGGAAAATGAGCGGCGGGTGATCAAGGAGCGCCAGGCGGAGGGCATCGCCGCAGCAAAAAAAAGGGGCGTCAAGTTCGGACGCCCGCGAAAACCGTTACCGGAAAACTATTCAGATGTCTATCAACGCTGGAAATCAGGTCAGATTACTGCGGTGGCAGCGGCAAAAGAACTGGGGATGCCCCGGTCAACCTTTCGATACAGGGCGAAAGTGTGTACTTTTTCGCCACCGGAAAAATAGCCTATTTTCATAGGAAAACAGGCCTGCGGTGAGTTTTATGCCATTAAAAAGAAGTTTTGTGCCAAGAGATTGCAAAAAAAATGACAAGATGCTATAGTTTAGCGTAGATAATAAGGTTATTGGCGATTTTTGTAGCCAATTAACCTAAAATAGACGGTTTTTTGACGGTTTCTTTGATGTTTTTTATATCATAATAAGGATAGATCATAGTCCCTGAATGGGATGAGATGGGAAAAGAGATTGTTTAGAAAACGTGAAAACATATCTTTGGGCGACTAGAAACATAGGCGCAAAAAAGTACACTTTTTTGTTTTTTGAAAGGTGGTGGTGAGTTTGCCAAAGATCAACAACTTAACAGGTGCAACATTCGGTAAGCTCACCGTCTTAGAAAAAACGGCAGAGCGCGATGGAAGATACATCGTATGGAACTGCCGATGCACCTGCGGGAATGAAGTCCATGTCAGCAGCAAGAAGCTGCAGCGGGGCACCGTCATCAGCTGTGGCTGTGACGGCAGTGTCACACGGAAACGCGGCGCACCGTATGAGGACATCACAGGCAAGCGCTTCGGGGACCTGACCGCGATCCGACGGGCCGAATCGGTAAACGGCAAAACAATGTGGCTGTGCCGATGCGACTGCGGGAACGAGATCGTCGCCGAAAAGCAGGCGCTAAAGACAGGACGGATCATCAGCTGCGGCTGTAAGAAAACCGGGCAGCGGGGCCGGGTGTTCAAAGACATCACAGGTCAGCGGTTCGGAAGGCTGACGGCGATCGAGCCGACGAAGCGAAGAGACTGCAAAGGATCGGTCTTCTGGAAATGCCGATGCGACTGCGGCGGCGAGACAGAGGTCACCGAGGACAGCTTACGGACGGGCAACACCGTATCGTGCGGCTGCCGGAAGCAGGAGATCCAGGAAAACATCCGGGACAACTTAACGTTTGTCGATGGGACATGCATTGACTACTTAAGGTCCAGGAAATCCCGGTCAGACAATAAGAGCGGATTCCGCGGGGTCTACCGGATCGGTGATAAATACCGGGTGAACATAGGGTTCCAAAGCAAACGTTATTATTTAGGAACTTATGACAACTATGAGGAAGCAGTCAGCGTTCGACAGGATGCAGAAAAAGAACTGCACGAAAGGTACATCAAGCTCTACGACTGGTGGAGCGAGCGGGCCAGATCAGATCCTGACTGGGCCGAGGAACATCCATTTACCTTCCAGGTGGAAGTCAAAGATAAAGAGGTATATACCACCTCACCGCTGTTTCAGGCAGCAAACATGTAGTAACGCAAACTGATCACACACTGAAACAGTGGGGTTGAAGAAGAAAGGAAAGAGCAATGAAAAAGAGTAGATTTGGAAAGGTGATTGCCTTACTGCTGGTAGCAGCACTCTTTTTGGGTAGCTTCGGACTTACCGGTCATTACCAGGTATTCGCAGCCGAAGATACCAGTGCGGCAGTAGAGCAGGCGGCTGACGAATCTGTTGATACAGCAGATGAAGAAGTCGTTTTAAAGAATTCTGCGACACAAGATACAGCTGTGTCTGAAGATGCAACAGTAACGACTGAAAGCACGCAGTCAGTCGATACATCTGCGGACCAGAGCACAGCAGATGAAGATTCTGATGTAGAAGAGTCTGAGGATATTGCTACTACTTATACAAAGGATCTGGCTGAAGTAACGGTTAAGGCTGTTACAGAAGACGGTGCTTTTGATGAGGAAGTAGAACTGGTCGTAAAACAGCTTGCAGACACATCCGACGAGTATAAGGATGCTGCAGCAGAACTTGAAAAAGAAGATGTGGAATACGATGGCATGATCGCATACGACATCCACTTCAAGAGCGTCGAGACCGGAAAAGAAGTTGAACCGAACGGAACAGTTTCTGTTGATATCAAAGCAAAGGAAAAAGGCCTGAAGGCAATCGATGCTGAGAATTTTGACAAGGGTTCTGTACAGATCACGCATATCGGATCTGACAAGACAGAAGTCGTAGCAGACAACGATGCTGCAAGTGATGTTGAAGGAACTGTTAAAGTCAATGCGAACGATACTGCAGTCAAAGAGATCAAAGCTGAGTTTGATGTGGAGAGTTTCTCGACGTTTGTTTTGACTTGGGGTGAAAACAATATCAATAGTGCGACCATTCATTTTGGAACAACGAATGGGACAACATTTGAAGAGTTTGCAGAAGAAACCATTAATTTTGATACAAATGCCACCAGTATCAATATTGCCAATAAATTTGATGGTTATACCTATAAAGGTGCTACTTATTGTACAAATGGACAAACCATAGCACAGGGCGTTACTATGGATTCCATTATCAATAAGACATCAGCGGGCTGGCAGATCACGCAGTATACCACAAATGATAATGAAGAACTTGTGCCCAGCCAGATTAACATTGCAGACGGAAGTAATATTTATGCTGAATATTTTATACCGGAAGAGAGTAATCCAACCAGCCCAAGCGATGGATCTGTGCCGAAACCGACCACAACCAAGAGCGTAACAGCTAATGGAGATGGCACATATACGATTCAGTTGGATGTAGCCGGAGCAACCGTCACAGAGGATCAGTCTCATTATTGCAATGTTTTAGTCGTTCTTGATGCAACAAGGAGTATGAATGGTGCAAAGTGGACGAATGCAAAAGCGGCAATGAAGACATTGATTGAAACCCTTTGTGAAGGAGAAAACGCAGCCAATGCAGGAAAGATTGACTTTGCTTTAGTAACGTTTGGTCGATCCGCTACAGTTACTCAAAACTGGACAAAAAATAACGCCGCTTTTAAGACCGCATGTGCCAATGTGAGTATGGTAACCACGTCAGGAACAAACTGGGAAGCTGGTATGCGTGGCGGTCTTTATGGTGTGTTAAACAACATGCCGGATGATGATCCTACATTTGTTATCTTCTTAACTGATGGTGACCCGAATGTATACTATAGCAGTGGGGATGACACTAACTACACAAATAGCGGAACCACTAATGGATATAATCAGAACGCAAACACATCTGCAAACCATTCCGCAGATGAAGCAAAGGCTATTGCTGCAAAGACTAATTTATATGGAATCTATTGTGGAGATAGTGGCACAACGCCATCGGGCGAATCGTACAACCGTCTTGCCAGTGTAATCACCGGCCAGGGACAGGGTGGTGTTAAAACAATTGCTGCAAATGCCGACACGATTGAAAGCGAGTTCAAAGCTATTGCAGAGACCGCGCTGCAGAGTATGGGAGCAAATAGTGTATCGGTTGATGATGGTGTTCCTTCTCTGTCATCTGTAAGCGCTCAGACTGTTGGCGAAGCAGGGGCATTTGAGTATTACATAGCGACTGGAGAGAATCCTTCGGACAGCGATTTTTCACCATGGCCGAATGCACCGGGTGCTTCCTACAGTAATGACAACGGTGTTACATGGGATCTTAGCAAAGTAGGTACTTTGCCGGAGAAGACAACGTACCGCTTGAAATTTACTGTTTGGCCAAGTCAGGAAGCATATGATCTTATTGCTGATCTGAATAATGGTGTAGTAACTAAGACTGCTGCAGAATTAGACGCGGCAAATATTGTTAAAGGTTCAGATGGAAAATATACGTTAAAGACAAACAGTCATCTGAATACAACGTATACATTTAAAGATACGACTTATACAGATGACAATCCATGGACAGAAAAAGAAATGGATCTGCCAACGGAGACCTTGAAGGTTAAAAAGATCTGGAATAACCCAACTGACTGGCATATCGGTGATGACAGTGGAAATAGTGTTCAGCTCTATCTGACAAAAGATGGAAAGAATTATCTGTATGGGGACAATGCCATAACAGTTGCTCCTGACAGTGAGGGTGATCTGATTTGGGAGTCAGAAGAAGAAATCTATATCTCCTGTGGATTCATCAAACAGAATACAACGACCCATGCTTACGAGGTTCTGGAAGACGGACATGATTACTCAATTGCAGAGCCGGAATCATTTGCATACTATTGGGATCTGAATGCAGATGTTTATCATCCGATGGTAATCAATGGTACGGCTCATTACCTGATTCAGAAAGATGATGCAACAGGTACAGATGGTGTTAATTATTACATCCTTAAAGGAGCAGATGGGAAAAAGCATAAATATGTTCTTGCAGATAGTGGCGAACATGTAATGACTGCTACGAATGATCGTCGTAGCAATCTGAATCTGACGAAAACGTTAGCTGACGTGCCGGCAGGAAATAATATTGAGGATACTTTTGAATACACAATAAAAATCAATAATGCCAAAGCAGATAGTGGATCTGCTGATAATTTGAACTCAGATCACTATGTATGGTTCAGTGTAGACTCAGATCCTAGCAGCGCTTTCGCACCAGTTGCGGATGCGGACTTTGAACATGATAGTAATGTTACGGCAGAAAACGGAACAAATGGATACTATTATGTAGCTTCTGGTACGGAATTTACATGCAAAATAAAAACGGGATGGAACATTCGATTTATCAATCTGCCGGAAGGTACAACATATACAGTTACAGAAAACCTTAATGGCAGCTGGCAATTAAACGACATTGCAGGTTCTGCAATTAAGTATGAAAAAGGTGAGGATGGACAAGCGGTTGAAGTAACAGAGGATTACGATATAACTGTCGCTGAGACCGCAGCAAACGGAACCATTGCTGAATCTAATCATAGCTATACCGTTACTTATACCAATAAGCCGGTTTACAATGACGAGGATTCTGTAACGAAACCTGACTTTACAGTAGTAAAGAAGGATGAGAATGGTGAAGTAATGAGTGACGTAACGTTCACTCTGACTGGCGATAATGATTTTAGTGTTGTCAAGAAAACGGATACAAACGGAACGGCAGCATTTGATTTTAACAGCTTTGATTTTGGGACTAATCCAAAAGCTAAACATGAATTTACGTTGACAGAGACTGCACCGATAGGATATTCCGGAGCAGGCCCGTGGACAATTACTGTTAACGAAGATGACGGGGTTGTTAAAATTGTCGAGGATACTGACACAGGCACATGGCAGCGTATCTGGAACTGGATCATTGGTACGTTTACTAAGCAGGGTGATACTGCTGACACCAGTGAATGGGATAAAGATGGCAAAACCCTGACTGTAACCAATCCTTTCAACAGCTTTGACCTGAAGGTTAGCAAGACATTTACAGGACTTACTGATAATGAAGTACCGAAAGATGATTTTGCAATCACAGTAACCTATTATAAAGATGGTGAAGAACAACAACAGACAGCAACGCTGAAAACTACAGATGAAAATGTTGAATACAATGATGGCGTTTACACCTGGACAATTGAGGATGTTCTCTATACATCAGAAGTAACTGCAGAAGAGTCTGGTTACAATGTTGAAAATTATGCAGTAGCACCTTCTGTAGCAGTTACAGGCCCTGATAAGAAAACTGGTTCTACCGATACTAAGGCTATCATTGATATGCCGGCAAACAACAATACAGTAATTGCATTCACGAACAAATATGCTAACACTACGCTGGATACGAGTGTTGGATTCTTTAAGAAGAATGTAACCACACCGAATACGATCAGCGCAGCCACATTTGCGTTCAGTGCAGTTGAGGTAACTGATGAGACTGGCGAAACAGTGAAAACCGGTGGCTGGAGTGCTACAGGTTCTGTTAACTATGCAGCCGGTGACTCTGGAGAAAAGAAAGTAGATTTTGGCGAGATCATCTACACAGAAGCAGGAACCTACTATTACAAAGTAACAGAAACTTCACTTCCGGCTGGCTGGAGTGCTACACCGAATACAAAGACAGCGATTGTGAAAGTAGTAGTTAGTAGAAATGCAACAGATGGTTTCGAGGCGGAAGTAACAGAAGGCACGATTGAAAATGCATATTCTGTTAAGCCGACTACAGTAAGCTTCCCAGTCAAGAAGGAACTTACGGTACCGGCAGGCCTTACACCAGCAAGCATTGCAAACAAGTTTACCTTCACGCTGACAGCAGAAGAAGGCACACCGATGCCAGAGACGACATCCTATACGAACCCGGATGCAGACGGCGGAACAGTTACATTTGGCGACATTGAATACAGCGCACCGGGAACCTACACCTACACGGTAACAGAGACAGGAAGCGCACCAGGTGTAATAAATGATGCGACAGCAGCTAAGACGGTAACCGTAACCGTAAAAGATAAGGGTGACGGAACACTGACAGCGACAGCTGATTCTACAACGGGCAAACCGCTGACCTTTACAAACAAGTATGATGTTGAGCCGACTACAGCTAAGATTCCTGTTGAGAAGATCCTCTCTGTAGAGGAAGGACTGACTGCGCCTGATATCAAGGAAGCATACACATTTACGCTAGCAGCAGGAAATAATACAGCTTCAGGCGATATTGATACACCGATGCCGGAGACAACATCCTACAAAAACCCGGAAGCAGATGGCGGAAAAGTCACATTTGGCGACATCGAATACAGCGCACCTGGAATATATACTTACACAGTAACTGAGAGTGGACAGGTACAGGGTATTAACAATGACCCTGCAGCAACAAGCGGCAAGACTGTAACAGTAACTGTAGAGGATAAAGGCGACGGTACACTGACAGCAACTCCGTCTGTAAATGATGAGAGTCCGCTTGAGTTTACCAATACCTATAGCGTAGAAAAAGTAACAACAACGATTCCAGTTGTTAAGATTCTTGCAACAGCACAGGATGGACTGACACCGCCGGATATCAAGGAAGCATACACATTTAAGCTTGAAGCAGTTAAAGACGCACCGATGGTGGATGCTGATGGCGAAGCAATTGAAACTGAGCTTAAGAACCCGGCAGCAAACGGAGGTTCAATGACATTCGGTGCGATTGCATTCGAAAAACCGGGAACATATGAGTACAAAATTACTGAGTCAGGATCAGTTAAAGGTGTTACAAATGCGGATCCGGCCAGCCAGACCATCAAGGTCGTTGTAAAAGACAACAGCGACGGAACGATGTCAGCAACTGTAAATGACGGTAAAGAAGTAGAATTTGTTAACACCTATAATGTTGCGCCGACCACAGTAAACTTCCCGGTAGAAAAAGTTCTGGAAGTGCCGGCAGGCCTTACACCAGCAAGCATTGCAAACAAGTTCACCTTCACGCTGACAGCAGAAGAAGGCACACCGATGCCGGAGACAACATCCTACACGAATCCGGATGCAGACGGCGGAACAGTTACATTTGGCGACATCGAATACAGCACACCGGGAACCTACACCTACACGGTAACAGAGACAGGAAGCGCACCAGGTGTAATAAATGATACGACAGCAGCCAAGACCGTAACTGTAACAGTAACAGATAACAGCGATGGAACACTGACAGCGGAAGCAAGCTCTACAGAGGAAGAGCCGCTGACCTTTACAAACACCTATAGTGTTGAACCGACCACAGTAAGCTTCCCAGTCAAGAAGGAACTTACGGTACCGGCAGGCCTTACACCAGCAAGCATTGCAAACAAGTTTACCTTCACGCTGACAGCAGAAGAAGGCACACCGATGCCAGAGACGACATCCTATACGAACCCGGATGCAGACGGCGGAACAGTTACATTTGGCGACATTGAATACAGCGCACCGGGAACCTACACCTACACGGTAACAGAGACAGGAAGCGCACCAGGTGTAATAAATGATGCGACAGCAGCTAAGACGGTAACCGTAACCGTAAAAGATAAGGGTGACGGAACACTGACAGCGACAGCTGATTCTACAACGGGCAAACCGCTGACCTTTACAAACAAGTATGATGTTGAGCCGACTACAGCTAAGATTCCTGTTGAGAAGATCCTCTCTGTAGAGGAAGGACTGACTGCGCCTGATATCAAGGAAGCATACACATTTACGCTAGCAGCAGGAAATAATACAGCTTCAGGCGATATTGATACACCGATGCCGGAGACAACATCCTACAAAAACCCGGAAGCAGATGGCGGAAAAGTCACATTTGGCGACATCGAATACAGCGCACCTGGAATATATACTTACACAGTAACTGAGAGTGGACAGGTACAGGGTATTAACAATGACCCTGCAGCAACAAGCGGCAAGACTGTAACAGTAACTGTAGAGGATAAAGGCGACGGTACACTGACAGCAACTCCGTCTGTAAATGATGAGAGTCCGCTTGAGTTTACCAATACCTATAGCGTAGAAAAAGTAACAACAACGATTCCAGTTGTTAAGATTCTTGCAACAGCACAGGATGGACTGACACCGCCGGATATCAAGGAAGCATACACATTTAAGCTTGAAGCAGTTAAAGACGCACCGATGGTGGATGCTGATGGCGAAGCAATTGAAACTGAGCTTAAGAACCCGGCAGCAAACGGAGGTTCAATGACATTCGGTGCGATTGCATTCGAAAAACCGGGAACATATGAGTACAAAATTACTGAGTCAGGATCAGTTAAAGGTGTTACAAATGCGGATCCGGCCAGCCAGACCATCAAGGTCGTTGTAAAAGACAACAGCGACGGAACGATGTCAGCAACTGTAAATGACGGTAAAGAAGTAGAATTTGTTAACACCTATAATGTTGCGCCGACCACAGCAAGCTTCCCGGTAGAGAAGATCCTCGAAGTACCGGAAGGCCTGACGGCTGACAGCATTGCAAACAAGTTCACCTTCACGCTGACAGCAGCAGAAGGCACACCGATGCCGGAGACAACATCCTACACGAATCCGGATGCAGACGGCGGAACAGTTACATTTGGCGCAATCGAATACACCGCGCCGGGAACCTATACCTACACGGTAACAGAGACCGGAAGCGCGGACGGTGTCACAAATGATCCGACATCCGCTAAGACCGTAACTGTAACCGTAAAAGACAACAGCGACGGAACCCTGACAGCAACAGCAGATTCCACAACAGCTGCACCGCTGACCTTTACAAATACCTACAGCGTAGATCCGTATGAGACAGCGGCTGAGTTTACTAAAGTTGTTACTACGATGGATCCTGCAGTAGAGGATGTGACCTTTAACTTCATACTGAGTGCAGTTGATGGCGCACCGATGCCGGAGAACGCAGCAGCAAGCGGAACCTTCAAAGCAGCTGGGCAGCAGGCCATTACCTTTGATAAAATCAAGTTTACAGAACCGGGTACATACAACTACACCATCACAGAAGATGTTGCTTCACTTCCGGGTGGCTGGGTTGTAAGCGGAAATCCGGCAAGCGTAACGATCAAAGTAACAGACAACGGTGATGGAACCATGTCTGCAGTAGTCAGCCAGGCAACGATTACCAATGCATACGACACGGTAGTTGTAGAAGGAACCAAGTCATGGAATGATGCAGACTACTTGGATGAAAACGGAGATCCGATTGAAGGTTATAAGAGACCTGCAGTCACGATCAATCTGCTTGCAGACGGAACAGTTATCGATTCCACGACAGCAACAGAAGAAGGCAAGTGGGCATACAGCTTCACAGATCTTCCGAAGTACAAAGAACATGGAACAGAGATCAAGTACACTGTTGACGAAGAATTACCGGATGGATTTACAAGAGAAGTAAGTGGTTACGATGTGATCAATACACCGGTAGACGATGAAGAAGTTCTTAATCCTGTTGACATCACATTAAAGAAAGTTGACGCGAACACCGGAAACGCAATCGGAACAGGAGCGACCTTCGTACTGAGCGGCGATGCTTTAGAAAAGGATGCTACCTATATTACCGGCGCAGACGGAACAGTAACGATCACCTTTACAAAAGATGGCAGCTACACATTGACCGAGACAGAAGCTCCTGATGGATATAGTGAAGAATCACTTCCGAGCTACAAGATCAAGGTCGATAAAGAATTTGTAAAAGTACAGCTCAATGAAAAGAAGACGATCTGGCAGTGGATCTATGATCTGGTAACAGGCAGTGAAAGCGAAGATTTCAATGCTGAAAACAATATGTTGACAGTAGCAAATCCGCCGACACTTACAGAAGCATCTGTTACTAAGGTATGGAACGACCAGTCCGATAAGGACAAAGTAAGACCAGACAGTGTGAAATTCCAGCTGTACAAGACAGTTAACGGAAAGACTTCTATCGTAGAAGGCAAGACAGCAGAACTGGATGCAACTGAAAATAGTGGTGACACTTGGACAGTAGGCGGCACGATTAAAGATCTTCCAGCTTATGAAGACGGATATGAAGTAACCTACAGCTTTAAAGAGCTGACCGCATCCGGCGCAGAAGTAGCACCAGGCGGAAAATTAGATGAAAACTATACTGCAACATATAGCTCAGATGGTCTGACAATCACCAACAGCCATCAGGCAGAGCCGCTGAAGACTGTATTTGTCGGAACAAGCACGACCAACATTGATGGCCAGGAAGTGCAGCCAGGCGATATTCTGACCTATAACATCACCTACGTCAACTCGACAGGAAAGGCAGTTGATACGGCAATCATTACAGATACGATTCCGGATCATACAACATATGTTGAAAACTCTGCTGATAAAGATGGGGTCTATACAGATGGCAAGATTACTTGGGCATTTAAAAATGTTGCAGATGGAGCAGTCGTAACCGTAAGTTTTAGAGTAACAGTAGACGATGACGTAGACGGAGCATTGCTTCAGAACACATCAGTTGTAAACGATGGAGCAAACGATTACAGCACAAATCAAGTCACCAACCCGACGCCGAGTGATCCTGTAAAAGATGTCTTCAAGAATGGAGATACAGAGAAATCAATCGACGGCAAGAAGGTCAAAGCAGGCGATGAGCTGACCTATCAGATTACGTACAAGAATACGACAGGCAAGATCGTAGAAACTGCAACGATTACTGATGAAATTCCGGAGAATTCTACATATGTAGACAATTCCGCAGATAAAGAAGGTGTTTATGCAGATGGTAAGATCACCTGGACGTTGAAAGACATTCCGAATGATGGGGAAGTAACCGTAAGCTTTAAGGTAACTGTAAATGAAGATTCGGGTGTAAGTGTAAACAATGACGCTGATGTCGTGGTAGGCAATAACACCTATAAAACCAATGAAACAATTAATCCAACAGGAACGGTGCCGGAGAAAGAGGTATTCGTAGGAGAAAGCAAGACCAATATTGACGGCAAGGAAGTACAGCCGGGCGATATTCTGACCTACAGCATCACTTACAAGAATACAACAGGTGAGGATGCCACAGCTGAGATTACAGATACCATTCCGGAGCATACAACATACGTGGATGGATCAGCAGATCCAGAAGCAACATTTGCAGAGGGTGTTCTGACTTGGAAAGAAGATGTGGCAAAAGATGCTTCGATCAACGTAACCTTCCAGGTAACTGTAGATGAAGACGTTAACGGCAGCGAGCTGATCAACCAGTCAAAGGTTAACGACGGTGAAAATAATTACGATTCAAATGTAACACACAACACGACACCGAGCGATCCTGTTAAGGATGTTGTAAACGATGAAGGTACCAGTATCGACGGACAGCAGGTGAAGAAAGGTCAGATTCTGACCTACAAGATCACCTACAAAAACACAACTGGTGAGGATGTTAAGGCAACCATTACCGACAACATTCCGGAATACACCAAGTATGTAGACGGATCCGCAGATAATGGCGGAACATTTGCAGATGGTGTAGTTACATGGAAAGACCTTGCAGTAGCAAACGGCGAAGAGATCACCGTAAGCTTCCAGGTACAGGTACTTAGAAACAATGGCGCCGAGATTGAGAATATCGGACACGTTGCAGTAAACGGCCATGACTATGATACGGAACCGGTTACCAATACCACGCCTGAATACCTTGATTTGGACGTAAGCAAAGCACTGGATGTTTACGAAGATGGCAGCCCGGCAACATTTGTATTCAGCGTAAAAGCATTCGATGTAGACGGAACCAACGTATACGATGACATTGTAACCCTGACATTCAGCTCAGCTACAACAAGAACAGCCACATTAGTGGAAGTAGTTCCGAAAGGCGGCAGAGTAGAAGTAGAAGAGATTTATGGAGGTGCTGATTACGAATTATCAGGAAGTGCTGCAGTTGAAAATCCGTACAATGAGAAGCAGACTGCAAGCTTCACAAATACATATAATGACACCATAAATCACGGCTACGGCATCATGAACAAGTACACAACGCCGGATGGCATCAACTGGTCTGACCCGGATAACAGTGGTGACAGCCAGGATGCTTCACCGGAGAAAGCCGCAGAATAGGGGGTGTGAGAAGATGATGAAGAAGAAAACGTTAATCATGTCAGCACTTGCTGTCACACTGGCGGCAGGCATGACGATCGCCCCTGCACTGGCGTATTTTACGGATCATACCGAAGCGTCAGGTAGCGTGGCAGTTGAACTTGGTGAAAAGACAACAATTACAGAGCAAGTTGGTGACTGGACAAAGACCATCACCATTGGAAACGAAGGACCGGAAAGTGTCTACGTGAGGGCGAAAGCCCTCGCGGGCACTAAGGTTGGAAGTGGTCTGCAGTACAGCGAAGATGGTTGGACAAAGGGAGACGACGGCTGGTATTACTACAACGATATTCTGGATGCCGGCGAAAGCACCAATCCCGCCCTCACGGTTGAGATCACAGAGATTCCGAAGGACGCTGTGGATGGAGATTCGATTAATGTTACAGTCATCTACGAAGCTGCAAAAGTCATTTATGGCGAAGATGGAAATCCGGTTGATAAGGATGGAAATACGATCGGCGCAGGTGACGCACAGAAAGCAGACTGGGATATGGCAGTCGTAACGGATGCAGATGCGGAAGGAGGTGAAGACTGATGAAAGCAAAGAACAAAACACGTAATCGTACAGTCACAATTGCATTAAGCATTGCAGCAATCGGTCTTCTTGCCTTTGGATCTGTTGGCGGCGCCAGAGCAGCCATTACGAACTATACAGATGCATATGTAGCTGAATTTGAGACACAGGAAATTGGTGTTGCATTGACAGAAAACGGAGCAACTCTTGAAGAAGATGCGGTACTGTTGCAAAGTATGATCCCGGCAGGAGAGAAACTGAAAGTCGGTGTGAAATACGATGAAGCGATCGGTGCAACGAATACAGGTGCGATTGAGGAATATGTTCGGATAACCGTACATAAGTACTGGATCGGCGCAGACGGAAAACGCGTAGACCTGTCACCGAACCTGATTGAGCTGACGTTTAATGAAGATGACTGGATCCTTGTAGACGAAAACCAGGAAGACGAGACGGTTACACTCTATTATCGGACACCTGTTGCAGTAGGTGATTCGACTGAAGATGCAGTAACAGGCCTGAAGATCGATGGGAAGTTGGCTACCTGGGTGACACAGAAGACGAGCGGAAATACGATCACAACAGAGTATAAGTACAATGGAGTATCTGTAGGATTGGATGCTGATGTGGATTCCGTTCAGACACACAATGCAGAAGATGCGATCCTGAGTGCGTGGGGTGTGAATGCAGTCGGCGCAGACAGTGGAACCATTACAGCAATTAACTAGAAGGGAGGAATAGAAGATGAAAAAATTAGTGACATTACTTCTGGTAGCTTCCCTTCTGGTGATCCCGGTGGTAACAGCATTTGCAAATGAATACAATGTTGCCGGCGGAAGCGTTGAATGGAATGGCAGCGACTTAAAGGATGATATCAAAAACATCAATGAGCAACTGAACGAGATGCAGCCGGGCGACACATTGACCTATACGGTTGATGTTAAGAACAGCGGTGCAAAAGACACTGATTTCTGGATGAGTAATAAGATCCTTGCGAGCTTCGAAGACAATGGAACGGCCAGCAACGGTGCATACACTTATAAGCTGGAGTATACCGGCCCGGGTGGATCAGAAGTATTCTATAACAGTGGAGCAGTCGGCGGTGATGCAGAAAAAGGTCTGTATGGAGTAGAGGACAGCATTGATAAGGATGCATATTTCTTCCTTGGAACTCTTAAAAAAGGCCAGAACGGAATCGTAACTGTTACTGTTAAACTCGATGGTGAGACACAGGGTAATACATATCAGAACGCAGATGCAAGCCTGGAACTGATTTTTGGTGTAGAAGAAGCGACACCGACTACGAAGACGGAGAATAAAAATATCACAAAGACCATTACAAAATCCAGTGATGTAAAGACAGGCGACGACTTCAATATGATACCGGCTTACATTATCGCATTGGCTGCAGGCGTTTTACTGATCGTTGTAGCAACCGGACGTCGTAAAAAGACAGCAGAGAGATAAGGAGGGAGAAAGATGAACAGAAAAAGATTAACAGCCATCGCACTCGCCTCCTGCCTCGCGATCTGTCTGGCAGTTCCGGCATTTGCAGCGGAAGAGGAAAGCGCAAATTATGACTATACGGTAAAAGTTTCTGCCGGAGCATCCGGAACCGCAAGTGGTGAAACAGAAACAACCGTTGGATACGGAGAAGCATATGATCCGGCTGACAATGTAACGGTAACACCGGATGCAGGATATTACCTGAAGGGTTATCACATTGCCGGTCAGGACACAGTGAAGAACGGTGATTGGACGATCACAGAAGACACCACACTGGTAGCTTCCTACGGTATCTCAGGCGAGCAGGATCTGTTAGCCTATACGATCCACTATCAGGCGGAAGACGGTACGACACTTGCAGATGACAGAACCTATTACGGTCTGGAAGGCGACAAGCCGGTCGTAGCTTATCAGGTAATCGACGGATATCTTCCAAGAGATACCTACAATGTAACATGGACGCTGTCGGCTGACAGAACAAACGAATATACTTTCGTTTATGTACCGGCAACAACTGTTACCACTGTTACCACTACAACGACGAATACTGTAACCACGCCGGCAGCAACAGGTACTACAGCAGCCGGAACCACAGCAACCGGTACAGCAGCCGGAGGAGCGGCAGCAGGTGGTGCAGCGGCAGGTGGAGCGGCAGCAGGTGGCGCAGCTGGAGAAGCAGGTGCAGCAGGCCCGGCAGACATCGTAGATCTGGATGAAGGTGAAGTGCCGTTGGCAGGCGTTGACGACACAAACGGTGACAATGGCGATGGCACAGGCGTTGCAGGTGATGAAGAAGTCATCAATGACGACCAGGTTCCGACAGCAGGTATGTCTACTGCAGCGAAAGCGGGTATCGGCGTGATCATCGCAGCAGCGATCGTAGCGATTATTGCAGCACTGGCAGTTCGTGCGCGTAAGAAGAATAAAGAAGAGGAAGTATAAGAGCATTATTACAAGATAATGCAAGTAAATTTCATGAAACATATGAAAGATTAAGCATAGCCTGCAGGAGAAAATCCTGCAGGCTGCTTCCGTAATAAGAGAAGTATTTCTGTCGGGAATAAGCTCTATGGATACTGTGTTTTGGCACGAGATGAACATTGACAGCATATGGAAACGGCGAGTATAATAGCTATGTATGCCGACATCAACGATGAATAGCACGGAAGCAATTGCCGTATATGGCAAACAGATGAGAAAAGTATATGAAACATAAGAGATTGAACAGACTTAAAAAATCAATCATCATTACACTGGTGGCAGGGGTTGTGATTTCACAGACGCTGCCTGTAGCGCGTGCGTCAGAGCTATCTGCAGAGGAAGAGACAGCGATCGTACCGGGCGGTGTAGGAGGTCAGAACACAGGAGACAATACAGGCAGCGAAGGATCTTCGCAGTCCGGTTCTTCTGATCCGACTGAAGTTGATGATACAACGCAGACAGGCGGCACGACAGGAAGTGAAGGTGTTACTGACACCAGTGGAAGCCAGGGATCATCTGATGCGCCTGAAGCAGGTGATACAACAAGCGATGCTGAGGCCAGTGGCGTGGACAAGGATGCCAAAGCGGATGGCAGCACACAGACAGATGCTGAGAAACAGGCAGCTGGCGACAATGCTGAAGCCACACAGGCAGAGCAGACCGCTGCGGATCCGGCTGTAGAGGCAACCGTACCGTTGACAGATGATGACAGCGTGAAGGAGACAGAAGATCTCCATGAGGATGATACGGAAGTCATTCCGGAGGGAGAGCTTGTTCCTGCGCCGGTGATCAATAACAGCTTCCGGTTCTGGACAGTGGCAAAAGACTATGCCTATGCATCGGAAGACATTCCGGTGTTGGAGGAGAAAAAAGAGTCTGCCCGTGAGATCGGCGAGTTGAAGAAGGATGCGCTCTGTTACCTGATCAAGGACGAGGGCGACTGGTATTATATCGAGTCCGGTGAAGTCCGCGGGTTTGTAGAGACAGATAAGCTGATTACAGGCGAGGATGCAGAGCCGATCACTAAAGAGCATGAGGAGATGGCAGCATATGTTTCCGAACGCACCGGTATGGAATTTGATGTCGAGGACGTGGCGTCAAAGGCCTTTGATTATGTTTCCAAAAAGGAAAATAACGCATTTGCATATGAGAGAGCGACTGTTTATCAGACCGTTGTGGAACGGGATCCGGCACTTCCCGCAAAAGGGAAGCTTAACATCCGGGAAAAGGCGAGAGAGGATTCCCGTATCGTCGGAGTCCTTCCTGCAGATGGCATCGTCTATGTGATCGCGGATAAGGATGATGACTGGGTGTATGTGGAGTCCGGTGATGTAAGAGGGTTCGTGAAGAGCGACCTGCTGATCATGTCAGAGGATAAAAAGGATGCTTCTTTGGAAGAAAGTGCTGCCGGCGATCTGGCAGAAGCAACGATTGCCAATGGGATAGTAGCTGCTGTCATTCAGGAGGAAGAAGCAGTGAAGGCAGAAGTGCCTGCAGACCAGATGCCTGAGGAAGAGTCAGAAGGTATCCTTACCAAAGACGAGGCAGACTACGCCACAGCGACGACTAAAGTCGATCCTAAGGACAACAAGGCACTTTATTATACATTGACATCGATCCGCTCCGGCGTGCCGGACGGAATGCTGAGGAATTCGATCCTGCAGTATGCATCACAGTTTATCGGCAATCCCTATGTCTGGGGTGGAACCAGCCTGACAAACGGCGCAGACTGCTCCGGATTTGTCTTAAGTATTTTTGCACAGTATGGTTATTCGCTTCCGCACTCATCGGCAGAGCAGGCGACCTGTGGTACGCCGATCGACGTAGAAGACGCGCTTCCGGGCGATCTGATCTTCTATGGGGATGACAACGGCATTTACCATGTTGTGATCTATGCGGGCGACGGCAAGACGATTGAGGCGAAGTCCACGAAGTATGGTATCGTGGCATCGAAGGTCAGCTATTCGTCAGCGGTTGCGGCGGTTCGCATCATTGAGGAAAAAGAAGCGGTCAGATACGATATCCCGTCGGGTCTTGGCAGTGTCCATACCTATATGGGATGGCAGAAGGTGACGGACCGCAGATCCCAGCAGTGGGCGTTTAAAAAAGCGGCCGGCATGACATTCGATCCGGAAGGATTCGGTGTCGTAGACAACCGTTATGTCATCGCATGTACGTCCACCTTTGGAAACATCGGCGATTACGTTGATTTCTATCAGGAAGACGGCAGCGTGATCCCGTGCATCATCGGTGATTTTAAGAACCAGAGCGATGCGGGATGCAATAAATATGGTCACATGAACGGCGACTGCATCATTGAGTTTGTCGTCGACCAGAAGAGCTGGTACCAGGGCAGCCATGCAAATCCGGGAACGGCGTCCTGCCATCCGGAATGGGATCAGGAAATTACAAAAGCAGAAAATGTCGGAAGCTATTACGACTAGGAACCCTTTCGATATGGCCATCGACTTTGGTCATGCAAGTCATGATTTTCCCTATGCTATACTGATTTTAAGCAGGTAGCATAGGGATTTTTCTTTTGGAAAAAGGGGGTCTTTCATATGGCTGAACCGACGATCAAAAAGATTTTGCAGATCAGTATGGTGGTGGATGATGCAAAGCGCTATGCAAAGTGTTGGAATGATGACTATGGCATAGGTCCGTGGACGTTTCTGCATTTTGATGAGACGACGCTTGACGCACAGCGGATCGAAGGGGCGCCCGCAAAATGGGGCGTCGAGCTGGCACTGTGTGATGCGTTAAACGTGCAGATTGAGCTGATTGAGCCATTATACGGGGATACGACGTATATGCAGTTTTTAAAGGAATACGGTCCGGGGCTGCACCATATGGCGGTCGAGCCGACTGGCGGATTTCCGGCTTGGAAGGAATTTCTGCAGGCGCGGGGCAAGGATCATTTTATTGTGGGCGGCAATGAGATGGGCGCACAGGGACAGCGGCAGTTTGAATATGTGGACCTGAGGGATGAGCTTGGCGTAATCCTGGAGACCTATCATGATACGGATGGATTTATGCCCGGGCCGGTACCGTTTGACGGAACGTACCCCAAAGAGTGAGCCATATGGACGCTTGTCTGATGGAAGAAAGGAGCGCATATGTATACGCAGGATGAGAAGCTTCGCATGTACCGATTGCTGGTTTTGATGCGAAAGTATAATGAAGCGATTGAGGCATCCGTGAAAAAAGGAGAGATCTTCGGGCTGCATCATCTGGGCACCGGAGAGGAATGCATCGAGGTGGCGGCGGCCTGCGCGGCCGAGCCGAAGGACTGGATCACCGGACAGAACAGATGGCGCGCGCACTGGATCGACCGGGTTGGACTGGAGGTTTACTCGGCTGAGGAATTCGGGAAGGACAACACGACCTATCATGGCATGTGTGCGGAGTATCATGTGGCCTACCCGGAAGTCAACTGCATGTACAACAATACGCTGATGGGGTCGAATGCCGCGATCGGAAGCGGCCTGGCATACGGGCTGAAGCTGGATGGAAATCAGGCGGTGCATATCGTGGCGGTCGGTGACGGTTCGTTTAACGAAGGCGTGGTATATGAGGCGTTTCATATGGCATACGAGCTGGCGCTGCCGGTTGTTTTTGTGCTGCATGACAACGGCTGGGGCTGGAGCTATCGTGTGGACCGTAATTACGGAAATCCGGCGAAGCGCGCGGATGCGTTTGGCATCCCGAGTGTGGATGTAGACGGGAATGATATGCTGGCGGTCCGCAGGGCGCTGGATGACGCCATTGCGCAGGCAAGAGAAAACAAGCCGTCGCTCGTGCACTGCATCACGCACCGCTGGCTGGGACATATGCTCGGATGTGATCCGACGCTGTATGAGCCGCCGGGAGAGTCGGCGCAGTTTCGGAAAACAGATGACTGTCTGATCCGGTATCAGGATGTTTTATTAAAAGACGGGACACTGACAAAAGAAATGATCGAGGCGATCGGACGTGAAACAGATGAACAGATCGCGGCGTGCTGGGAGGCAAATATTGCGGCGCCCTATCCGTCGCGGGAGATCGTTTTGGATAAATCGATGGTGTACGCAGTGCCGTGGGAGGGAAATGAAGCATGAGCAGGATCATCAATCATATTCAGGCAAAGCATGAGGCCTATGTGGAGGAGATGCGCAGGGATGAAAAGGTGATCATCCTTGGTGAGGATCTCGAGCATGTCGGCTGCATGAACGGTGTGAGCAGGGGACTGTTTGAGGAGTTTGGAAAGACCAGAGTGATCCAGACAGCACTTGCGGAAAACGGCCCGAGTTATTTTGCGGTCGGACTGGCATTTGCGGGATATCGTCCGCTGATGGAGTTTGAATTTTTAGAGGCGGCCGGATGGACGTTTTCGTCGATCATTTACGAGGCGGCAAAGCAGCGGTATATGACCTATGGCGCGCTGAGCTGTCCGATCATGTTTTCTCTGCCGCAGGGGAGCGGCATGGGCGTCGGCGGAAATCATGCGTCTGTGGGCGAAGCGATCTTTTGCAATGCGCCTGGCTTAAAGGTGTATGCGCCCCTGTTCCCATATGATATCAAGGGACTGGCAAAATACGCGATCCGCGAAGATGACCCGGTGGTTTTTCTGGATGTCAAGCGGCAGATCGAGGGCGAAGTGCCTGACGAGGGCATCGACTATGTCGTCGAGCCCGGAAAGGCACGTATCGTGAGCGAAGGGTCGGATATCACGATCGTTGGCTGGCAATACGGTGTCATGGTCGCGATGGAGGCGGAAGCGGAATTAAAGAACATGGGGATCAGCGCGGAGATCCTGGATCTGCGTACGCTGGTGCCGATGGATGAGGAAGCCATCTGCCGTTCTGTGCAGAAGACGGGGAAGCTTTTGGTCGTATCGGAATCCCGCGCGCGGGGCGGCTTTGGAAACGAAGTGGTCCGCGTTGTGGCGCAGAACTGTTTTTCATCCCTGCAGGGAAATCATCCGGTCGAGTACATCGGTTGCAAAGATTATCCGATTCCTTACGGTCCGGGCGACAAATTTGTGCTGCCGCAAAAAGAAGATGTCATCGCAGCAGTACAGCGGATGTTATAGGGTCACTTTTTGGTAGTCAATCCGGCGGATGGTACGGCAGAAGTACCGGCAGATGGAAATTGTGCCAGCTATGATTATTGCGAATGAATCAGCCGTTTTTTTGGATAATACAAAACGTTTTTCGTGTCCTAGAATGTGCACAGCATACTTAGATGGGCAGAGGAAGAAAACAAATGAATCAGATTTACGGCTATGTCAGAGTCAGCAGTAAGGATCAGAATGAGGATCGGCAGCTGATCGTCATGCGGGAGAAGAACGTACCGGAAAACCACATTTTTATCGATAAGCTTTCAGGGAAGGATTTTAACAGACCATCGTATCGGGAACTCCTGGATGCGTTGGATGCAGATGATCTGCTGTTTTTAAAAAGCATTGACCGGCTCGGCAGAAACTATGCCGAGATCCTCGAGCAGTGGCGTATCCTGACCAAGGTAAAAAAGGTCGATATCTGTGTGATCGACATGCCGCTTTTGGACACGCGTCAGGGGAAGGATCTGATGGGAACGTTCCTGAGTGATCTGGTGCTGCAGATTCTGTCCTTTGTGGCAGAAAATGAGCGGAAGATGATCAAACAGCGTCAGGCGGAGGGGATCGCGGCGGCGCAGGCGCGCGGTGTGAAATTCGGCCGGCCGGAGCTTCCGCTGCCGGATCACTTTGATGAGGTTTCGTTGCGCTGGCAGAGAGGGGAGATCAACGGCGTCGAAGCGGCCGAAGAGCTGCAGATTCCGGTTTCGACATTCCGTTATAAAGCGAAAAAGATGGGATTTGCCGTAATAAATCAGAGCTTTGACGCTTCCTTTGATGGCAGTTCCGTATAATAAAAAGTGACAAGAGACAAAATCTTGTTACTCCTCCTTTCATATGAATATAACCAACAGGATGCCGGATACGAACATCGTATCCGACATCTTTTTTTATTGGATCAGGGCGAACACAAATGCGGTATGTATCCGGTTTTGACCGCAAATAGTGGAACCTTTGACGCTTCTTTTGATGTTTTTAACCATACAATATAAGTGAATATGGCACCATGGCTCTTTATGATGAAGGCTGGTGAGAAGCTAGAGTATATCTATATGGAATAGAGGTTGGTGGTTTTTTATGAAATTAAAAGAAGTGAAAAAGCTCCGAAAGATTGTGATCGCGACGCTGGTTGCGGGCATCATGGCATCCTCTGCAATGCCGTCCGGTGTGCTTTCTGTCGAAGCGATGGCAAATGTGGAGGAGGGCGCAGGCATCGAGACTTCGGAAGATGTGGTCGAGGAGCCGGAGGAGGAAACAGCGCCGGGTGAAGATGGCACAGAGGAAGATGCTTCTTCACAGGAGGAGTCCTCTGTAGATGAAA
Organism: Lachnospiraceae bacterium; assembly: GCA_015057865.1. Lineage (GTDB taxonomy): Bacteria > Bacillota > Clostridia > Lachnospirales > Lachnospiraceae > SY8519. The sequence continues at coordinate 23,270 of SVDH01000001.1, forward strand.
CAGATGAAAATGAAGATGTGACGGATGCAGATACAACTGGCGAAGTGACAGATCCTGCAGACCAGACAGATGATACGACAGGCACAAACACAGATCCGGCACAGGATGGCGGAGAGATCATTCCCGATGGCGGTCAGCCGGTGGCGGATGATCCTGCACAGCCTGTGATCATCGACGGCGAAGAGCCGGTCGTAGATCCGGAGCAGCCGGCAGCAACAGAAGAGGAACAGCCGGCGGTGGAGGTTGAGCCGGAGCAGACAGCAGAAGAAGCGGAGCCGGAGGTTTTGCCGGTCGAACAGATCCCGGAAGAAGACCTTTCGTTAACCCCGGCAGAGCAGATGCCGGCAGAAGAAGTCGCAAATGAGCAGGCACAGGAGGATGCGCAGTACGCGCAGTCATCCGAGTGGGTGCCGGCACCGTCCGGTGAGATCGTTCCTTCACCGGTTCTGTATCACGGGTTCCGTTTCTGGACGATCGCGAAGGACTATGCGTTTGCGGCTGAGGATCTGGGAATTTTTGAAGAAAAAGATTCCACAGCCCGTCTGGTCGGAACACTTGCAAAAGACGGCTTGTGCTATCTGATCAAAGATGAGGGCGACGGCTGGCTTTATATTGAATCCGGCAGCGTACGCGGTTTTGTTCAGGCAGACAAGCTTGTGACAGGAGAAGCGGTAGATTCGAACATTGAAAACGCTGCGCAGATGGCAGAAGAGCTCATCCCGCATATGGAAAACGCGGCATTTGCATATTACAGAGCGACGGTTTATCAGACAGTCGTGGAAAGAGATCCGGCGCTTCCGGTCGTGGATATGCTCAACATCCGGGAAGCGGCTTCTGACGACGCAAGAGTCGTGGGTGTGCTGGGATCAAACGGCATCGCTTATGTGATCGCGGATAAGGATCAGGAATGGGTTTATATCGAGTCCGGTGATGTCAGAGGATTCGCAAAACGCGAGCAGCTTCTGATGACGGATACGGCCGGCGGAAATGCTTCTGATGCAGCGTCTGCGGCATCGTTCCTGACGAAGGATGAGAGTGATTACGCGACCGCAAGCACATCGGTCGATCCGCTGGAAAACAAGGCACTTTACTATACGATGACATCCATTCGTTCGGGCGTGCCGGACGGGATGCTTCGAAATTCGATCTTACAGTATGCAGCGCAGTTTATCGGAAATCCGTATGTCTGGGGCGGCACAAGCCTGACAAACGGCGCGGATTGCTCCGGTTTTGTACAGAGCATCTACGCGCAGTATGGATATGATCTTCCGAGAACCGCAGCGGAGCAGTCAAAGGTCGGCACACAGATCGCAGTGGAAGATGCACTTCCGGGCGACCTGATCTTCTACGGAAACGAGAGCGGCATTTATCATGTTGTGATCTACGCAGGAGACGGTCAGACGATCGAAGCAAAATCCTCACGCGTCGGAATCGTCGCATCCGAGGTGAGCGGCAGCGCAGTCTGGGCAGTCAGAGTGATCGATGAAAAACAGGCGGTCCGCTACGAGATCCCGGACGGGCTTGGCGATGTTCATACCTACATGGGATGGCAGAAAGTCACGAATCCGAGAACACAGCAGTGGGCATTCCGTGAAGCAGCCGGCATGACATTCGATACCGAAGGCTTTGCAGTCGTTGACAACAGATACGTCATCGCATGTACCACAACCTATGGAAATATCGGCGATTATGTTGATTTCTATCAGGAAGACGGAACCGTGATCCCATGCATCATCGGTGATTTCAAAAACCAGAGCGACGCAGGGTGCAATGCATACGGCCACTTAGACGGCGACTGCATCATCGAGTTTGTCGTCGATGAGAACAGCTGGTATCCGAACGGCCATGCGAATCCGGGAACAGACAGCTGTCATCCGGAATGGAATCAGGATATCGTAAAAGCAGAGAATGTGGGAAGTTTCTACGACTAAGGGGTCAGGCACCTTCACACGTTAATACACTGAGGTGCCAGGCACCTTCACACTTTAAAGTGCGAAGGTGCCTGGCACCTCTTTTTTTCTGTGGATTTATCAATGCTGTAACAGTTGATTTTTTGTTGAAATATAGGTATAATAACAGTTGATTTTTTGTAAGGCAATAAATAGAAATGCGGAGGTTTTACGATGGATATTGCCCGAAAAGCATATCATGAGTTATATAAATGGAAAAATAGGGACAGCGCTTCAAAGGCAATCCTGATAAAAGGAGCGCGGCGAGTCGGAAAAAGCTATCTGTCAGAACGGTTTGCTGAGAATGAATACCGGTCTCATATCATAATTGATTTTGCAAGCCCGTTGCCGGGGGTAAAAAAGATTTTTGAAGATTATGGAAATCGTCAAAGCCTTAATGAATTTTTTAATCAGCTGTCAGTTCTTTATGGGACACCGTTGTATGAGCGGGAATCCGTATTTGTTTTCGACGAAGTGCAAAAATATCCAAAAGCAAGAGAACTGGTTAAATATCTGGTGGCGGATGGACGTTACGATTACATCGAAACAGGATCTCTGATTTCAATCAAAAAGAATGTTAAGGATATTGTGATTCCTTCAGAGGAAGAAGAAATGGTACTTCAACCTCTGGATTTTGAAGAATTTTTAAATGCCTGTTCGGACGAAGTGACAATACCATTCCTCCGAGATACTTATCATGCCAGAAAGCCGCTTGGAAATATGCTGAAACCTGTAATGGAGAAACTCAGGATTTATATGCTGATAGGCGGAATGCCACAAGCAGTCAATGAATACCTGTCGTCGGGAAACATCGATCAGGTTGAGCGGGTTAAGCGTGGTATTATCAAGCTTTACAGGGAAGATATTGCCAAATATGCGGAAAACTATGTGGCGGAAGCGACAGCTGTTTTCAATGCCATACCCTCCCAGCTATCGCATCATGATAAGAAGATTAAATATTCTTCATTGGAAGAAGGCGACCGGTTTTCCAGCTATAAAGATGCGATTCATTGGATTGAGGAATCGATGGTGGGGAATCTCAGTGTTGGAATTGATGCGCCGGAATCATTGGGAGACTATTCGTTGCAAATATCAAAATTGAAATGCTATATGGCTGACACCGGATTGCTGATGACACTTGCGGCAGGTGAGCATTATCTTCACAGTGAGGTATACAAATCCTTTATGCTTGGCAAACTGGCTGTGAATAAAGGAATGATGACAGAAAATCTGGTGGCACAAATGTTGACTGCGAAGCATGAACCGCTGAGGTTTTATGAGAAAAGAGTGATAACGGATGACAAAGTAAAAAAATATGAGGTTGATTTTCTGATTAAAAGGAATGAGAAAACAATACCTTTGGAAGTAAAAAGTGGCAGCAGTCGAAATCATCCTTCGCTGGATTTCTTTTGCAGCAAATACCGGCGTGAAACGGAAAAAGGGATTATACTGACCAAAGGAGACTTACGCGTGACAGATGAGTATGTTTTTCTGCCACTGCCAATGACCATGTTTTTATAGCATGACTTGTTTAATCATATGGATGCAATTTACAATATTACCTATATTTTAAAATGTCGCGATGGCTCGTTTTATACGGGCTGGACGAATGATATGAAGAAGCGCTACGCAGCGCATGTCTCGGGAAAGGGCGGTAAATATACGAAGAGCCATCCGCCGGTCGGCATCGCCTATCTGGAGATTTCGGAGACGAAGGAGGAGGCAATGCGCCGGGAGTTTGCGATCAAGCAGATGACCAGGCCGCAAAAGGAGGCACTGATCGCAGAGACCGCATGGCGGGAGACACTGCCGGAGGAACTGAAAGAAGCACTAAGGGAAGTTTTGATGTAGAATCCCAGTCTGTGAGAATGACAGCAAAAATGTCAATTTTTTTAGCAGACAAGAAGACGTCTTTGTGATAATATATAACGAGATTTTTAAGAAACATAAATCCTCTGCTTTTTATGAGGAGAAGGGGAGATTATATGAATCCAAACGAACCGATTTACGATGCCCGCAAACTGGGTATTCACAAAATGGCACTCCTCGGATTGCAGCATTTGTTTGCCATGTTCGGCGCGACGATCCTGGTGCCGATTCTGGTCAATAACTATTTCCATGGCGAAGGTCTTTCCGTTCAGGTAACACTGTTTTTTGCAGGGATTGGAACACTGGTGTTTCATTTATGCTCCAGGTTCAAAGTACCTGCTTTTTTGGGGTCTTCTTTCGCGTTCTTAGGCGGATTCGCGACCGTCGCGAATCTGGAGACCGGACGTTTCGCAACGATGACTTATGGTGAGAAGCTGCCGTATGCGTGCGGCGGCATTGTGATCGCAGGTCTTTTATATCTGGTGTTGGCGCTGATCATCCGTGCCGTCGGTGTGCACAGGGTCATGCGTTTTCTGCCGCCGGTCGTGACAGGACCGATCATCATCTGTATCGGCCTCGGCCTGGCGCCCTCTGCAATCGGAAATGCATCGCAGTGCTGGCCGCTGGCACTGATCGCGGTGGCGATGGTCATCGTGTTTAACATCTGGGGAAAAGGGATGTTTAAGATCATCCCGATCCTGATGGGTGTGTTCATTGCATATGCTGCTGCGGTCGTGATGAACCATTTTGGCGTGACAAATGCGGACGGTTCGGCGCTTCTGGCATTCGAGACGATCAAAAGCGCGCCGGCAGTCGGACTGCCGCCGTTCCAGATCGCAAAATTTGACCTGACGGCGATCATCGTAATGGCGCCGATCGCGATCGCTTCGATGATGGAGCATGTCGGCGACATTTCGGCGATCTCGGCAACCACAGACAGGAACTTCCTGGAGGATCCGGGTCTGAACAATACCCTTTTGGGCGACGGTCTTGCAACGGCGCTTTCGGGAATGTTTGGCGGACCGGCAAATACGACCTACGGGGAAAACACGAGCGTTCTCGAGCTCAGCAAAGTGTTTGATCCACGTGTTGTGCGGATGGCAGCATTGTATGCCGTGATCCTGGGATTCATTCCGAAAATGGCGGCGTTTATCGGAACGATGCCGACGGCATTGATCGGTGGAATCAGTTTCGTGATGTATGGTATGATCTCGGCGATCGGTATCCGGAATCTGGTGGAAAACAAAGTCGATCTGACGAAGTCGCGCAACCTGATTATCGCAGCGGTGATCATGGTCTGCGGACTGGGGTTGACGAACGGGATCACATTCCATGTCGGACATGTGACAGTGACACTTACCGCATTGGCAGTCGCTTCGATCGCAGGTATTGTGCTGAATGCGATCCTGCCGGGAAATGAGTACCGGTTTGAGTCGAGTAAGACCAAAGATAAAGTTGATGAAAAAGACAGAGCAGGATATGTATAAGAAGATAAAAGAGAAACGGTGAGGAGGATATACGACATGGATTTTGCAAAAAATGAAAACATCTTTATCATGGATCACCCGCTGATCCAGCATAAGATTACGAAGCTGCGTGACAAGGCGACAAAGACGGCAGAGTTTCGGGAAATCGTTTCTGAAATCGCGAGATTGATGGGATATGAAGCGCTGCGTGATCTGAAGGTGGCAGACAAGGCAGTGGAAACGCCGATGGAAGAGACGCTGTCACCGGAGATCAGCGAAAGAAAGCAGGCAGTTGTTCCGATCCTGCGCGCAGGGCTCGGCATGACGGATGGTATTTTAAGTCTGATCCCGTCGGCAAAGATCGGACACGTTGGTATGTACCGTGATCCGGAAACGCATATTCCGCATGCATATTACTGCAAGTTGCCGGAGGCGATCAGCGAGCGGACGATCATCGTCGTAGATCCGATGCTGGCAACAGGCGGATCGGCAGTAGACGCGATCAATCTGATCAAGGAAAAAGGCGGTAAACGTATTAAATTCATGTGCATCATCGCGGCGCCGGAAGGCCTTGAAAAGCTCGCGGCAGAGCATCCGGATGTGCAAATCTATGTCGGACATCTCGATCGGGAACTGAATGATCATGCATATATTCTTCCGGGACTCGGGGATGCAGGGGACCGGATCTTCGGAACGAAATAGAAAAAGAAAACGACTGACCAGTTTTTTGGCCAGTCGTTTTTTGATTGACATGAGATGAAACAGTGATACGGCTTATGCGTTCTCCGAATAATCGTAAAAGCCCTTGCCGGCGGTGATGCCGGTCTCGCCCTTGTCGATCTTCTCTTTCAAGAGCTGACCGATCTTCCAGGTCGTGGAGCCTTCTTCATTTGCTTCGGGTTTCATCTGGTTGATGTTGTACGCGGTCTCAAGGCCGACGATATCTAAGATCTTAAACGGTCCTGCCGGCGCGCCGGTTGCCAGCTGCCAGGTCAGGTCGATGGTTGCCGGATCGGACACCTCGTTTGCCCAGAGCCTCTGCGCTGCGCTTAAGAACGGCACGAGCATGGAGTTTAAGATGTAGCCCGGCTGCTCTTTGTGGAGCTGCAGCGGAACCATGTTGATCTCATCCGCGAACGCAACGACCTGGTCATAAACGGCCGGGTGCGTGCCGGGATGACCCATGACCTCAGCGGTATTGTTTTTCCAGATTGTGTTTGCAAAATGCAGTGCGCAGTAACGCTCCGGCCGGCCGGTATGCTCCGCAAACATGCTTGGAAGCAGGGTGGAAGAATTTGTGCAGAGGATGGTCTTTGCAGGAATGAGATCTTTCATTTTTTCATACATCTCAATCTTTGCCTGCGGGTTTTCTGCCATCGCTTCAATGATGATGTCTGCATCTTCGAGCGCTTTTGCAAGATCAAGTTCCAGATGAACGCGTTTTGCAAAATTCTTTTTTGCCTGTTCGGAAAGCTTATCGATCTCCTCTTCTGTAATGCCGTCCCAGGAACGGATCAGCCCGCGCGGATATAAGAAGGAGCCCATAGGATTTCCGATGAGCTGTTTTGCATTTTCCAGATCTGCAAGCATCATGGAGCTGTACTGCTCGATCTTGGGCTGCGTCCGGCCGATGGAGCCTTCTGAACGAAGCCAGAATGTCACATCATGCCCTGTATATGCGCACATCAGACCGATCTGAGTGCCAAGTACACCGCCGCCAACAATAGTGATTTTGTGAAAACTTAAGCTCATTCGTATGTTCTCCCTTCATTAAAATTTATGATGTGTTCAAAAACACAACATGGTTGGTTCTGACTATAAAGTAACATGTTTTTTGGACAATACATAACAACTGTTAGTTTTATATGAATAAATACCACCAACTCAGAGTTGTGTCGCTTTTATGACACCAACGTGGTGCTTTGATAAAGTCATAGATTGAAAAATGTATAATCCGGGATTATAATGAGGCTATGAAAAAGCTTGACATTTGACTGGGCTTTTTGGAAAGGGGGAAACGTTATGAGAAAGTATGTTGCTGAGTTTATCGGAACGCTCGTACTGGTGACCATGGGCTGCGGTACGGCGATGCTGGTAGGCTGTGACGCGGAGCTTGGCGGAGGCTATATCCTGACGGCGCTTGCGTTTGGTCTGTCGATCGTGGCGATGGCATATTCCATCGGGAACATTTCCGGATGTCATATCAATCCGGCGGTTTCACTGGGCGTGCTGATCTCCGGCGGTATGGACAAGAAGGACTTCTGCGGTTACGTGATCGCGCAGATCCTTGGCGGTTTTGCAGGTGCAGGCATCCTGGCAGCCATCTTTAAATCCGGTGGCGTGACAGATATGACAGGCGGCTTTGGAGCGAATGGACTGGCCGGCGTGAACGGCAGCTTTGGGGCTGGACTTCTGGTTGAGATTATCCTGACATTTATCTTTGTGATGGCGATCCTCGGCGTGACAGACAGTAAGTTCAAACACGGCTCCTTTGGCGGATTGATCATCGGTCTGACATTGACCTTCGTACACATCCTTGGCATCGGTCTGACAGGAACCTCTGTTAACCCGGCGCGTTCGATCGGTCCGGCAGTTGCGGCAGCGGTCAGCGGCAATGCAGATCCGGCGCATGCACTCTGGGTGTTTATCGTAGGCCCGCTCGTAGGCGCAGCGATCGCAGCTGTTGTTTACAAAGGTCTGCGCGGCAAGGACGAAGAAACAGCATAATGACATGACCTTCGGCCCGGCAGGAAGGCGAGATTAGGGCTTTTCCTTTGAGCGAAAATCTGCTATGATGATTGAGATGGAAGGTTAGCTCAGCTGGGAGAGCACTCGCTTGACGTGTGAGAGGTCGCAGGTTCGAGCCCTGTACCTTCCATTTCTTTATTTGAAGGGTACGTAAGGAAAAATGGAACCAATACAGATGTGTAGATAGGAAAGGAAAAGGTTATGAGTATCAAAGAAAAATTCGACGAGCTGGAAGGCAAAGGCAAAGAGATTCTGGAAAAAACAGACATCGATGATAAGATCATCGAAAAAGCCGGTCAGCTGAAAGAGAAAGCAGAGGCAGCTCTGGAAAAGACAGATGTCGATGACAAGCTGAAAGAGAAGGCCGGTGCACTCAAGGGCAAGCTTGATGAAGCGCTTGATAAGACAGACATCGATGACAAGATCAAAGAAAAAGCAGGCGCGCTGAAAGATAAGATTTTCGGAAAAGACGAATAACAGATAAAGCGTAGTAAATGGTTAGACTCTTTTCTTCTTCGTTGGCAATGTGATATGCTGACAGAAGAAGAAAAGAGTTTTTCTTTTTCATGCAACACTTTCATGATTTTTATCTACCTAATATATGAAAGCTTTCAACAGGCATATTTGATACGCCTTGCTTGAAGCGGCAGGCGTAAGAAGGAGACAACGATGGACGAAAAAATCATCCATTTGGGCAGAAACGGAGACGTGGATGCCTTTTGCCGGATCTATGAACAGTATAAAGACCGGTTGTACCGCTATGCCTTTTATCGGCTGGGAAATGCGCAGGATGCGGAAGATGCAGTGTCGGAGTGCGTGCTTTCGGCGTATCGGCAGTTTGGTCAGCTGCGGGATGAAAAAGCATTTCCGGCCTGGATCTTTAAGATCCTGTCAGCGGGGTGTGTAAAGTATATCAGTCAGCAGGCGGAAAGGCGGAAAACCGTTTCGCTTGATGCCGTGAGGCAGTCGGCCAATCAGACCGAAGCGAATGCGGCGATGGCATCTGCCAGTGTGGCAGGCCTGACGATGCAGGATCCGGCAGAGGCAGTGACGCTCCGCCTGGATCTGCAGCGTGCGCTTGAACAGCTGGCATCGGACGAAAAAGAAATCGTGCTGCTGTCACTGGTCGCAGGATTTACGAGTCAGGAAATCGCGCAGATGACAGGGAGCAGACCCGGAACGGTCCGCTCGAAGCAGTCCAGAAGTCTGGTAAAAATGAGAGCATATCTGGAGGGAAGATCATGAGCGATAACAGAGATTTTGAAGATATGAGAGAATTGTTTGAAAAAGACGGTCTTCAGGCACCGGAGAGCCTGTCGGCAGAGGAGATGAAAAAGAAACTTCTGGCGGCTGGCGCAGAAACCGGGACGGAGCATGCAACGGAACCGGCAGGTCCCGGCAAACCGCGCCGCCGCTATGTCTGGGGCAGCATTGGCGCAGCAGCGGCGTGTGTCGTGGCGGTCATCGTGGCAGGTAATACGGTGATCAGTCCGCTCGGAAGCCTTTTTGCGGGAAGCGAGGCGGCCCAGTACGGTGAAATGGCAGCAGGAGATGCGTCAGGAGACGGAAGTGAGGGAGCAGGCAGCCCGGGAAGCGGTAGCAGTGCAGGCGAGGCTGGTGCCATCGCAGAAGCCGGTGGAACGCTTGATGAGAAAACCGGCATGCTTTCTTTCTCAAGTTATGCGGAACTCGAAGGAAAAGTCAGTCAAATGGTTCCGGAAGAAGAGGAGATCATCGATTATGAGACGGAAGTCTACGATGAGGCGCCGGGGCTTGGATTGTTTGCAGGAAACGGAGCTGCCGCGAGTAAAGACACGGAGATTGCGGCAGAAGAGGCGCCAATGGCAGGTGCCGAAGCGGATGCAGAGACAGGAGCCGGGGAAGCGGTTGACAGCGTAATAGACCCTTCTTCCGATACCTACACCCAGGTACAGGGCGTTGACGAGGCGGATATTGTAAAAACCGATGACAAATACATTTATTATACGGATACATACAACGATGCGATCTATATCATCGAGGCAAACAACGGGAAAACAAAGCCGGTCGGTATGATCGAGGCACGCGCAGATGAGCCGGTGATCAACGACTTCTATCTGTATGGAGACACGCTGGTCTCGATCGGATATGAATGGGATGATAAAACAGATCGTGAACTGACGACAGCCGTGATCTATGATATTTCCGACCGCTCGAATCCGGTGAAGATCAATACGTATCAGCAAAGTGGTTATCTGGTCTCCACCCGCATGGTTGGTAAATATCTGTATCTTGTGACAGACTATTCATTTTACAGCTACGGAGATGACCGCTATATTCCATACGTGACCGGTGAAAACGGATATGACCGGATGGATATCGCAGACATCTGCGCGTTTCCGGATCAGGAAATGCCAGAGTACATCATCGCAGGCTCTGTAGATGTCATGTCCGGCGCACAGCTGAAAACCAAAGCAAAAGCGGTGCTTGGCGGCTCCCAGGATATTTACTGCAATACGGAAAACCTGTTTGTCGCGGGCTTTAACTACAGATATTACGGCGGATATGATTATTATGTAGAGGATGAGGCATATCTGCTTGATGACGGAACAGAGATATCCGACGGTGATGTGATCGTGGAGTCCGATGATGTGGCGGAAGCAGAGACAGATATGACTGCGCCGCAGCAGGGCACGCGGATCCTCAAGGTTTCCTTAAACGATGGGCAGATCCGGTTTGAAGCAAGTGGCATGGTAGAAGGCTATATCGATAATCAGTTTTCGATGGATGAGCGGAACGGCTATCTTCGTGTCGCAACGACGTCATCCGATGCGCATGGCTATGACATCAACAACTTGTTTGTACTGGATGAGAACTTAAAACAGGTCGGCGAAGTGACTGGGTTTGCGAAAAACGAGCACGTCGAAGCGGTGCGTTACATCGGTGAAAAAGCATATGTGATCACGTATGAACAGACCGATCCGCTGTTTGTCATTGACGTATCGGACCCGACGGCACCGAAGATCGAAGGCAGCGTCAAGATCGACGGATTTTCCACGCTGCTCGTGCCGACAGATGAAAACACATTATTCGGCATTGGCTATGCGACAGCCACGACCCGATTCGGAGAAGTGCAGGAAGGCGTCAAACTTGTTACATTTGACATCAGCGATCCGTCACAGCCAAAGGTCAATGACGCAAAAGAATTCCTGAACACCTACAGCGAAGTACAGTACAACCATAAGGCGCTTTTGAAAAACGCGGAGGCAGACTATTACGCCATTCCATACAACCAGTATGACGACGAAGGGTATTATTTTGAGCACGGCGGCGTTCTGGTCGTTCGGATCAAAAACGGAAAGATCCAGGTGTTGAAGGATTATCAGGATATGGATACCACGATCCGACGCTGCGTATTCATCGGGGATTATATCTACACGATCGACGACGAGGATCAGGTCGGAAGCTTTCTGATGAAGTGAGTGTATGTTTTTTGAATAAATCACGCTGGCGTGATAAAATATAGGAGGCCATGAAGCGCGAATACGGCGAGCCGAAGATATGAGGCAGAGAGGACATCGAATATGAGTTTTTTGAATACCAGCAACCAGCTGTTTAAAAATCCGTTTAAGAAGGATCCGATGGAAAAGATGAAGCTGAAGCCGGAGCCTGTCGTGCATAAGGCGCTTCCGGTCAGTGATTTCACCAAACGTCTGGCGTCGGAGCTTGGGACAATGATGTCTGCGAACGGCATGCTGGAGGCGAAAGAGGTTACGGGAAAGGATCTCTATCCGAAGGTGGTAAAAGAGAACCACGATGCGCTGATGAAGAGTCCTCAGTTTAAGGGGATGCGGGTGAGCAAAGAACGGTTTACCTATTTCCTTGGTGTTAACTTTTTCTGCCTCGGCGTGATCCATCATCATTGGGAAACCGAGCTTGGAAAGAAGTCTGACCGGTTTACCAAAGAGGATACGGATCAGATGAACCGTGCCGTACAGAAGAAACGGGACAACTATGCGCTTGCATTTGAATATCTGGGACAGAAGCCGAAGTCAGAATATGGACATGCGCTGGCGAAGCTGTTGAACGATCTGTCTGACAAAGCAAACGCAATGTCAGCAGGAAAGATGACATCTGACCAGGAGTACAGCAGAGCGTATGCGAAGCTTTTGTTTCAGGCTGGATACGCCGCAGATGAAGCCGCACACGCAGAGTAAGACTGGATAGCTGAAGAAGCATCAGAAAAGGAGATCAAACATGAAAATTGTGGCATTGGATGCATATGCTTCTAACCCGGGAGACATCAGTTGGGACGAAATGAGAGGATTGGGAGAGCTTGTTCTTTACGACCGGACACAGCCGGAAGAGGTGATTGGACGGATCGGTGATGCAGAGGCGATCCTGACAAATAAAGTGAAGATCTCGGATGAGATCATGACGGCCTGCCCGAATCTGAAATATATCGGCGTTCTGGCGACCGGATACAATATCATTGATGTGGAAGCTGCGAGACGGCACGGCATCACAGTCACGAACATTCCGGCTTACAGTACGGATTCCGTGGCGCAGTTTACATTTGCGTTGTTATTGGAGATCTGTCATCGCGTCGGACATCACAGCGAAGAAGTCAAAAAAGGTCACTGGACAACCAACCCGGATTTCTGTTTCTGGGACGGGTCACTGATCGAGCTGGCAGGAAAGAAGCTTGGTATTATCGGCTTTGGGACGATCGGTCAGAAAGCTGCCCGTATAGCAGAAGCTTTTGGTATGGAGATCCTTGCATATGCAAGGCATCCGAAAAAAGAGCTTGAAAGTGCGCATTGTCATTATGTGACACTCGACGAGCTGCTGGCAGAAAGCGATGTCATTTCTTTGCATTGCCCGCAAACCGCGGAAAACGCAGGTATGATCTGCCAGGAAAGCATTGCCAAAATGAAGGACGGCGTGATTCTGATCAACACGGCACGCGGCGGCCTGATCAATGAGCAGGACGTAGCAGACGCGCTGGCAGCAGGAAAACTTGCAGCGTATGGCGCGGATGCTGCGATCGCAGAACCGATCAATGCGGATAATCCGCTCCTGACAGCACCGAACTGCTTCCTGACACCGCATATCGCGTGGGCGCCGTATGAAGCGCGTGTTCGTCTGATGGATATCTCGATCGAGAACCTGCGCGCATGGCAGCAGGGCATGCCACAGAACGTGGTGAGTTAAAAAGAATCTTTCGAAAAAGGGGGCGTTTGCCCCCTTTTTTAAGCGCCTTCCAGGAATGCGCCGGTCTGACGATCCCAGAGATGTGCGTATTCGCCGCCTTTTTCGATAAGCTCCTGATGCGTGCCATCTTCGGAAATGCCGCCGTCGGCCAGGACGATGATGCGGTCGAGGGAGGCGACGGTAGAGAGACGGTGCGCGACAACAAGTGACGTACGCCCGCGCATCAGGTTGACAAGTGCATCCTGTACCAGTTTTTCGGACTCGGAATCGAGTGCGCTGGTGGCTTCGTCTAAGATCAGGATCGGTGCGTCTGCCAGGATGGCACGCGCAATCGCGACACGCTGGCGCTGTCCGCCGGAGAGTTTGATGCCGCGCTCGCCAACAAGAGTGTCGAATCCCTGCGGCAGTTTCTCGATGAATTCCAATGCATTTGCCTGAGCGGCAGCAGTGCGGATCTCTTCTTCTGTTGCATCCGGTCTGCCGTAAGCGATGTTTTCGCGGATCGAGCGGTGGAACAGAAGTGCTTCCTGCGGCACATAGGCGACCTGCCGGCGCAGGGACTGCTGCGTGCAGTGAGAAATATTCTGCCCGTCGATACAGATGCTTCCCTCCTGAATGTCGGAGAGGCGAAGCAGGAGCTTGGTCAGCGTGGTCTTGCCGGTGCCGGAGCGGCCGACTAAGCCGATGCGCTGGCCTGCCGGGATGTGCAGGTTGAAATCGCAAAAGACATCCTGCGTTTTGCGGACATCAGATTCTGCGGAATCCGTTTTGGCTGCTGTTGCATCGTCATAGCGGAATTCCAGGTGTTCGATCGAGATGTCTCCTTTTGTCACAGTCAGCGGATTTGCGTCGGGCAGATCGGCGACGAGGGTCGGTTCATCCAGGATCTGCGTCATGTCAGCAGCATCGCCGAAGGCGCGGTTCAAGCGCTGCATGGTGGAATTGATCATGTTAAAGCGCATGGTCAGCTGGTAGGTGTAGGTAAACATCATGATCAGCGTGCCTGCTGAAATGCCGAACCATGCGTTGCCGCCCGCGATGAAGATCGTCACGGCGATCATGATGACGACAATGATCGCAGCAGAGATCGAACCGACGAGTGTAGAGGCACGCATCCGCTTCGAATCGGAGCGGACCACACGAAGGTTGGCATTGTGGAACAGTCCACGCTCATAATCTTCTTTTCCATAGGTTTTTACGGCAAGGATATTTGTTACCGCATCGGAGAGCTCGCCGGAGAGGTCGTTCTGGGATGCGGCGGCCTGCGCGTTCAGCGGCAGGATCTTTTTATACATTAAATACGCAACGAGCGTATAGATCACGAGCATGACAAAGAGGATCCCGACATACAGCGGAACCGGTTTGATCAGCATGACGATGATCATGATGACCGATACGATCAGCGGCAGGATCGAATAGATCCAGAGCTCCATCAGCTGGGTGTAGGCATTCATGAATTTTGTAGTCTGGCTGACAAGGGATCCGCCGAACCGGTCGGAATGGAATGTCATTGACTGGTTCGAGAGCGTATCAAAGCAGTTTGTCGCAAGATCATAGTTTGCGTTGATCTCTGCCTTCCAGCAGGCGTAGTCCTGCAGCTTCGAGCAGAACTGACCGACAGCATTTACAATGATCAGCGCAGCGATATAGGGGCCGAAGACTGTGAAGACATTTTCGGCAGTCACGCCGCCTTCTGTCACGCGGTCGACGATCTTACCAAAGTAGTAGCTGTTTGCATAGGTCAAAAGCACCACGTAGCCGATCGTTGAGATCAGGCCGAGCAGAAAGATCCAGGGCTGTGTTTTGGTCACGGCCCAGAAATAGTGCAGGGTGCGTTTAGCGGTAGAATACTTTTTCCGGCGTGCGGATCGTTTCGTTTGCATGGGAAACCTTTCCTTATATATAAAAATGCAATATGTGATCGTGTTATTTGCAGGATTATCATAGCGAAAGACAGAAAGGATTGCAACTTTACAATTCCGTGGAAAAAATTTCCTTCTTATTTTATAATATTCTATAAAGACAAGTCGTTTTTAAGGGACTATATTAGCATCAGGAGCAAATTGTCATGATGACATTTGAGGAGTTTGTGCAAATTACAGAAGAGGAGCTGGCAGAGCTGCCGGACTATGTGCACGATGAGTTAAATGGCGGTGTGCTGGCAGACCCGAACGTGTATCTTCATCCGGGCCGGCTGGCCGACGACCTGTATATATTCGGAACATACTCGAATGATGCGATGGGAAAAACCATTGTGCTTTACTATGGGTCGTTCATGGCAACAATGGGACATTGTAGTGATGAGACGATCCGCGCGCAGATCAGAGAAACACTGCGGCATGAGTTCCGACATCATCTGGAGACGCGGGCCGGCATGTTTGGTGCAGGCACACTGATCGAGGAAGACGCTGAGCATATGCGCAAATATTATATGCAGCACGCGCGGCGGAATGAGTGATTCATATGCCTATACATATATTCGGTATTTGAATAGCAGAGATAATAAAGTACAGGTATAATGATAATGTCGAGCAGATTGTTAATTGTTTGACAAAAAGAACATATTATCCAACATATAAGGCTATTTGTATATAGAAAAGTGCACTTTTGCACTTCAACTTAGTGAAGAATATGGTAAAATGAAGGCACAACTTTCAGTAGTGCTTATAAAAATAAGTTTTTGTTGTGAAACTGGAGAGATTGTTTTAAAATAAGTACAATTTCCTAAATTGAAGCTGCAGACTGGAGTTATGAAAGGAGAGGGGTTATGCAGGTTGTTCCATTCTTAATCTGCTTTCCGATGGTGATCGCATTATTGATGTTCATTATCCGCGCGGATAAGGTTCGAAATGTGATCGCATATCTGGGAGCGGTCATTACCATGGCACTTGTAGGGCTTTTGGTAGTGCAGTGGATTCAGGGCGGCTGCGCCGCAATGGATCTGTATGTTGAGACGGAGATCGTTGACCATATCATTCTGGTTGGTGACCTGATTGTTATGGTTGTCATTCTGATCTACTGTATCAAGTATCGGCGTTTTCTTATCAGCTTGCTTTCGATCGTACCGACGATCATCGTTGCGTATGTCGAGCTGGCCGGACCGAAGATGACACCGATGGCACACATCCACGTAGATCATCTGTCAATTCTGATGTGCCTGATCGTGGCAGTTGTCGGCGGATTGATCATCATTTATTCCATGGGCTATATGAAGGGCTACCATGAGCATCACAAAGATGTGCAGGACCGCCGTCATTATTTCTTCATGGTAGAGTTTCTGTTCACAGGAGCGATGATGGGATTTGTCATGACAGACAGCCTGTTCTGGCTGATCCTGTTCTGGGAGATCACCAGCCTGTCTTCTTTCCTTCTGATCAGTTATACACGTACAGAAGAAGCGATGACAAACGCGTTCCGCGCTCTGTGGATGAACTTAGTCGGTGGTGTTGCGCTTTCCATCGGTGTTGTTCTGATGGCAATGGCAACTGCTTATCCGTCACTGCAGGGCCTGATCTGGATGGGTCAGATGGACGGCGGACAGTCTGTCATCACACTGACCATCGCGTTTATGGCGTTTGCGTCATTGACAAAATCCGCGCAGATGCCGTTCTCGACTTGGCTGATGGGTGCGATGGTAGCACCGACACCGTCTTCTGCATTGCTTCACAGTGCGACGATGGTTAAAGCAGGTATCTATATCCTGTTCCGCCTGGCTCCGGCCATGAGCGGTACAGCAACCGGTCACATGATTGCGATCATCGGTGGATTTACATTCTTCACCGCATCTGTTATGGCGATCTCTCAGACCGATGCGAAAAAAGTACTGGCGCTTTCCACCATTTCCAACCTGGGACTGATGGTTGCCTGCGCAGGTGTAGGCCAGCCGGAAGCGATCTGGGCAGGTATCTTCCTGATGATCTTCCACGCTGTTTCCAAGTCTCTTCTGTTCCTGGATGTGGGCGCGACAGAAAACAGCACACACAGCAGAGATATCGAGAGCTTCCACGGACTTCTGTACCGTGCGCCGAAGCTTGCGATCTACATGTTCATCGGTATCGTCGGTATGTTCCTTGCACCGTTTGGTATGCTCATTTCCAAGTGGGCGGCACTGCGTGCAGTGATCGATGGCAACAACCTTCTGCTGATCATCTTCATCGTATTCGGTAGTGCGACGACCGCATTCTACTGGACGAAATGGCTTGGCAAGCTGATCAGCCAGCCGTATCGTGACGCTGACGTCAGCAAGAAGATCAACGATGTGACCAAGGGCGATGAGAACATCTCGATCGGCATCCATGCGGTTCTGATGGTAGCGCTTTGCGTGCTCTTCCCGGTTCTTTCCATCTTCTTTGTAGATCCGCTCCTGGTTGAGCAGTTCGGACAGGCGACACAGGCGTTGCCGACAGGATTGCTCTATATCCTGATCTTTACGGTCTGCCTGGTATTCCTTGTACCGTTTATCGCAAGAAGCGCAGGAAAGAATACCGACAAGTCCATGAAGATGTCCTATATGAATGGTATCAATACCGGAGCAAATACTGAATTCGTAGATGCTCTTGGCAACCCGAAACAGCTTGAACTGGCGAACTCCTACTTCGTAAATGCAGCAGGACTCAAACGCTGGATGGCTCCATGTCAGATGATTGCGCTTGTCGTTCTGATCATCATGATGAGTATCGTGTTAGGGGGTGTTGTCTGATGATGGGTATTAATCCAATGATTTTCAAAATTGTCGGCATCGTATTCTTTATCGTACTGGCGCCCTTTATCGGCGGTTTCCTGGAAGGTCTGGACCGTAAGATCTCTGCAAGAATGCAGGGACGTGTCGGCCCGCCGATCCGTCAGCCGTTCTACGATGTCAGAAAGCTGTTAAGCAAAGAAAAGATTTTTGTAAACAAGGCACAGGGCTTCCTGCTGGCAAGCTATCTGGTACTGATGGTCTTCTCGGGCGCGATGCTGTTTGGCGGATATGACATCCTGCTTTGCGTATTTGTTTTGTCCACGGCAGCAGCATTCCTGTATTTTGCGGCAAGCGTAACAAGCTCACCGTACAGCTCCATCGGTGCAACCCGTGAGCTGATCCAGATGATGGCATACGAGCCGGCAGTGCTCTTAACCTGCGTTGGCTTCTATCTGGTAAGAGGATCCTTTAACGTGCAGACCATCGTACAGGGACCGATCGCAACGATTCTGTATCTGCCGGGATTCTTTGTGGCATTTGTATTTATCATGACCATCAAGATGCGGAAGTCACCGTTTGATATTTCGACTTCCCACCATATGCATCAGGAGATCGTAAAAGGTATCACCACAGATATGGGTGCCCGCAACATGGCGATCTTCCAGATCACAGAGTGGTATGAGAATGTATTCCTGCTTGGTATTGTTGCAATGTTCTTCCTGAACAAAAATCCGTGGAGTCTTTTGGCAGCGATCATCGCGATCCTGGTTGTATACTTCATCGAGATCGTAATCGACAACACCAACGCACGTATCACGGCTGATCATATGCTGAAGCTGACCTGGATCGTGACCGGTGTAACAGCCGGCCTGAATCTGGTAGTTCTGATGCTGATCCGTCTGTTCTAATTGACCGGTTTAATGATAGTGGAGGTAAGATAATGGGAAAAGTAGCAAAATCGCCGTGGATCATGCATTATGATGCATCGAGCTGCAACGGCTGCGATATTGAAGTCCTTGCCTGCCTGACTCCGGTCTATGATGCGGAGCGGTTTGGCGTGATCAACTGCGGTGATCCGTTTCAGGCGGATATCCTGCTGATCACAGGTGGTGTAAACAAGCAGAATGCCCCGATCGTAAAGCAGCTTTACGATCAGATGGCAGAGCCGAAAGTCGTTTGCGCGATCGGCGTATGTGCTTGCACCGGCGGCATTTTCAAAGAGTGCTATAACATTTTAGGCGGTGTTGACACCGTGATCCCGGTTGACGTTTATATCCCGGGCTGCGCGGCAAGACCGCAGGCCATCTTAGACGGCGTGGTAAAGGCTGTCGGCATCTTCCAGCAGAAGGCAGATGAGATGGATAAAAACAAGAAAATGAAACCGGCACCGCAGGCAGCACCGGTAGAAGAGAAAGCTGAAGAAGCTGCAGAGCCGGTTGTTCAGGCCGCAGAGCCGGTTGCAGAAGCTGCAGAGGCAGTTGAAGAAAAAGCTGTAGAAGCAGGAAAGGAGGTTGTCGCAAATGACTGAGGTAAAATGCCCTGAAAACATTTTAGAAGAAATCAGAGCAGATCAGTTGCCGGAAAAGGTTATGGCGAAGATGGCGGAAGGATATCGTCTGTCACAGGCCTGCGCGGCAACCATTGAGGATCATCTTGAGCTGAGCTATTCCTTTGCGGAAGATAACAGTTTTCAGTATTATACATTCCGAATCCTGCCGGCAGAAGGGGAGGAAATCCCGAGTATCACAAGAATCTGCCCGGCGGCGATATTCTATGAGAATGAAATGCGTGAGCTGTTTGGCGCGAACATCACACTGATCGCGCTGGATCTGCAGGATAAAATGTATCGGATCGAAGAGGTACAGCCTTTCGCGCCGGAAAAGAAGGAGGGGGAGTAAATGGCTGAGACAACGGCAAAAAGAAGTATCATTCCTTATGGCCCGCAGCACCCCGTGCTTCCGGAGCCGATCCATCTTGATCTGGTCCTCGAGGATGAGAAGATCGTAGATGTTCTGCCGAACGTCGGATTCATCCACCGCGGACTGGAGAAACTGGTTCAGAAAAAGGATTTTAATGAAATGATGTATGTCATCGAGCGTGTCTGCGGTATCTGCAGCTTCGTTCATGGCATGGGCTACTGTGCTACTATCGAGAAGGTTTTCGATGTGGAGATTCCGGATCGCGCAAAATTCCTTCGTACGATGTGGAGCGAGATGAGCCGTATCCACAGCCACATGCTGTGGCTGGGACTTCTGGCAGACGCGTTCGGTTTCGAGAGCCTGTTCTATCAGGTTTGGAGAAGCCGTGAGCAGATCCTGAACATGGTTGAGCTTCATACAGGAAGCCGCCTGATCTCATCTGTCAACAAAGTCGGCGGTGTATTAAAAGACGTTGATGATGACAAGCTGAAGATCCTGTCTAAGACAGTTGATCAGATTGAAGAGGACATGCTGCGTGTACAGAAGGTTTTCTTTGAAGACTATTCCGTACAGAGCCGTCTGAAGGGAATCGGTATCCTGACACCGGAAAATGCACATGCACTTGGCGCGGTTGGTCCGTTTGCACGTGCGAGCGGTATCCCGCTGGATCTGCGTATGCGCGGTGACAACGCAATGCCTTACATTGATTTTGAGCCGATCACCAGTAATGACTGTGACTGCTTTGCAAGATGCTATGTCCGTTTTATGGAAGTATTGCAGTCGATCGACATCATTCGTCAGTGTATCGCAAAGATGCCGGCAGATCATACACTGGTCACTCCGGTTAAGGGCAACCCGCAGGGTGAAGCGTTCATGCGCTTAGAGCAGCCGCGTGGTGAGGTGGTTTACTACGCGAAGGCAAACGGTACGAAGTATCTGGAGCGTTTCCGTGTACGTACCCCCACCTTTGCAAACCTGATCCCGCTTTGTGAAACCTTAAAGGGCGAGAGCTTTGCAGACCTGGGGCTTCTGGTTCTGTCCATTGACCCGTGCATCAGCTGTACAGAGCGATAAGGAAAGGAGGACAATGATATTATGGCAAAATTAGCGAATTTTACGCCGACGATCTTAAAGAATCTGTTCTCCAAGCCGGCTACGACGACATATCCGTTTGAGCCTTTCAAATATCCGGAAGGCACACGCGGTCATATTGAGAACGATATCGACAACTGCATTTTCTGCGGTATGTGTACAAGAAACTGCCCGACCCGCTGTCTGACAGTGGACAAGGCAACCCACACCTGGACGATCAACCGGTTTGACTGCCTGGCATGTGAATACTGCACGGTTGTCTGCCCGAAGAAATGTCTGCACACGGTAGAAGGCTATCAGGAGCCGATGCCGGAGAAATCGAGCGTGACATATACGATGTCGGAAGAAGCGATCGCGGCAGAAGCAGAGAAGAAACGGATCGCAGCAGAGAAGGCAAAAGCTGCCAAGGAAGCTGCTTTGAAGAAAAAAGCCGAAGAAGAAGCAAAAGCAGCTGCTGAGGCAGCCGCACCGGCAGCAGAGACAGTTGCTGAGGCAGCAGAAGCAGCTCCGGCTGAGTAGAGATTTGGAGGATGAGGTATGTGTGTAGCACTTCCGGGAACGGTGCTTGAAGTACAGGGCGATGTTGCTATCGTTGATTTCAGCGGGAATCAGGTCCGCGCGCGAGCAGGTCTGGTGCCGGTCGTTCCGGGAGACCGCGTGCTCGTGCATGCCGGATGCATTCTTCAGAAAGTGTCGACTGATACAGCCGACGAAATGGAAGAACTGTTCCGCGAGATCGACGAGGTCTTGAGCGAATAGTACAAAAGGAAAGATAAGCGGGGGCGTAACGCCCCCGTTTTCCGTAAGCAGGGTTTATATTGCAGAGAGGACAGATATGGATCTTAATACGATCAAGCAATTTTTAGCCGAATATGACGGACCGGACATGAATATCATGGAGGTCTGCGGCAGCCATACGGCTGCGATTGCCAAAAACGGCATTCCTGGTCTTTTGTCGGAAAAGATCCATCTGATCTCCGGGCCCGGGTGCCCGGTCTGCGTTACGCCATCCGCGTATATTGACAGACTGCTGGAGCTGGCAATGCAGGAGAATACCTGTGTTGTGACATTTGGCGATCTGCTCCGGGTACCGGGGAGTGAGAAAAGCCTGCGTATGGTAAAGGGAGAAGGCGGCAGAGTGGAGATGGTCTACTCGCCGATGGACATCCTCGAGATGGCAAAAAGAAAGCCGGAGACATGTTTTGTGTTTGCGGCAGTAGGATTTGAGACAACAACACCGGTCTATGCACTTTTGATGCAGGAACTGGTGAAAAATAATATCAAAAATGTAAAACTGTTAACGGCATTGAAAACCATGCCGGAGGCGATCGGATTTCTTTGTGAAAACGGCGCGCCGATCAATGGATTCATCGCGCCGGGTCACGTTTCGGTGGTAACAGGAAGCAGGATCTTTGAACCGATCGCAGAAAAGTACGGTCTTCCGTTTGGCGTATCCGGATTTGAAGGGACAGAGATCCTGACTGCGCTTTATGCGATCGTCAAAATGCGCGGACAGGGACGTGTGATCAACTGCTATCCGGCAGTCGTTACGACAGAGGGAAATATCGAAGCGCAGGCATCGGTAGAGCAGTTCTTTGAACCGGCTGATGCAGTCTGGCGCGGAATGGGAAGCATCCCGGGATCTGGCAGGATTCTGCGAAAAGAATATGCGGCATTCGATGCCGGCAGCAGAGATCTGACGGAGGATAAGAAGAAAAACCGTGCCTGCCGATGTGATCAGGTGCTGATGGGCAAGATCAGGCCGACGGAATGTCCGCTTTTTGGAAAAGTCTGTACGCCGCTCAAACCACAGGGGGCCTGCATGGTCTCGACGGAGGGCAACTGCTTTTCGTGGTACTCGAATCACCGGGTGGTGTAAGAAAGCAAGGAGAATCAATATGACACAAGATAAAATCACAATGCTGCATGGCAGCGGCGGCCAGGCGACGGGAGACCTGATCAAAAGCGTGTTTGCGGAAGCGTTTTCAAATGAGGTGCTGGGCCAGATGGAAGACAGTGCTGTCATACCGGGCAGCGGGACGATCGCGATGACCACCGACAGCTTTGTCGTCACGCCGCTGATGTTCCCCGGCGGAGACATCGGACGGCTTGCGGTGTGCGGAACCGTTAATGATCTTCTGATGCGCGGCGCAAAGCCGATGTATCTGACCTGCGGATTTATTCTGGAGGAAGGGCTGGAAGTAAGCGTGCTGAAGCAGGCGGTCAAATCCATGGCGGAGACCGCAAGGGAAGCAGGCGTTCTGATCGTGGCCGGGGACACAAAGGTCATTGAAGGGAACGGCGGTATGTACATCAATACAGCGGGCGTCGGATTCATTGAAAACAATGTCGACATTTCTTCTGCAAAAATCCGCCCGGGTGACGCCATTCTGGTATCAGGCACAATGGGCGACCATCATGCAGCGCTCCTTGGCGAGCGGATGGAGATCGAGACCGAGATCAAAAGTGACAATGCGCCGCTTACAGAAATGGTAGCCGCGCTGCTGGCATCAGGTCTTGAACTGCACGCCATGCGGGATGTAACGCGCGGCGGTCTGGCGACGGTCTTAAAAGAAATGGCGGAAAGCTCGCAGACGACATTTGTCGTACAGGATGAGGCAATCCCCGTCACACCGCAGGTACGCGACTTCTGTGGGCTGCTCGGCCTGGACCCGTATTATATGGGAAATGAGGGCAAGCTTGTCCTGATCCTGCCGGAAGACGAGGCAGAGCAAGCAATCGAAATTTTAAAAAAATCACGCTACGGTGATAATGCAGCAAAAATAGGTATCGTATGTGACGATACGCCGGGCGAATTGATCGCAGAAACCGCCATCGGCGGCCAGCGCAGGATGGATGTGTTACAGGACGAAGGACTGCCGAGGATCTGTTAAGCTACAAGCCGAAGCCCTATGAGTGGCACGGCAAGATAAAAAGGGAAACAGCATGCATGAAATGAGCTATATGGTGCGAATGGTAAATCTCGCACAGAAGACAGTTGAAAAAGAGCTTGCCAAAGAGCCCGCGCTTTCGTTTCGCGTGCAAAAGATCGTGGTACAGGTAGGCGAGATGACAGGCGTTATTCCGATGTATCTGCACAGATATTATCCGGAAGCGATCAAGGGAACACATCTGGAAGGTTCAGAACTGGAGACAGAAGACCTGCCTGCGATGGTGCAGTGCCTCGACTGCGGGACGGAGTACCATCCGGGTGTGGAAAATGACTACAGCTGTCCGAAGTGTAAGAGCATCCAGGGAAAGGTTACACAGGGACGGGATGTCCTTTTAAAGGAAGTTGTGCTGGAAGATTTATAAAGGAGTACCACATGAAAGTAACGTATATCCATCATAGTGGATACATGGTTGAACTGGAAAAGAGCATTCTTTTGTTTGACTGGTGGAAAGGTGATCTGCCGGTGATCGATCCGGAAAAGGATCTGTATGTGTTTGTTTCTCACGGACATGAGGATCATTACAGTGAAAACATCTGGGCACTTCGTGAAACGTATCCGGTACAGTATATTCTGTTTGAAGAGATTGCGTCCGAACAGGGCAATGGAAGAAACATGCAGGGCACAGACAGAGGCGACATCCTTCGTGTCGTGCCGCATCAGGAATATGACCTTCCCGGCTATGGGGTCAGAACAGCCGGAGCAAATGCCGGCGCAGACGGCCTTCACATTGAGACCCTTCTCTCGACCGACCAGGGTGTGGCTTTTCTGGTTCAGACCGAAGGAAAGACCATCTATCATGCGGGTGATCTGAACATCTGGTACTGGGATGATGAGCCGGAAGAGGATAACCGCTGGCAGGTAGAAACCTATAAAGAGGAAATGAAGCGTCTGGCCGGCAAGCATATCGACGTGGCGTTTGTGCCGATGGATCCGCGTCTCGGCGATCATGCAGTCTGCGCGGCAGCATGCTTTCTGGAGCGGAACGACTGTGATGTGATGTTCCCCATGCACTACTGGGAACGTATGAAGAAGATTCGGGAGTATTTGAAAGATCCGCGGATCGTACCGTATCAGGACATCATTTGTACAGAATCCGAAAAACAGCTGTGTACAAATTAGCTAAATCGACATAATGAGAACTATGCAAATTAGATAAATCAACGATTTTTATATTTATTATATTTTTATAAAGACAATTTACCTTTTTCGATTTATAATATTAGCGGACTGGCATATGAAGCCTCAGTTCGCTGATTTTATGTTTCATGATCATCTCAGGATGATGACACTACAAGATGGGACCCACGCGGCGCGTGGGAAGGGGAAACGCCCCGAGAAGAAGAGAAGTGTGAGGAGAAGTAGGATATGACATTATTTGGCGCATTTTCATTACTGGGCGGAGTCGGCCTGTTTTTATTCGGTATGACAGTCATGTCAGCCGGTTTGAAAAATGCCTGCGGTGACAACCTGCAGGTCATTTTGAGTAAAGCTACCAAAAATAAAGTTCTTTCTGTTCTGGTCGGTGCCGGAATGACGGTATTGGTTCAGAGTTCCTCTGCGACAGAAGCGATGGTCATCGGATTTGCCAACGCCGGAATGATCAATCTCATTCAGGCGGTCGGTATCATCATGGGTGCCAACATCGGTACCACGATCACGGCGCAGATCACAGCGTTTAATCTGAGTGCATTCGCACCGTTTTTACTGTTCCTTGGCGCGATTGCATATCTATTTATCAAGAAAAACCTGATCAAATACATCGGCGAAGTCGTGATGGGCTTTGGTATGCTGTTCCTTGGTATCGCCATCATGAAGGAAGCGATCGCTCCCCTGGCGGAAAGCCCGGAGTTTGTCGAGATCCTGACAGGACTGAATAATCCAATCACGGCGATCGTATTTGGTATCGCCTTTACGGCACTGCTTCAGAGTTCATCTTCTTCGACCGTTATCTTCCAGGCGTTTGCAATCCAGGGACTGCTCAGCTACCACACAGCAGTTTATCTTGTGATCGGTGCGGCTGTCGGTGCATTCATGCCGAACTTCCTGGCAAGCTTTACGGTAAACCGTGACGGTAAGCGTGCCGCATATTTGAACCTTGTTTTCAACCTCTTCCGGGCAATCGTTTTGGTCATCCTGATCAATGTCTTCCCGGCGATCCTGACATTCATTCAGAATCTGTCACCGGGCGACATCGGGCGTCAGGTTGCAAATACACACACCATCTTTGCGATCATCGCGGTGCTCATCGCACTGCCGGTATCTAATATTTTTATCAAGATCGTGGAGAAGATCTTCCCGATCCGGCCGAACGAGCATCAGAAGCTGGAAGACAGAAAGCTTCAGTATATGACGCAGAATATCGGTATCGGGCGCGGCAGTGTTCCGGCCGGCGTTGCGATCACGCAGGCGCAAAAAGAGATCCGCCGCATGGGCGATCTGGCAGCGACCAACCTGCGGGAAGCACTGGAATGCTTCTTTGAATATGACGAAGATAAGGCAACCGTTGTCCGTGAGCGGGAAGAGAGTGTAGATATCCTAAACCATGCCATTTCCGGCGGCCTGTCGAAGCTGCATGCCCTCTCGCTTAATCAGGAAAACCTGCGAAGGGTATCAAACCTGACAATCGCCATCACCGATATTGAGCGGCTTTCCGACCATGCGGAAAACATTGTCGAGTACGCCGAATACATGAAAAACCGCAAAGCGGAAATGACAGAAGACGCCAGAAAAGAGCTGCGCGAGATGGCTGACGATATGCTCGAAGCCGTAGACCTGTCGCTTGTCATCTTCGAGACAGAGGACTATAGCAAGCTCGATCAGATCGAAGCACTCGAAACAAAAGTAGATGATCAGGAAGACGCTCTGGTCAATGCGCACGTCGAACGTCTGATGAAAGAAGAATGCGATCCGGTTGCTGGCGTCGTCTTCTCCGACCTCGTCACCGACTTAGAGCGATGCTCCGACCACGCGATCAACATCGCCTACGCATTAAAAGACCGACCGGAAAAAGAAGCCACCACAACCTTCCAGATGAGTGAATACGACTGGTAATACATCTGTTGACATGATACGAGCATATTAACGGAAGACATGCGCCGTCAGGCGCGCATCTATCAAACATAAAAAGAGCGATACGAGGGGTAATCGTATCGCTCTTTTTTATGAATGGGGTTCTTTTCAAAAAGGGGAATATAGAGAGAATCTTATCCTTCGATGGAGATATATTTTGCCGGCTCTTCAACCGGAGCTTCCGGCTCTTTCTTCGGGATTGACATGGTCAGCACGCCATCTTTGAATGCTGCATGGATATCTTCCTCTGTCAGGTCCTCGCCAATGTAAAAGCTTCTCTGATAATGTCCGGAGTAACGCTCTCTGCGGATGTACTTCTCATTCTCATTCTTCTCTTCATTCTCTGTGTTGTGGCTTGCGGTAACGGTCAGATAACCGTCTTTCAGCTCGGCCTTAACATCCTCTTTCGCAAATCCCGGCAGGTTCATCTCGATCTCATATCCGCCGTCATGCTCCTTGATATCTGTCTTCATCGCACGGAACTCTGGCAGATTTGCGTGTGCCTGCTGTCTGCGTGTAGACGGTCCCCAGAAATCACCGCGGAAGAAATCATCAAACATGTCATCAAAGTAGCTGTTTCTAAAAGTTGCTGGTCTTAACATCATAACTTACCTTCTTTCTATTACCCGGGCTTTTCAGAGCCCTCTCTGTCATGCCTGTCAGATCCGGCACGACGTCTTTGTTTGAAATGTTCTATCAACTCTTGTTGATCTATAGTAGTTATAGCACCGATTGTTAGCACTGTCAAGCGATGAGTGCTAATTATTTTGTGAAAAAAGTGTGAACAAAAAAGCACCCTCCAACAATCAGATGGAAAGATGCCTTGATGAAAAAACGTGCCAGACATCCTGCCTGGCACGTGAACATATTACGATTTCTCTACCACGAGAATACGCCGAGTCCTGCCATGACAGAACTGATCAGGATCGCAACGATGCCGACCGGGGCAACGAAGCGGATCATAACGGAGTAGAACTTCTTCGCTTTGAAAGTAACGCCGAACTGCTCGACTTCGGCGATGATCTCTTTTGGCTTCAGTACATAAGCCGCAAAGATGCAGGTTAAGAATGCCAGCACCGGCATCATGATCGAGTTGCTGATGAAGTCGAAGAATGTCAGCAGATCCATGCCAAGCGGTGCAACGTGGCTCCATACACCGAATCCAAGCGATGACGGAATACCTACGACAAATACGAAGATACCGACCAGCAGAACCGTCTGTGAACGACGCCAGTGCAGCTTATCCATGATAACGGAAGCGATGGTCTCAGTCAGTGAGATCGCAGATGTCAATGCCGCAAAGAATACCAGAACGAAGAACAATCCGCCGACAATGTGTCCGCCCGGCATTGATTCAAATACGGAAGGCAGGGTAACGAACATCAGGCCCGGGCCGGAGTTCATAGCTTCTTCGTTTCCGCCTGAAAACGCAAAGACAGACGGTACGATCATCAGGCCGGCAAGGAACGCAACCAGCGTATCAAATACCTCGATCATACGGACGGAGGATTCCAGATTGTTTTCTTTCTTCATGTAAGAGCCATAGGTGATCATGATACCCATCGCCAGTGACATGGAATAGAAAAGCTGTCCCAGTGCAGCAAGCACCAGTTTGCCGGAGAATTTGGAAAGCACCGGCTTCACGTAATATACAAAACCATCCAGTGCGCCGGGCTGTGTCAGACCATAAATACTGATGACGATACAAAGAGCGATCAGGATCGGCATCAGGATGACGCTTGCCTTCTCAATACCCTTCTGTACACCTGCTACCACAACGATACAGGTTACAACAACGAAGATCAGAAGCCAGAAGATCGGCTGACCAACACCGCCGATATAACTGCCGAAAAAGCCATCGGATGCGGCATCCGACCCGTGACCGGTCAGATAGGTGACCATGTACTTTGCTACCCAGCCGCCGATAACGGAATAGTACGGTGTGATGATGACCGGGATCAGCAGGCCAAGCCATCCGCAAAATGCAAATTTCCGATTCAGCTTCCGGAATGCACCGATCGAAGAGAGACCTGTCTTTCGACCGATCGCAACCTCTGTGATCATGATCGCGAAACCGAATGTGACGACAAGGATCAGATAAACGATCAGGAACGTACCGCCGCCGTATTCTGCAGCCAGATACGGAAATCGCCAAATGTTTCCCAGTCCAACCGCAGAAGCTGCTGCAGCCAGGACAAATCCGATCTTGCTGGAAAAACCAACTCTGTTTGTAGTTTCCATAAATAACTCACTCCCCTTTAATGTTCGCCTTTGCAAGAAGATGTATGTCAAATAAGCACATAATTTCAAAAAAGGCTTTCTTCTTATTATAATGGTAGTTGGCTGAAATGCAAGAAAAAGCACCTTTGTGGCAGAAATCTTATGGAAAAATATGGTTGCCAGGAAATGTTGTCAAGAAGTTGACAATTAAAAACCATGCTGTGATATAATACAACGTGTATGATGACTTGTTATATTGCCATAAAGTCAATGTGACAGGGATAAGGTTATACGGATTTGACAGCTTTGATGAGACATAAAGAGGTTTGACTATGAAGATTGCAGTTGTAGATGATGACAAACAGATGCTGGAGACGGCAGGACGTATGCTGGATGCGTATGGAGAAGACCATGGGCTTTCTTTAGAATGCTGTTTTTACCAGCAGGTAGAAGAATATATCAGGTCATTGAGCAGAACGAGATATGCTGTGGTACTAATGGATGTCAATTTCATCGGGCAGGAAAAGAATGGCGTCGAGGCTGCGAAGGAGCTTAGAAAGGTTGATCCGGAGTGCATTCTGATCTTTCTGACTGACAGTGAAGGACATATGCCGGATGCATTTTCCGTACATGCATTTTCTTATATTTTAAAGGATCGTTTTGAAGAACTGCTGGATCCGGTGATGGATGATGCCGTGCGGCTTTTGCCGACTGCAAAGACATTGACGATCTCCTCGAGTCGTCAGGCGCTGCAGATTTATTACAGCGATATCCTGTACGGCTGCACAGACGGTCATTATATTATTCTGACTGACGTACGCGGGAAAGAATGGCGTACGCGTATGACATTTGCGGATCTGACCAAAAAGCTTAGCGTCGATGATGGTTTTTTGATCATTAATAAGGGAATTGTTGTTAACATGAATCAGATCAGTGCGATTCGGAAAAAGGATTGCGTTATGAATGACGGCAAGATTTTTCCGGTGCGTGTCAGAGACAGTTCGAGCATTGCGCAGATCTGGCGCAATTACATGTTCGATTCCATTCGCCGTGAGCAGAGAGGTGCGCAGAAAGGATCTGAGGAATGAGTCTGTCATCTTTTATGGAGTATTTCTTTTCCTATTATACCGTTCTGGGATTCATTCCGGCTGCTGTCCTCTGCTATATGCCGATGAAAAATCAGCTCCGGTTTCCAATCAAGCGGATCGTACGTGACTGTACGATCCTGTTTGTGGTTTGCTATGTGGGGCTGCAGCTTCTCGACTACAAGGTACCGTGGATGGACGCCACGGTCATGCTGATCCCGTTTCTGGTCGTCGTTTTTATCTATTATATTTTTTCGGTTAAAGCACTGCTGTCACAGTGTGCGGCGTTTTTTGTCGCTGCCTGTACCTTGTGTGCGATACCGGCATGCTTTATGTCACTGCTTGCCGGCATTTTTAATCCGGGAGGAAGTATTCTGACCATCACATTTATTTATGAATTGATCGAAATCGGGCTTATGGTTATGATCTGCCTGTTATTCATGCCGGCATTCCGCAACAGCGGGGGGATGCTGGTTGAGAATCTGCAGCAGCCCTGGATCTGGAACTCTACGCTGCCTTATTCGATTCTGGTATTTGTGCTTCTGGTCGTGATTTCATCGAAGCGATATCGGTTGGCGGAACTTCCTATGGGAAGAGAGCTCTTTATTACTATTTTTGCCAGCCTTTCGATCCTGTATATTATTTCAGTAGTCTTTTTCGCAAGTGTATGCGGTCATATTATGCAGGAAGAGCGGTTCCGGACACGTGATGTCGTGTATAGAATCCAGAAGAAACAGTATGAGGATGTCCAAAGTTTCCTGGATCGCATGCATATTTTCAGACATGATACCAGACACGCTATGCGGACGATCAGTGAGCTGGCACAGGCCGGAGATACGGCGGCCATTTTAGATTATATGAATGAAAAAGATCTGGCGATGCCGGATACGCCGGTGAGAACGTTTTGCGAAAACAGTATTCTCAACGCCGTGCTGAATTATTATCTGGAGGAGGCAGAACGCAGTGAGATAGTAACAGATGTCAAGATCGATCTGCCTCAGCTGACAGATCGGCAGACGGTTGATCTGTCAAGTCTTCTGGCAAATCTTTTGGAAAATGCAATCCTAGCCTGCCGGGAAATCCCGGTGGAAGAACGCCAGCTGGCGCTTACGGTACGGACGATCAACAAAAAGACCATCTATATCGTTGGGACGAATACATTTAACGGAAAAGTTAAGATCCGCCGTGGGGAATACCAGAGTACCAGAATGGGTGAAGGCGGATCCGGGATTGGTCTGCGCTCGATGCGTACGGTGACAGAGCGGTATCGCGGGACGATGAAGGCGTATCATGAGGGCAATAAGTTCTTTGTTGACATTATGATGAATGTGGAAAAAAAACAGATTGAAGTTTAGATCCTGAACAGTGGAGGGAAGGCAGGAAATGTCATATAATTTTTTTGCAACGATTTCGCGCATGAAATACATCCAGCGCTGGGCGCTGATGCGCAATTCCAGGCCGGAGAATTTAAGCGAGCATTCACTGGAGGTGGCAATGATCGCGCATGCGCTGTGTACGATCGGAAACGTCCGTTATGGGCGGAATCTGGACGGAGAAAAGGCTGCGCTGATCAGTCTTTATCATGATGCGTCAGAGATCATTACGGGTGATATGCCGACACCTGTGAAGTATTTTAATCATGATATTAGGGATGCATATAAAGAGGTGGAAGAGAAGGCGGAGGATCGTCTGCTTTCACAGCTGCCGGATGATCTGCGCCCGGAATATGAAAGGATCTTCCGGATGGATGCGGCCCTTTCCGAAGAATCTGCGAAAGAGGAGCAATATATGCGCGAGCTTGTGAAGGCTGCGGATAAGATCTCCGCGATGATCAAATGCATTGCCGAGGAGACTTCCGGAAACGCGGAGTTCCGTACGGCGCAAAAAACGATCGAAGATACATTAGAAAAGATGAAAGAGTCGCATCCGGAGGTGCGGGATTTTATCGATGAGTTCGTTGAGCCGTATGGGAACACGCTGGATGAGCTTCTGTCGTAACCGACAGGTGCCAGGCACCTTCGCACGTTAAAGTGTTGAGGTGCCTGGCACCTTCACGCTTTAAAGCGTGACGATGCACAATACAATAATTGTCAGAATATTCTGCATATTATAGCGAGGGTTGCGACAAATTAAAAATTTTTTCAAGAATTTTCAAAAAACATGTTGACAAATTGTATTTTTAGCAATACAATAAAGACAACAAAAGAGTCTTTTGATTATATAGAGCAACGGAGGTAAGGTCCAATGAAAATGTAATCGGACGATATAGAAGAAAGGAGGTTATAAAGTGAAACTTCGGGAAATTTCATAAGAGCCATCTGATGTGGGTGTAAAACATCAGATGGCTTTTTTAATGCGTTTATAAAGCGTATAAGCTTACGGATTGCTATGCTGCAATGCAGCTCCCGCAATCCTAACGTCTTTTCGCAACCCGCCCCGCTCACATTGTTTCGCGTGGCTTAATTGCTCAAATCCGTTGCCCTGTCCAATAAAAAACACCTGCTCATGCAAGCATGGCAGATGTTTTTTGCTGTCCAGGAGCTTATACGCTTTAATTGTTCACCGTATGATGAATCTGCGGTGTGTCTTTCTGAATGGCTTCGAAGCTGTAGCCGTTTTCTTTTCCGTAATCGATTACCCACTGAAGCTGATCAACTGTGGTCTGCTTCTGGTTGGTGTCATGCATCAGGACGACGTTTGGCTTGGACGGATTCAGACCTTCGATGATGCTGTCGTAAATGGATTCAGCATCAAGGTTGTTGCCGTTGGCGTCAAGTGATGTAACATTCCAGTCCATGTACTGATATCCGGCAGCCGGGACCATTTCGACCAGTTCGCTCATAATGCCGGTGCAGTATTTTTCACTGACGGTATTGGAGCTGCCGCCAAGGAATCGTGTGGTGAATGCCTTATATCCGAAGTCTGCCTGCAGCATGTCATCAAGTTTCTTGATGTTTTCCATATAGGCTTCCGGTGAGGAATATACTTCATTGTATTCGTGTGAGTAGCCATGGATCGCGACGGTATGACCTTCGTCAAACTCCCGCTGAAGCATTGGCTTGGTCTTCTCATCATATGCACAGATGAAGAATGTTGCCTTGATACCGTTGTCTTTTAAGATGTCCAGAACCTGTGGTGTGACCTCGTCGCTCGGACCGTCATCAAATGTCAGGTAGATGACGCCTGCGCCGGTCTTGTCAGTCAGGACATTAATGATACGTGTAGCTTCGCCAACGTTTCCTGCCTGGTCGGTTGCGGTATATTTGACTGCATACGTGCCGATCGTATCTGTATCGACAGTTCCGGTGACCTTTGTCGCGCCGGTCAGATCGCCGTCCGTATTATCTGTGGTAGAGAAGCCGGGGTCTTCGTATTTCTCGCCCTTTTTCAGGTCGATCGTTGTGTTTCCGTTTAACTTGATGACCGGAGGCTCTGCCGGGGTAACATGTACCGTACGGGTTGCCTCATAATCGGCAAATTTCAGATCCAGCGTATATTTAATTGTGTAATCACCGGCTGTGTTCGAATCGACCTCACCCTCAGTCTTGATCTTTTTCATCCACTTTCTAGAGTTTTTGGCTTTGTCTTTGACAGTAATGACAACGCCCGGATCATCCCAGGTGTATCCCTGCTCGATCGACTGCTCCACAGGAGCTGCCGCCTGAAAGGTGACTTTTGTTTTTTGCGTGTGTGCACGCATGGCAGTGGAGAAAATAATCAGGAACAGGATCACTGCAACGATCACGACATATGCCGGATTGATATAGACCCTGCGCCGGCTCCGTTTCCATTGACGCCGGGAACGGCTGCTTATCATATATAAATAACCTTCTTTCTGAATGGATTTTTTTTAAATGCTGTAATATTATAGTATATATCAGCAAAGAAAAAAAGGGGTTATTATAGAAAAAAAAGAATGATTAAAAGGAGGCATTTTAGAAAAAATGTCTATTAAGGAAATTGCAAAAATCGCGGGCGTGTCTTCTTCGACAGTATCTCGTGTTTTGAACAATCCGGATTACCGATGTGCCAATGAAGGTGTCAGGGAGAAGATCTGGGAGGCAGCCATTTCACTCGGCTATGTTCCGAATGAAGCGGCCAGAAATCTGCGCAGCGGAAAGTCCGGCGGCAGGCAGGAGCCACGCAGGATCCGTATCCTGATGACAAGAATGGATGCACTTCACGAGGATCCGTTTTTTTCGGATCTATTGCATGTGATCGAAAGTGAGATCTATGTGCATCGGTGTGTTTTGGAAAAAATATGGTATCTGCCGGTTTTTTCCGATGATAAAAAATGCATGTATGTGAACCTCGGTGAGATGATTGATGAAATGCATGCAGAGTTCGAAAAGAAAGAGGATGGGCTGATCATCATCGGAAAGTGTAATGAGACGGCACTGAAGCTTCTGGACAAGCGGTACCGGGGCGTGGTATCCGTCAATCGGAATTCGACCAACTACCTGGTGGATGAAGTGACCTGTGACGGGAAAAAGATCGCGGCACTTGCAGTAGAGTATC
This sequence comes from Lachnospiraceae bacterium, assembly GCA_015057865.1. Taxonomy (GTDB): domain Bacteria; phylum Bacillota; class Clostridia; order Lachnospirales; family Lachnospiraceae; genus SY8519. Next base: position 58,033 of record SVDH01000001.1, read on the forward strand.
TGCTGGAGCGCGGGAACAGGAGCATCGGGTATGTGGGCAGCTGCTATCGCGAGGCGCGTTATCGGGGCTATCAGGAGACGCTTTACCAGCATGAGATCGATGTGGATCCAGGTTTCGTGGTTGAGACGGGACAGACAGAGGAAGAAGGATTTCAGGCGATGGAGCAGTTCCTCGGTGCAGAGCACAGACCCTCTGCGATCTACTGCGCGAATGACATTACGGCCATTGGTATGCTAAAATGTCTGCAGAAGCAAAAGAAAAACACGTATAAACCGGCGATTATCGCAAGTGATGACATTGATGAAGCGCAGCAGACGCAGCCAATGCTTACAACCGTGCGGCTGCCACGCGATGAAATGGGAAGGCTGGCGATGACGATCCTCCTAGACCGGCTTGGCGGCGGGCACAAAAGTGTCGTCCGGCTGGAGCTGGAGGGAAAACTGATGGTTCGGTCAAGCTGCTAATGAGTCAAGGGGACGGTTCTTTTGACTCACGAAAGGAATGAGAATGGAATACTGGGACATTTATGATGTAAATAAGGAGCGCACGGGGCGAACCATGCTGCGCAATGACTGGAATATGAAGGATGGGGATTACCACCTGACGGTACTTGGCGTGATCCGCCGGACAGATGGGCGGTATCTGATCACGAAACGAGTGATGACGAAGGCCTGGGCCCCCGGCTGGTGGGAGGTCTCCGGCGGTGCGGTGATGGCCGGCGAGGAGTCCGCGGAGGCGGTACGCAGAGAGGTGCTCGAAGAGACCGGGCTGGATGTCAAAAATGCAGGCGGCGGATATCAGTTCACATATCGCCGGGACAATCCGGAGGAAAAGGACAATTATTTTGTCGACGTATACCGGTTTGACCTGGATTTTGACGAGAACGATCTGGATCTTCAGGACAAAGAAACGGATGGGTATATGCTGGCTACATTAGAGGAGATTCAGGCGTTTGCGAAGCAGGGGATTTTCCTTCACTATGATAGCATCAAAGAGGTGTTTATCTAGAGTTTTGGTTGCACGGATTATTCCGTGCAACTATTTTTCTCCACTTGACTTTAGCGTGCTAACACTCTAATATAATACAAGAACATAAAGGAGGAAATACCATGAAAAAGAAAATTTTAGCAATTGCACTGGTAGCAGGCATGATCTTAGGTCTGGCTGCATGCGGAAGTTCTGGGGATCAGGGCGCAGCTGCAGGTTCTGCAGGAGCAGAGGCAGGCGCGGATGCGGCAGCAAGTGACATGGCAGCAGTTCAGGAGAAAGGTGTCCTGGTTGTTGGCGTAACAGATTTCGAGCCGATGGACTACAAAGATGCTGATGGCAACTGGATCGGCTTTGATGCGGATCTGGCGAAGGCATTCGCAGAAAGTCTCGGTGTTGAGGTAGAATTCCAGGAGATTGACTGGGACAACAAGATCCTTGAGCTGGATGGTGGTTCGGTAGACTGCATCTGGAATGGAATGACATTGACAGACGAAGTAACGAGCTCTATGAACTGCACAAATCCGTATCTGAACAACCAGCAGATCGTGGTTGTAAAAGCAGATGTGGCAGATCAGTATCAGGATGAAGCAAGTCTGGCAGACTTAAGCTTTGCAGTTGAATCCGGAAGTGCCGGTGCGGCAGTTGCGGCAGAAAAAGGCTTAAACTATACAGAAGTCAGCAATCAGGCAAATGCACTGATGGAGATCGCAGCAGGCAGTGCAGACGCAGCGATCATTGATTCTCTGATGGCAGCAGCTATGGTAGGAGAGGGTACAAGCTATGAGGACCTTACTACTACGGTTGGCCTGACAGATGAAGAATACGGTGTTGGATTCCGTAAGGGATCAGATCTTAAAGACGCAGCAAATCAGTTCTTTGCTGATGCATATGCAGACGGATCGATTCAGACACTGGCTGAGACATACAAAGTACAGGGCGCGCTGGTTGCCCAGTAAAAGAGGAGCTGCCGTTTAAGGCTGAAGGGCAACGAAAGCGTTGTAGGTTTAGCAAGAATGCAGTAACAGACAGAAGAAACGGGACTGTCGCTTATGCGACAGTCCTTTATTAAGGAAAGCAGGAAGATAATGGATACTTTTTTCCAGCAGCTGCCAATCGTGCTCCATGCACTGAATGTCGGCTTTTTACAGACGCTGAAACTATTTGGCGTTACGCTTGTAGGTGCACTGCCGCTTGGCCTTGCCATTTCATTCGGCACCAGGTCAAATATCAAGATTATAAAAAGCATTTTTAAAGTAATTGTATGGATTTTCCGCGGAACCCCACTGATGATCCAGCTCCTGATCATTTATTATTTCCCCGGTCTGGTGATGCATAATGCGATCTGGGGAGGCGGCGAAAAAGGCAGATTCATAGCTGCCTGTGTTGCATTTATCTTAAATTACGCCTGCTATTTTTCGGAAATCTACCGGGGCGGCATCCAGAGTATACCGATTGGGCAGGAAGAAGCAGGACTAGTACTGGGTATGACGAAGCGTCAGATCTTTGCGCGCGTCAAATTGCTCCAGATGATTAAGCGGATCGTACCGCCGATGTCAAACGAGATCCTTACACTGGTCAAAGACACTTCTCTGGCGCGTATCATTGCTCTGCAGGAGATTATCTGGGCGGGTCAGGCTTTCATGAAAGGATCGCAGGGTATATCCGGCGCGATCTGGCCGCTTTTCTTTACGGGTATTTATTACCTGATCTGCAACGGCGTGTTGACAGTTGTACTTGGCAAGATTGAAAAGAAACTGGAATTTTTCCGGTAAAAAGGAGAAAAAGAATGGCGATACTGGATGTCGAACATATCTGTAAATCATTTGGCCGCACGGAGGTTTTAAAAGATATCAGCTTTTCACTGGAAGAAAGCCAGGTTCTGTCAATCATAGGTTCTTCCGGAAGCGGAAAAACAACGCTTTTGCGCTGTCTGAACTTCCTTGAGACACCGGATAAGGGAACGATGAAAATTCGTGATAAAGTGATCTTTGATGCAGGTGCAAAAACCGGCCTGTCGGAGGCACAGATCCGTGAAAACCGGCTTCATTTTGGTTTGGTGTTTCAGTCGTTTAACCTGTTCCCGCAGTATACGGCACTTGGCAATGTGATGCTGGCCCCTGAACTGGAGGCAAAGGGGCGTCCGGATTACAAGGCAAAGAAGAAGGAAATCCACGCTGAAATTGAGGCGCAGGCAATGGAGCTTTTAACGCAGATCGGCCTGGCTGACCGCATGAACAACTATCCGCATCAGCTTTCCGGCGGACAGTGTCAGCGTGTGGCAATCGCGCGTGCGCTTGCCATGCATCCAGATATTCTTTGTTTTGATGAGCCGACATCGGCCCTGGATCCCGAACTGACGGGTGAAGTACTGAAAGTAATCCGTGAACTGGCGGAGCAGAAGACGACAATGATCATTGTCACGCATGAAATGTCGTTCGCACGTGATGTGGCAGATGTAGCGATTTTTATGGATGATGGCTACATTCTGGAACAAGGGAATGCGAAAGAGCTGTTCGAAAATCCGACCCAGGAACGTACGAAACAGTTCCTGAGGAATTATCAGTCGTAGGAGTTTGAAAGGTAACCATAAATGAGAAGGCAGATTTCCTGTTATTTAATGGATCCGACAAAAAATATGACAATATTGGTTGAGACGCCCGTTCCCGAGGCGTCTTTCCCTTTTGTGGCGCAAAAGCTGATGGAGCTTGTGCCGGAAGCGGAACAGGTGGGCTTTGTACACAGGGGCGAATCTGACAGTGCGTGTGATTCCGGTATGGGCACAGCGTTTCCGACTCTGCGTATGGCGGGCGGCGAGTTCTGCGGTAATGCGTCTATGAGCGCCGCAGTTTATTATGCATTGCGGGAAGGCATTTCGGAAGGGACGATTCTGCTTGACGTTTCCGGCGCGGCGGATCCGGTAGAGGTTCGGATCAGGAAGGCCGGGGATAGTGCTGGTGCAGATGATGTTGGTTCGGCTGCTGATAAACCTGATGAAATCTGGTACGGACGCGTGCATATGCCAAAGCCGCTGTCGATCAGCGAGGAGCGTTTCTCGGATGGAAGCATCCTTCCGGTTGTGCGGTTTGAGGGGATTGCGCATGTGATCATAGACGGGACGGATGAATCAGCAAAGAGCATGCCTGTCGCGGCAATGAAGCAGGATGCGGATCTGGCAGGTTCGCTGGCAAAGGCCTGGTGTGAATATTTGCAGGCAGATGCAGTTGGGCTGATGTTTTTGAATGAAACGCATGATGAAATGCGACCGCTGGTCTATGTACCTGCGGCCGGGACTTGCATCTGGGAAAGCTCGTGTGCAAGCGGAACGACTGCGGCAGGTGTATACCTGGCACAGAAAGCAGGTTTGACGGATGTAGCTGCAGGGGCGGTCAGATATCAGCTCCGACAGCCGGGCGGCGTTCTTGAGATCGAAGTGACGCCCGAAGGAGACTATTACCTGATGGGGCAGGTGGCTGTTTGTGTGCGGCAGGAAGTGATGGTGGAATATGACTTGCTTTAAAAAACGATCATAGTCGTTTAATTTAAAGTTTTCCATGGATTTCCCTTGAAAAATACAGGTCATTTGCTAGAATAGAAATGGAGCGTTTATCTGTTAGCAGACAGATGCTTCATAAGAATCTGGCAACAGTTCAAGTATAATCAAAAGGCAGAGAGGTAGAAAAATGTTTGATAAGCTCATCGAAAAGCTGAAAGAGGATCCTAAGAAAATCGTATTCACAGAGGGTACAGACCCGAGAATCCTGGAGGCATCTTCCCGTCTTCTGACAGGAACATTCCTTACACCGATTCTGATCGGCAACCCGAGCGAAGTAAAAGATGCTGCTGACAAAGCAGGCTTTAACATCGACGGCGCGATCATCATCGATCCGGACAACTATGAGAAGATGGATGAGATGGTAGCTCAGTTCTGTGAGCTCAGAAAGAGCAAAGGCGTTACGCCGGAGCAGGCAAAAGAGACACTGGCAGCCGGCAACTATTTCGGAACCATGCTTGTAAAGATGGGTGAAGCTGATTCCCTTCTTGGCGGCGCTACCTACTCTACAGCAGATACAGTACGTCCGGCTCTGCAGCTGATCAAGACCAAACCGGAAAACAACATCGTATCTTCCGTCTTCATCATGGTTCGTGAAGCAGCTACAGGCGATAACGAAGTTCTGGCAATGGGCGACTGCGCGATCAACATCAAGCCGAGCGAAGACGAGCTTGTTGAGATCGCCGGCGAAGCAGCTGCTTGCGCTAAGATCTTTGGCGTAGATCCGAAAGTTGCTTTCTTAAGCTATTCTTCCTTCGGTTCCGGCAAGGGCGAGGATGTAGATAAGATGCGTAACGCTTGTGCAAAAGCAAAAGAGCGTTATCCGGAACTGGCGATCGACGGCGAGATGCAGTTCGACGCAGCAGTTTCTCCGCGTGTAGCACAGACAAAGGCTCCGGATTCACCGGTAGCAGGTCATGCTAACACCTTCATCTTCCCGGACATCAATGCTGGTAACATCGGCTACAAGATCGCTCAGCGTCTGGGTGGATTCGACGCTTATGGCCCGATCCTTCTTGGTCTGAACGCACCGATCAACGATCTGTCCCGTGGATGCAATGCTGACGAAGTTTATTCCATGGCTATCATCACAGCAGCTCTGGCATAAGCTTAAGCGAAACAGGATCAAACAAACAAAAAGGCTGCCGCCTGCTGATTGACAGGCGGCAGCTTTCTACAAACATCAGAAAAAAACCAAATTTTCGAACAGAAAAGCCTTGCTTTTTCTAAAACTATCGCTTATAATACGGTTTGCGCCTAAAAAACAGGCATTTTTATATATGCACCTTTAGCTCAGTTGGTAGAGCAGTAGACTCTTAATCTATTTGTCCAGGGTTCGAGTCCCTGAAGGTGTACCTCGAGGAGTCGTGGATTTGCAATACGCAGGTTCGCGGCTTTTCTTTTTGTCGTATAATCCTTTAGTGCATTTTTCTCCCCTGCACAAGTCTGATAATAAATGAGATCAGGAACAAAATTCCAACGACCAACGAGAGCCAGTCAGAGGTTTTGATGTTATGAAATGCGAGGCTTGAAACCAAAAAAAGAACAATGAAGATGATTGCTGCGATCAGCAGGACAATAGAGCTTTTATTCATGATGTTTTCCTTTCGTAAGTGTAAGCGATTCCGTTTGATGTCAGTTTAAATACAACTATATTTTATAATATCTGAAGTCAGCTTTCAAGCAATGCCATCTGTAGAATACAGATGATGACAGCTTGCATGTCAGGATTTCCTATACTATAATTTTTATACGAAAAGCATTTGCGTTGGCTGGATGAACAGACAAGAATGGAACAGGAGGTCTGCCATGTTAAAGAAAAAAGATACTATCAAACCGGCGATCATAGAGAATATGAAGGGCGGGAAAAAATATGTTCAGAAGTATTCTTCGATTGGAGAGGGAGAATTTACTGAAAATGCTGAAGTCGTTTCCCGGCTGGTACTGATCCCGGGCGCTTCGATCGGCTATCATGAGCATGTTGGAAATGAAGAAGTGATCACGGTACTTTCCGGAAGCGGACGCCTGACAGACGATGGAGAAGAGTTCGACTTACAGGCTGGCGATGTGACGATCTGCAGAGAGCATCATCATCACGGAATTGAAAACACATCGGAATCAGAAGAGCTGGTTTTGATGGCGGTGGTTATTAAGAAATAAGAGCAAGGGGTCAGGCACCTTCGCACGTTAAAGTGTGAAGGTGCCTGTTTTTTGTTTATACATCCGTACTTATTCTAATAAACAACATAGATTTATATGGCAATAATGTCTATAAATCCTATCCGGGAAGTAACTGAAATAATGATTGTGCCGAAATTTAAAAACCCGGTCATTTTTTGATTGCATTTAGCATGATATATCTTACAATCTTATTGTATAAATTCGGGTACAATTCGAAAAATACCGTTTTTAGTCATAACGAAGACATCAGAGAGGAGACCTATGAGTAAGGTTTATGGCTATGTTCGCGTCAGCAGCAGAGATCAGAATGAAGATCGGCAATTGATTGCGTTGTATGAGAAAGGCATTTCCAAAAACAACATATATGTCGATAAGCAGTCCGGAAAAGATTTTAACCGTCCATCTTATAAAAAGCTTCTTCGCAGACTTCGACCGGGTGATTTGATCTATATCAAAAGCATTGACCGGCTTGGGAGAAATTATGATGAGATTCTGGAACAGTGGAGGGTTTTGACGAAAGAGAAGAAAGTGGATATTTGCGTCATTGATATGCCGCTTTTGGATACTCGAACAGGAAAGGATTTGATGGGCACATTTCTCGCGGATCTGGTGCTGCAGATTTTGTCATTTGTGGCAGAAAACGAAAGAAAGATGATCCGTCAGCGACAGGCAGAAGGCATTGCAGCGGCGAAGGAACGGGGGGTTAAGTTTGGGAGACCGAAAGATCCGCTGCCTGCGCATTTCCCTGAGGTATACGGACGCTGGAAGAATGGAGAGATCAATGGCGTTACGGCAGCCGCAGAGTTGGGGATGCCGCCATCGACGTTCCGTTATAAAGTAAAGCATCTGGAGTAGGGGTCAGACACCTTCGCGCATTAACGTGTGAAGGTGCCTGACCCCTTGCTATTTGAGGGTAGATTGCGGTAAGATAGGAGTGGTGCGAAGGAATAGAAGGAAGTCTGATTTTGACAGATCATATAAGCATTTTTTAGGGAGGAGACGACCATGAAAGTAGCAGTAATTGAACCATTGGGGATCCCGCAGGAAACAGCACTTGAGATCGCGAAGGAGAAGCTCGGAGACCGTGCAGAGATCGTTTATTACGATTCGGTGACAAAGGATACGGCAGAGCAGATCGCGCGTGGTAAGGATGCGGATGTTGTAATTGATACGAACATTCCGCTCAGTGATGAGGCGATCCGAGGTTTTGAGAAGTGCAAACTGCTCGATATCGCATTCACAGGTGTGGATCATGTGGCGATGGATACCTGCAGCGAGCTTGGGATCATGGTGAACAACTGCGCGGGATATTCAACCGCGTGTGTATCAGACCTTGTTTTCGGCATGCTGATCTCTCTGATGCGCAATATTGCCGCATGCGATACTGCAACGAGAAACGGCGGAACACTTGCGGGCCTGATCGGCAATGAGCTGGAAGGAAAACGGTTTGGCGTGATCGGTACCGGTGCGATCGGTACGCGTGTCGCAAAGATCGCAGATGCGTTTGGCTGCGAAGTGGTCGCATACAGCCGTACCGTAAAAGACATTCCTTATATCAAATATATGGACCTCGACGAAGTGATGAAAACATCTGACATCATTTCTCTGCATATGCCAAATAATGCACAGACGAAGGGCATGATCAGCGCAGAGAAGATCGCGCTGATGAAGAAAAACGCGATCCTTGTCAACCTGGCGCGCGGCCCGGTGCTTGACAGCCAGGCGCTGGCAGACGCGTTGAATGAAGAGCGGATCGCAGGCGCGTGCATTGACGTCTTTGAGATGGAGCCGCCGATCCCGGGAGATCATCCGCTTCTGAATTCCAAAAACACGTTGGTGACACCGCATGTGGCATTTGCGTCAAAAGAGGCGATGATCAAGCGCGCACATATTGTATTTGAAAATGTGGCTGCGTTTATGGACGGGAAACCGCAGAACGTGATGAATTAAGCGATGGAAGAGTACAAGCAGATCGGAAAACAGAAACTGCGGATGGGTTATACAACAGGCTCCTGCGCGGCGGCAGCGGCAAAGGCTGCCGCGCAGATGCTTTTTTTGGGTGCGCCCATTAAACGGGTCAGTCTGATGACACCGAAAGGGATTTTGCTGGATCTGGCAGTGGAGGACATTCGGTTTGACGGGAATACGCAGGTCTCCTGCGCGATCCGCAAGGATTCGGGAGATGACCCGGATGTGACGAACGGGGTGCTGGTGTATGCCAAAGTATCGATCCGGCCGGATGCACGGCAGGAAGAGAATGCTTCAGATCGTATTCATATCGACGGCGGGATTGGAATCGGTCGAGTGACGAAAAAGGGCCTGGAGCAGCCGGTTGGCAGCGCGGCGATCAATCGTGTGCCGCGGCAGATGATCTGCGAAGCAGTAGAGGAGATCTGTGAAGAGCAGGAGTTTGACGGATGTCTTGACGTGCTCATTTCTATCCCTGCCGGTGTCGAACTTGCGAAAAAAACGTTTAACCCGAATCTGGGGATTGAAGGCGGTATTTCGGTTCTGGGAACGAGCGGGATCGTGGAACCCATGAGTGAAGCCGCCTTAAAAGAAAGCATCCGTGTAGAGCTTAAGATGCTGGTGGAAAATTTCGGGAAAAACCTGATCTTTTCTCCCGGAAACTACGGGACGCATTATGTGAAAGAACGCTGGCCGATGTTTGCAGAGGGAGAGATCCCGTTGTTAAAATTCAGCAATTATGTCGGTGATGTGCTGCAGTTTGCATTGGAATCGGAACTGGAATCCATACTTTTTGTTGCGCATATCGGGAAATTCGTTAAGGTGGCTGCCGGCATTATGAATACGCATTCCAAAGAGGCGGATGCGAGAGTCGAGATCATGGCTTCGGCAGCGCTTCGAGCAGGCGCATCGGCAGAGGTCGCCAGACAGATTTTAGACTGTACGACAACCGATGCGGCCATTGACGTACTGCTTGCAGAAGGTCTCACGGAAAAAACGATGCAGATCATTTTGGATAAAGCGCTGTATCATTTGAAAAGAAAAGTCGGGGACGATATCGAGGTCGGTCTGGTGCTGTTTTCAAATGCGCATGGAACCCTGGCGGAATCTGAAAATATGAATCTGTTGTTAGAGAAGATAATACGATGAAAGTATACGCGATCTGTTTCACACCGGGCGGAGAAGAAACGCTTGGGAAAATATTGGATGGATTTGAGCGATGGATGCAGGAGGAGCTGTGCGTTCGCGCATTTGCGCTGGGAAGCTATCGAAACCAGGCAGGCGAGTCCCATGGTTTTGATGCACGCGTTCAAGCCGTGCAGGGCAGGCTGTCTGAGTGGATGGCAGAGACTGTGCAGGATACGGATGCGTTCGTGTTTGTCGGTGCGGCAGGCATCGCGATCCGCGCGATCGCGCCGTATGTTGCGGATAAGACAAAGGATCCGGCTTTGGTTGTGGCAGATGAAAAGGGACAGTTTGTGATACCGCTTTTGTCAGGGCACATTGGCGGCGCAAATGAACTTGCCTTGCGTATTGCGGCAGAGATTGGAGCAGAGCCTGTATTGACGACAGCGACCGATGTGCGAGGTCTGTTTGCAGTAGATGTTTTTGCAAAAAAGAATGATCTTTGGATCAGTGATATGAAGCAGGCAAAGCTGATCTCGGCACGGCTTGTAAGAGGGGAGAAGGTCGGTTTTTACAGCGATGTGCCTCTGGAAGGGGAGCTGCCGGCGGAACTGGTGAATGCGGTGGAGCAGGTGCATGCGAAATCACCCGATGAGACTGCAGTTTCCTGTGGGATCGTGATCTCTGCATATGAGAAACAGATATTCGAGGACCGGCTGCTTCTGGTTCCGCGCTGTCTGACAGTCGGCATTGGCTGTAAAAGAGGGGCGTCGAAAGATAAGATCCTGGAAGCCGTACAGGAAGTGTTTGCGCAGACGGGGTTGTCTTTAAAAGCAATCTGCAGTATCGCGTCGATCGATCTGAAAAAGGATGAAGCAGGTCTGATCGGAACGGCGCAGGAATTCGGTGTTTCGTTTGAAACGTTTTCTGCAGAGGAACTGTCAGCGGTAGAAGGCGACTTTAGCGAATCCTCTTTTGTAAAGGGTGTGACCGGTGTCGACAATGTCTGCGAGCGGGCAGCAGTGCTTGTATCCGGCGGAGAGCTGCTTGTCCGCAAAGTAGCGAAGGATGGCGTGACCGTGGCAGTAGCTATAAAAATAAAAAATATCACGATACCGTGATTTTTTTAAAAAGGAATAGGAGCACAATCAATGAAGACAGATGTTTTTCTGTTTGCAGGGACAATCGAAGGAAAAGAATTGACAGAGGCGCTTTGTGGGGCAGGTTTGTCTGTACATGCGTTTACCGCTACGGAATATGGCGGGGCGCTTCTGACAGAAAATGAAGCGGAGCACCTTTGTGTGACAAGTAAGCGCCTGGATCAGGAGCAGATGGTTGCTCTGATGCAGGATGACAGGCCGCGTCTTATCATTGATGCGACGCATCCGTATGCTGTGGTTGTGTCCGAGAATATCCGGCAGGCAGCACAGGAGGCAGACATTGATCTGATCCGGCTGCAGAGAATGGAAAGCGATAAGGATGTTGCGTCCGGCGACAATATCGTTCACGTTGGATCGGCCAAAGAAGCAGCCGCGTTTCTGGCACAGACAAAAGGAAATGTGCTGCTGACCTGTGGCAGTAAGGAACTGCCTGCGTTCACGAAACTGGAAGGTTACAAAGATCGTTTATTCGCCCGTGTACTGTCGACAGAAAATGTGGTTCGGGAATGTACGGAACTGGGATTTTCCGGAAAACATCTGATCGCAATGCAGGGACCGTTTTCTCTGGATATGAACCGGGCGTTGATCAAACATATCAATGCTTCCTGGCTTGTGACGAAAGAGTCCGGCGTGCAGGGCGGATTTTCGGAAAAAGCACAGGCAGCAGCCGAAGAAGGGATTGGCCTGATCATCATTGACCGGCCTGAAAATGCGGAGCAGACAAACACAGAGCAGAATGTGGTCTGCGATACCGTGGCAGCCTGCCTTCAGGAAGTCTGCCGGATCTTTCATATCACACCGAAAAAGAAGTTTACGCTGCTTGGCATCGGGCCCGGCAGCGCCGGCGGCCTGACACTGGAAGGAAGACAAGCCTTAGAAGAGGCGGACGTGGTACTTGGCGCGACGCGGATGTTGGAAATATTAGAAAAAAACCATCTTCAGAAGCCGGTCTTTAAATCCTGGAAGCCGGCTGAGATGAAGCAGTTTGTGGATGAGAATCCGCAATATCAGAACGTGGTCGTGGCGCTGTCCGGCGATCCCGGATTCTACAGCGGCGCAGCAAAGCTTCTGGAAGTCTGGAAGGATGAAGAGGTTCTGGTCTTGCCGGGACTGTCGACCTTACAGGTGCTGTGCGCGAAGGCACAGACGGACTGGCAGCATGTTTATTGCATCAGCAGACACGGTCGGGCCGGGAATCTTCTTGCGGCTTTACGGATGCAGGAAGCAGTATTTTTACTGCCGGGAGAGACGCTGCCGGAGCTTTGCGGGAAGCTGATCGACGGCGGATATCATGATGTGACGCTTGCGGTTGGGAGCAAGCTTTCTTATGAAGACGAAAAGGTGCTGGTCGGAACACCTGCGGAATTAAAAAATGAGACCTGTTCGGAACCGTACGCGGTCCTGATCAAAAACCCTGCGGGACAGGATGCTGTCATCACACCGGGGATCCCGGACAAAGAATTCCTGAGAGTGATGTCCGAAACAAATAAAGCACAGCGTACCGTTCCGATGACAAAAGAAGAGATCCGCACGGTTTCGTTAGCGAAGCTTCGCCTGAGCAAAAACGCGATCGTCTATGATGTCGGCGCGGGAACCGGCTCGGTATCGGTCGAAGCGGCGCGGATCGCTTATGCGGGTACGATTTACGCAATCGAGCAGAACCCGGCAGCAGTGGCGCTTTTGCACGAAAACAAGAAAAAATTTGCCCTTGATAATATGGAGATCATCGAAGGCATGGCACCGGAGGCGTTGGAAGATCTGCCGGTACCGACACATGCGTTTATCGGCGGCAGCAAGGGGAATCTCAAAGCGATCGTGGATCTTCTTATGCAAAAAAATCCGAACGTGCGTATTGTCATCAATACGGTAACGGTTGAGTCGGAGATGGAGGCGCGCCAGGTTTCGGAAGAGTCTGAGGTGATCCGGCTCGCAGTGACCAGAGAGGAGCGTGTCGGCCGGTATCATATGCAGCGCGCGGAGAATCCGATCGCGATCATTTCGTTTGGAGGACAGTATGAGTAACATTCCACGCATTTTACTTGCTGCGCCGGCTTCGGGCAGCGGCAAGACCGTGATCACATGCGCGCTTTTGAGAGCTTTCCAGAAAGAAGGGCTGAAACTGGCGTCATTTAAATGCGGACCGGATTATATCGATCCGCTGTTTCACGAGCAGGTTTTTGAGATCGAGACACGAAATCTGGATCCGTTTTTTTTAGACGAAAATGAACTGCGCGGAATCCTGAAAAAAGGGTCAGCCGGGAAAGACCTTTCGATCATCGAAGGCGTGATGGGATATTACGACGGCCTCGGCGGTGTGTCGACGGAAGGCTCGGCCTACGATGTTGCGACAAAGACGGCATCGCCGGTAATCCTGATCATCAACGGAAAGGGCGCGAGCGTTTCGCTTGCGGCACAGATCCGGGGATTTTTAGAGTTCCGGAAAGATCATGGAATCTGCGGTGTGATCTTAAACAGAGTGACAAAGGGAATGTTCCCGCTTTTAAAAACATTTCTGGAAAACGAGCTGGGCATACAGGTGTTTGGTTATTTTCCGGTGATGGAGGAAGCACAGTTTGAAAGCAGGCATCTGGGACTGCTTTTGCCGGATGAGGTGCAGGATATCAGTGCCAGACTGGATGCGCTTGCAGATGTATGCCGGGAGACCGTGGATCTGACAGCGATCCGGAAGGCCGCGGAGGCGGCAGAGATATTATCGGCGCCGGAAGCGGCGGAGGTCACAAGGACATCGTCTGTAACGAAAACGGCGGAGCTGCCTGAGGGAACGTGGCAAAGAAAAGACTGCGTCCGTATCGCCGTGGCCAGAGATGAAGCGTTTTGCTTCTATTATCATGAAAATCTGGATCTTTTGGAAGCGCGGGGGGCGGAGATCGTATCGTTTTCGCCACTCCACGACAAAGCGCTGCCGGAAGGTACGCAGGGCATTTTGCTTGGCGGAGGATACCCTGAGCTTTACGCAAAACAATTGTCGGATAATACATCCATGCGGCATGCGATCCGTGATGCAGTGACAGGCGGGAAGCCGTTGCTGGCGGAGTGCGGCGGCTTCATGTATCTGATGCGTCAGATGGAAGATATGGAAGGAAATGTCTATGAGATGTGCGGCGCGCTGCCGGGGAAGGCATGGCGTACAGACCGTCTGCAGCGGTTTGGCTATGTGACACTGACGGCGCAAAAAGACTCCCTGGCAGGTCCTGCGGGGACACAGATCCGCGGGCATGAATTCCACTATTTTGATACAGATTTAAACGGTGATGTTTTCCGGGCGAAAAAGCCGACCGGCAAGCGGGAGTGGGACTGCATGATCGCGACAGAGACGATCCTGGCAGGATTTCCACATCTGTATTACCCGTCAAACCCGGAAGTGGCAGAGCGTTTTTTGCGTCGCGCATCCGGTCTTTCGGAAGCGGACCGTTTATAGAACAGCAGAAGGGATATGACAACATGATCATTCTTGTGATTGGCGGCAGTGCCAGCGGGAAATCAGAATATGCGGAGAGCCGCATGATGGCGTGGGAGAACCGGGTTTATTTTGCGACGATGCTTCCCTATGGAAGAGAGAGCGAGCGTACGATCTTACGGCATCGGATGCTGCGAATGGGAAAAGGCTTTCAGACGATCGAATGCGGCGCAGGGGTGACGCAGATCGAGATCGATCCGGAGCAGGCGATCCTTTTGGAGGATCTTCCCAATCTTGTGGCAAATGAGCTCTATGCAAAAGAGAACGGGCTCACGGAAGACTGGTCAGATGATCTGGACAATCCGGATCTATGGATCGATGAAAGCGTGTTGGAAATGCAGACCGTGGAAATGGCGGAAGAATTTCCGCCGGAGGAGCGGATCGAAAGCGATTTAAAACACCTGATGCAGGCAAAGCATCTGGTGGTCGTGACCGGGGATATTTTTGCGGATGGCATCGACTATGATGTGGAGACGGAAAAGTATCGGAAGCTGCTGGCACGGACGAATCAGTGGATCGCAAGATATGCAGATGAGGTTTATGAGGTGATCCACGGGATTCCGGTGCGCAGAAAGTGAGTTTTGTACAAATCATTTTCATCATCAAAGAGAGTAGACAGTTATGTCAGATGTGACCTATAAAAAACAGAAAAAGAAAAATACATTCGGGAACAGCTTTCGGATCGCGTTTTTGATGTATTCGAGGATCCCGATGCCACAGGCAGACTGGGAAGCGGCAAACATGCGCTATGTCATGTGCTTTTTCCCGCTCGTCGGTGCGGCGATCGGTGCAGTGGTGTTTGGTGTCAGCAAGCTGTGTGCCTGGCTTTCGGTGCCGGCGCTTTTGACGGCGATCGTACTGATCCTTTTGCCGATCCTGATCAGCGGCGGAATTCATCTGGACGGGTTCATGGATGTCTGTGACGCAGTCGGTTCCAGGCAGGAGCCGGCACGGAAGCTGGAGATCATGAAAGATTCTCATGTCGGATCGTTTGCGGTGCTGGGCCTCGTTGTTTTGCTTTTATTAAACCTTGGCGCCTGGTATGAGATCCCCATAGAATGTCTGCAGGTCCTGGGGATCGGGTTTGTGCTGTCCCGCGCAATGTCGGGATATCTCGTCATACGGGAAAAGGCAGCCAGAAAAGACGGTCTGAACGCGATGTTTTCCGGGGCGGCAGAAAAGAACCGGACAAAGATTGTTTTATGGATATATATGGCGGCATGTGTGGTCTTTATGCTGATCGCGAGTGTCCCTGCGGGAATCGCGGCATGTGTCGTGGCATTCGTTTGTCTGGCTGCGATGCCGCAGATGGCGAAACGGCAGTTCGGCGGCTGGACAGGCGATGTGGCAGGATACTTTTTGCAGATCTGTGAGGTCGCGATGGCGATCGCAGCGGTTGTGGTGTGGCATATTGTGGCCGGATAAAAACCGGCGTAGATGACTGGAGTGGAGAACAGATATGATTTTAATTACAGGGGGCGCATGGCAGGGAAAACGCGAATATGCATATGGCCTGATGCAGGTAGAAAGTGATATGAAGCTGATCATTCAGGGAGACCGCTGCAGCGCGGAGGATATGAAGCGGGTCCAGATCGTGGACCAGCTGCATCTGTGGATCAGACGGAAAATGGAAGAGCTGATGCCGCAGATCAGACAGCAGGGGGACGAGCGTGTATTTGACCAGCAGGAAATGCTTTTGACACAGGAAAAGATCTGGCAGGAGCTGGAGGAAGTCGTTTCTGAGAATCCGGATGTGATCTTTATCGTGAATGAGCTTGGATGCGGTGTGATCCCAATGGATGTACAGGACAGAAGATATCGGGAAATGGTCGGGCGTATCTGCTGTGATCTGGCAAAGGAAGCAAAGGAAGTACATCGGGTAGTCTGTGGTGTTGGCGAGATCCTGAAAGCGGATGCTGATGACGGTCATCAGGAACAGACCGATTCAGATACCGTTCCGGAGGAGAAGTAGGCGATGGCAGCAGTTGTTGTGATCTGGATCGGATTCCTGCTGGATCTGATCCTGGGAGATCCGCCAAAACTATATCATCCGGTTCGCTGGATCGGAAAAGAGATCAGTTTTCTGGAGAAGCGGCTATTGAAACCATCTGTGTCGCAGGCAGATGCAAACGGGAAAGCGCAGATGCCCGAAAGTGTCAGAAAAGCCCGTGAGCGCCGCAGCGGCGCGGTCATGGCCGTGATCGTGATGATAACGGCATTTGTGGTATCGGGCCTGATCCTGTGGATCTGCTACCGCGTGCATCCGATCCTGGGAGTCGCAGTGGAAGGCTGGCTTTGTTACCGGATGCTGGCTGCCAGATGCCTTCGGGATGAGAGCATGCCGGTGTACCGGGCATTAAAGAAGCATGATCTTCCGGCAGCAAGAACGGCTGTCTCACGCATTGTCGGGCGCGACACAGAAACACTGGACGAAGAAGGGGTCGCGAAGGCGACGGTTGAGACCATCGCGGAAAATGCTTCCGACGGAGCCGTCGCACCGCTGTTTTACATGATGCTCTTCGGCGCAGTCGGCGGCTTTGTCTATAAGGCCGTGAACACGATGGATTCGATGGTTGGATATAAAAATGATAAGTATCAGTATTTTGGTACCGCAGCCGCAAGGATCGATGATGTGCTGAATTTCATCCCGTCGAGGATCTGCGCGGTTCTAATCATTTTGTGCAGCTGGGGCAGAAGATTTGACAGGAAGCGTGCGGCAAATGTATGGCAGAGGGACAGAAGAAAACACAAAAGTCCGAATTCCGCGCAGAGCGAAGCGGCAATGGCAGGCGCGCTCGGTGTAGAGCTTGCAGGAGACGCAAGCTATTTCGGAAAGATCGTGAAAAAGGATACGATCGGCGATCGGACTCGTGCGATCGAGCCGGAGGATATCATCCGGGCGAACCGCATGCTGTACCGGGTTGTGTGGGTGATGATGATCCTGTTTACGGTGTTGAAAGGTGTGCTGGGATTTGTGTTATAGGCTGAGATAGAAAGATACAGCTTGATTGGACCAGGGGATTTTTTTGAGAAAGGAATGAGGTAGTATGAACATTCTGGAATTGCTGGAAAAAAGAATGATCTGTGCAGACGGCGGATTCGGAACCGCGCTGATCAAACACGGTATGGGGCCGGGAGAACTATCGGAGTGCTGGAACGTCGCGCATCCGGAAGACGTGATTGAGATCCATCAGTCGTTCCTGGATGCAGGAGCGGATATTATTCTTGCAAATACATTTGGCGCGAATGTTTATCATTATGATGATGAAGCAGAAATGGAGCAGGTGATCCGCGCGGGTGTCGCAAACGCAAAAAAGGCAGTGGAATTATCCGGAAAGGACGCATTTGTTGCGCTGGACATCGGCTCAACCGGAAAGCTCCTTCCGCCGATGGGAATGCTTCCGTTTGATGAGGCGGTGGAGTCATTTGCAAAGATGGTTCGGATTGGTGCGGATGCTGGAGCGGACCTGATCTGGATCGAAACGATGAATGATATCTATGAACTGAAAGCGGCGGTCGTAGCAGCGAGAGAAAACTGTGATCTGCCGGTGTTTGCGACAGCAGTTTATGACGCCGGTGCCAGGATGATGTCGGGCGCATCACCGGAGTGCGTCGTTGCGATGCTGGAAGGTCTTGGCGTGAGCGCGTTGGGATTAAACTGCGGCGTCGGACCGGAAGCGGCAAAAGCATCTGTAGAGATCCTTTCACAATATACGTCGGTACCGCTGATCGTGAAACCGAATGCAGGACTGCCGCATATGGTTGACGGCATGACGGTCTATGATGTGACGCCTGAAGATTTTGCAAAGGAAATGGAAGAAATCTTAAAGATTCCGGGGGTCGGTGTAATCGGCGGATGCTGTGGGACGACGCCGGATCATATTCGTGCCGCATGGGATGTGGCAAAGAACAAAATGGCCGGATCGGATGCGCCGGCGAAAGCACAGCCAAAAGACATGGCACTTGTCGCATCCAGTCAGATGTACCTTGATGTAACGGACGGTGATTTTGATCTGGGTACGTCGATCGACGCCACACAGGATGAAGATCTGCTGGCGGATCTGCAGGATGGATTTGTGGACAGCGTCATGGATCTGGCAGATGACGATGCGGATGACGGCGCAGAGATCCTGAACATAAAGCTTGCGGCAGAGGATGTGGATGAACCGCAGATGATGAAGCAGGCGATCATTGAGCTGCAGAACCTGAATATGCTTCCGCTTTCAATCCAGAGTACAGATCCGGATGCAGTACGGGAAGCACTTCGTGTTGTGAACGGAAAGGCGATGGTGAACCTGACAGATGCAGATGCAGAGCAGATAAAGAGCATCCTGCCGGTTGTCAAAAAATACGGTGCGGTCGTCTGTGCGCCGGAAGCATTGAAAGAAGCAGTGCTTGATCTGGCAGATGAGGCCGGTGTTTTACGCAGGGAGCTGATTTTTCAATAAGGATCAGAAAAAATGAAGCAGATCGACCTTTTTAACATCAAATTGAATCACATCAGGATTTTTCTCCTGGCGGTAGAAACCGGCAGTTTTTCCAAAACTGCGGCTGAGCTGCATGTGACGCAGCCGATGGTGACAAAAACAATACAGACCCTGGAAAAGGAATTGGATCTGATCCTGTTTTTAAGGGATAAGGGGAAGCTGCAGCTGACGCCTGCCGGACGTGAGCTCTACGTGCAGTGGTCGAATCTTTTGCAGTACTTTGAGAACTCGATCGAGGATGCCAGCGTACAGCAGGAAGGCGTTATGAGCCGGTTTGTGATCGGCGTTGGATATCTGATGCCGTCGGATCATCTGGAGCGTCTGAGAGAGGCGTATCATTCATTGCCTGAAAATATCAAGGTGCACTTTGAAAGCCGCCCGCAAAGCACGGCATGGGATCGTCTGCGGGACGGGGAAGTGGACATTGTTTTGGTGTCCGGCCACATTCTGCCGGATGAAAAGCCTGCGGACATCGACTGGTGCATTGTACAGGAATCGGATCTGGCGGTGTTTATCCCAAAGGAAAATCCGCTGAGTAAAAAAAAGAATCTCACATTTGCCGATCTTCGGGAAGAGGAGTTCATCGTGTTCTCTGCCGATACGGACAGCAGATATATGCAGCTTTTGAATCAGCTGGCATCGGAAGCCGGGTTTACACCGCGCATTTCCTGCTATGTGCCGGATGAGTCTTCGTTTACCATCAATCTATGGATGAACAACGGAATCGTGCTGGCAGATCAGAGCATGCTGATGGATGAAACAAGCATCAAATGTTTTCCGTTGGAGGGCAGAGGAAATCATCTTTGTCTGGTATGGCGGATTCCAAAGGATGCACAGCGAAAAAAAGAATTACAAAGGGTGACGGATGCGATCATCGCGTCATTTCACTGACCTATTCCAAAACGTTATAGGAAAATAAAGAAGGTTCATTTTTCAGAAAATGGACCTTCTTTTATAATGTTCTCAAGAGCAATCTTGTGCATCAACACAATTACAATGCGTAACCGATTCAGAGATCATACAGGAGGAAATGGTATGAATTCAATGGAAAGATATCAGAAAATGTTGAGTATGACACCGTATGCGGATCGTTCGGAAATGCCGGTATTCCCGATGATGCTTGTGCCGTATGCAGCGTTTGCAGGCATGACACAGGCAGAGACGATCGAAGATCCCATGAAGTGGCTGAAGGCGATGGAGATTACGTTTGAAAAGATCGGCAAACCGGATATCGTAATGCCGATGTGTCCGCGGGACACCATTTTTGTTATGGGTCTTCCGGCAAGGGTTCCGGGCATTGATCTTGGTGAGAACGAGCTGTATCAGTTTGTTGAGACCCCGTTCTTTGATGATCCTTCCGAGTACCAGAAGATCCTGCAGATGGGATGGCAGGCATGGCATGGAATGTATATGTGCCGGATCCAGAATCCGCCGTTTACAAGTCCTGAACAGCTGATGGCGCGTTACGGTCTGATGGGTCAGACACTGGGTATGACCATGGGGCATATCTATGGCATGGGCATTGAACCGGATTTCCATTCTGCGACAGCACCAATCTTTGACACGCTTTCCATGGCTCGTTCGATGGAAGAGTTTATCTATGACCTGTATGATGATCCGGGCCCGATCATGGACGTCATCAATAAGTTCCAGGCAGAAGCAGATATGCAGACGATCGGTATGCTGAAGGCTAACCATGGCACACGTGTCGGCTGCTTCGCGATGCGTTCCTGCGCGACCTTCCTGTCACCGGATATGTTTGAAGAGTATGCATGGCCGGCATTAAAGGGCATGATCGAGCGTTTCCATGAGGCAGGCATCATGATGGTCCTGCATGCAGACGCTGACTGGACACCGATGTTAGAGTACTTCCTGCAGGTTCCGAAGGGAAGCGTGCATCTTGAGCTTGACGGTATGACCGATATGGAAAAAGCATATGATATCCTCGGCGGATGGCAGACGATCCGCGGTGATGTTCCGGCAACAATGCTGGCTTACGGAACCGTAGATGAAGTCCGTGAATACTGTGAGAAACTGATCAACATGGGTATGAAGAAGGGCGGATTCGTACTGGGATCCGGCTGTGAAGTACCGATGAACGCGAAGATTGAAAATGTAAAGGCGATCATCGATTCTGTAAGATCATAAAATGTGAGTATAGAATGATATGATTCTTTTCATTCAAAACAGGGCTGCGTGGCGGCCCTGCTTTATTTATATATGCTTTGAAATATGTATTGAATTTGGTATACTTTTAACGAAAACAATAGATGACTGACAGGGAGGTGATTTGTGTGAAATTGGATTTGAAAGGATTGAAACTCGTATGGATCGGTATGCTGCTAAGCATCATCGGTTCAATCTGCAACGGGTCCGGCAGCAGAAATGCTGTGTCTAATCTGACAGACATAACGACTTCCGCAAGTGCGGCTTCTGCCGGCGCGAGTATTCTGGGAACGATCGGCGGTATTTTAGGAATTGTCGCCTTTATTCTGGTGATCGTCGGGCTGTCGCAATTAAAGAATGTATCGGTGTATTTTAAAAAAGCACGGAATCTGCAGATTCTGTTACTGATCCTGGCAATCGTGATGGTGATCGTTATTGCGATCGGGATCGCGATCGTGATGATTGGAGGGGCAGCAGATCCGGATGCAAGTGTGACGGCTATTATCGGGGTGGCGGTTGCAGCGATCGTCCTGGTAATCGTTCTGGTGATCTTTGCGATTCTTTACAACACAAATCTTTTAAAGGGCTGTCAGGAAACGGCGAAAATCTGTGAAGACTATCCGCTGGCAGAGCAGTTCAGGAAGATGCGCAGAATGTACATCATTGCGATCATTCTGATCGCGGTGGGGGCGGTTGTTATGATCGGCGGCCTTATCATTTTCGGTGTAACAGCAGCTTCGGGAGCGGAAGGAACAGCAGTTCTGATCGCACTTATTCCGGGCGTTGTATTGATCGTGGTTGGCGGAATCATCATGCTGGTTTATACGATCCTGCTTCTTGTCCGTCTGATCATTTTGTCGAAGTATGACGGGAAAGAGATTCCGCAGCAGACGGCGGGAACGCCGCAAATGTAGATAAGATGAGAAAAGAGAACGGGTTTGCGAGAGAATCGCAAACCCGTATTTCTTATACCTGTTCAGTCATGCAGTGGCCGTATTTTTCGAGGTTATACCGGTTGACTTCGTCGACGACGATGCCTTTTGTTTTAGGATAGATGGTTCCGAACGGATCGCCGTAGGTGATGCTCGGGATGAACATTTTCAGATGTCCATATTCTTCACATGCACGACGGGTTTCCCTGCGGATCTCTTCTTCTGTGGCGTCTTCACGGTCGACAGCAGAGTCCCAACCGCCCATTAGTGCCATGCGGCCGTTTAAGCGCTCGGTCAGACCGACAATGTCGTTGCTCGGCAGTACACCCTGCCAGATGTCAACGCCGATGTCAGCCATATCCTCTGCGATCGGTTCGCAGAAGGAATCAGAGTGGTGCATGACGATGATATCGTTTTCATGCAGATAATCGTAGAAGCGGCGATAGGTTTCTTTGAAATACTCACGCCACATATCGGGTTCCATGAACAGCTGTGCATTGCTGCCCCAGTCGTCATGTGAGATGATCAGCTGCGGATGCAGGTTTTCGACGATCAGCTTAAAGTATGTCATACGGTATTCTGCGATGACTTCGATCATTTCTTTGATCTCATCCGGATAGAGGATCAGGTTGCAGAGCGTGTCTTCAAATGTCATCAGCATATGGAGCTGTTCAAACACGCCGGTTCCCATGATCGTCGCGGAGATAAAGCCTTCGTCTTCGATCTGTTTTTTCTTTTCGCGGACTTCTTCCCAACCATCGGAGCAGTTAGCGATTAGATCCGGTACTTTGACGTAATCACGCCAGTTTTCGATGTCCTGAACGACCTGGTTTTCTGTGGTTACGATCGGTACGGCTGCCGGCTGATCCTCCGGGAAGGAAATGAAGGTTCCCCACTGGTCGATGGAATCGGTTCCTTTGATGCGGTTGCCGCGGATGAACTTGTTACATGGATCACCGGTGACGCCCTTGATCGCTGACCAGCCGTTTGCAAGACGATCCGGGTTGCCGCCGCCTTTTTTAATGGTTTCTAAGAATACTTCGCGTTCTGTCATCATGATTGCTTCCCCCTTCTGATCATATGTGTTTCTTTGTGGTTTTCGATTAAAATTTGCGCTCATCTGTTTTCTGTATTAATCTTATCATCCGGGAAGCCTGCTGAAAAATTCTGTATCATACTATCTACTATTCCGCTGCGGAATGAATAAGAGGGTATTATGGTTGGCATTTTGGCGTAAAAACCGATACAATGAATAGTAGCAAACATTTGATTTGATATATTGAGGGGATTATGCACGAGATTAATTTGGATAACATCCAACTGCAGGATTTTGAACTGTTTCTGGCAGTGGCGGAGTACGGCAGCTTTACAAAGGCAGGCGAGAAGCTTTTTGTTACACAATCCTGGGTAAGCAAGCGGATGAATCTGCTTGAGTCGGAGTTGGGACTGCAGCTGTTTATCCGGAGCAGAAATCATATGGGTCTGACGCCGGCAGGTGAGTATCTGCGGGGACGGTTGCTATTTGCACAGAATTATCTGCGGGAGTCGATTCAGGAAGCAAACCGGATCCAGACCGGGATTTCCGGCGCGATCCGCATCGGGATCCTTGAATGGGCGACAAATGGACTGCTTTTACCGCTGCAGGAGTTTGTGAAAAACAATCCGCAGATTTCGGTGGATATTCATTGTCAGCAGTTTCAGGAAATGAGAGAGAATTTAAGACAGGGCAATACAGATCTGATCTTTACTCTGGAATATGACAACATCAGTTTTTTAAAAACGGAGATTACCAGTACGAGATTATGTGCAGCGCAGATGATGGCCTATATGAACCGGGAGCACTCGCTGGCGAAAAAGGACAGCATTTCGGTCCGTGATCTGCAGTCTGAGGAGATGCTGCTTTTGTACGATCACAGCTCGAGCGGATATAACGAATTTGTTACCCGGTTGTTCCGACAGGAAAAGATCCGCCCGCTGGTATCGCAGTATGCGGCAAGCGGACGGGCGCATTTGGTGAACCTGATATTTGGAAGAGGGATCCTGATCGCAAGCAATTTCTTTCTCGGAGACGAGTATCAGGATCAGATCTGTGCGGTTCCGATCGATGGTGTGCAGACCTACATCACAGCGGTCTGGAAACAGGATAATGCAAATCCTGTGATCCCGATGCTGCTGCAGGTGCTGATGAATCAAGGGGACGGCAAGGTGAGCCGTTAGGCGAGAAGGCAGCCTGGGCTGTTCTTTTGACTCACTGGAGAAACCGAAATGACAGCAGCAGATGCAGCCTTGTATCGTCATCTTCTAAATCTGCGGGCAGCAGCTCCCGGATGCGTTGCAGGCGGTATGTGAGTGTGTTGCGATGCAGATTCAGAGCGGCAGCGGTCTTTGACTGGCTGCGCTCTTTTTTTAGGTACATATGAAGTGTTTCGGTAAATGCGGTATTGTGCGTCCGGTCATATTCTGCAAGCTTCAGAACAGCGGGATGGATCAGGCTGACCGGCATGTGAGCCCGGATTTCCCCGAGCGCGTAGGAGAGTGCGCAGTCTTCGAAAGCGCAGAGTGTTTGCAGGCTGTTTGCACGCTTTGCGGCATAGGAAGCTTCCTGAAAATGCCGCAGAAGATTCCCGGGTCCGGAAAAGGCGATACTGTATCCGCCATAATAATTATTTCGTTTTAATAATGGGAGAAGCTGGTCGAGACATCGCTTTCCCTGTTTTTTTTCGTCGTTAAACAGAACACAGATATACTCCTGATGAATGATCGCAAGAGTATTCGGAAATGCCAGATTAATTTCTTTGCAGACATGACTCATCAGCAGGGAGTGTTCTGCAGAAGCGGTTAAGGCAAGCAAATAATAGTCATTGTTCAGATCCCGGAAATGCAGCTCACAGCGACGCAGAAAGGTCTCGCTTACGGGGCCGTCATGAAGCAGTGCTTCCCGGAACATGGAATCGATGACAAGTGTCTGCTGTTCTCTGGAGTGAGACAGATACCAAAGTTCCATGTTCTGACAGAAGATATGAAACAGGTCCAGTTTGTACTGCGGCATCGGCCGTACGCGTTCGACCATACTGGAAAGACCGATCCAGTCATTATCTAAAAACATGTTGTAATTAAAAGCACGCTGCGGAATAAAATCTGCTTCGAAGCAGTAGAGACCACGGGTTTTCAGATGACCCGGGACTTCCCGGTTGATGCGGCTCAAAAACTTGGTATCCGTTGTGCCGACGGTGAGCAGCTGGTCCCAGTGGGGGTTGACGTCACTCATCCCGAACGCAGCGGACAGGGCGATCGCATACTGGTTGGAATCCAGCAGATAGATGGGTTCGTTGATGACTTCGTCAGCAATCGCCAGAACATCAGCGGGACGGGCATCTGAAGAAATGGCCTCCAGCATTGCAACATTCCAACGCTGATAATATTCGAATGCGTTGAGCACCTGATTCATAACCTCGTCGAGATCATTTGTTGATAGGATCAGGATGTCGTTTTTGTGCGTACAGATGATATTATTGTTGCCGTGGATGAACAGGTCGCGAATCCGGCCGATGTAAAGCGTGTTGTCTTCCGTCGGCATTTCGGCAGAGAACAGACGAACAGTCTCAATGTCCAGTTCGCCTTCGCGGATATGTGTTTCCGGGTCATATTCTTTTAACCAGTCGGCAAAGATCCACATACTGAGTTTCATGGGGTGGTCTCCTTGTAAAAATGAAGTTACCGATTCGCTGCTTCAAAAACAATAATAGTACATTATGAACAAAATCACAATAAAAACACAATGAAATATGGTCATGTCGCATGTATAAAACAAAAGGAGAATCGAGCATAATATAAATATCAGAATATGCAGCAATAGACGATAAGACATATATAAGGCAATGTAACGATAGGAAGTTTTTTTAAGGAGGACCAATCATGAGCGAGAACAATGCTGAGATGATGAAACCGTCACCGGAATTTCTTGAGAGAATGAAACTGTACATGGATACTGTGGAGTGCAAGCGTGTTGACCGGATTTGTACCGCACCGATGATCATGTATCTGCCGATCTACATGTATGGCGAAGAGATGGGCGTTACCGTACGTGATGCCATGATGGATTACGGCAAGGCAGAAGCACCGTTTCTTCGCTATCATCAGGAATTCCAGCCGGATCTTGGATGGGGACCGCAGGCGCTTTATCCGGCACCGGCGTTAGAGCAGCTTGGCTGCCAGTATATCAACTGGCCGGGCGGACCGAAGATTCCGGATCCGAATGCTGCATTTCAGGTTGTTGACCGCGAAGACGGATATATGACAGGAGAGGAATATCTGGAATATGCCGAAGATCCGAGTGGTTTCGTTATGAGAAAGATCCTGCCAAGACATTTTGCGGCATTGAAGGGTCTGGAGATGGTTGATTTTTCAAATATGATCTGGCAGCCGGGGATGTATGGTATGATCCCGTTTTCACTGCCGCCGGTCAAAGCAGCGTTTGATCTGCTGGCTGATTCCGGACAGAAAATGCTGCACATGGCAGAGAGCGGCGGAAAGATCATGGGTATCCTGGCAGGTATGGGATTCCCGAGCGCATGCGATCAGGCATTTTTCGCGCCGTTTGATGTATTCAACGATACGCTGCGCGGCTTTATGAATACAACGATGGACCTGTATGAATATCCGGATGAAATGCTGGTAGCGCTTGAAGCGGCAACGAAGATTCAGGTGCGTGATATCAAGCGACAGTTTGCGCGTTCTCCGTGGATGAAGAATGTGGTATTCTTCCTGCACAACGGATTTGATTCCTTCATGAGCAGAGAGCAGTTTGAGACGTTCTATTGGCCGGGATTGCTGGCTTGCGTTAAAGCAGTGATCGAGTGCGGCGGAATTCCGAATCTCTATGTTGAGGATTCCTATGACTCCAAGATGGACATCCTTGCCCGTGACCTGCCGGCAGGAAAATGTATCGTTACGCTGATCAATTGTAATGTAGAAAAGGCAAAAGAACTGTTTGCCGGCAAGGTATGCCTCTCCGGCGGTGTTGACGGCGTCCTGTTAGAGCATGGAACAAAAGAGCAGGTGATCAAGCAGGTCAAAGACACGATCGATCTGTGGGCGCCGGGCGGCGGATATTTCCTGAATTGTGATGTCAGCCTGGACAAGGTAAAACCGGAAAACCTGCATGCGTTGTTTGAGACGGCGAGGACATACATTAAATACTAAGGGTAAACGATGTCTTTGATCATGCTGTCAGAGAAGCTGTTTTGGGCAGGTGCAGCTGTAACCAAAAGTTGAAACAAATCAAAGTTGTGAAGTGTCCAACTATTTCTTTTGTTGACATCTGGGTTAGCAAACGTTAACTTTGTGTTTATAGCAGTATAAAACGCGCGGATCATTTCGCAAAGACCAAAGAATCAATTTTAGAAAGGATGGCATGTTATGAGATTAGAAGGCAAAGTAGCAATTGTAACCGGATCAACCTCAGGTATGGGCAGAGCGACGGCAAAGCTTTTTGCACAGGAAGGCGCAAAAGTTGTTGTGACAGGAAGAAATGCAGAGCGTGCGCAGGCAGTCGTTGACGATATCAAAGCGGCAGGCGGCGAAGCGATCTGTGTGCTTGGCGATGCTTCTGACCCGGCATTTGCGGAAGAAATCGTAAATAAGACGATCGAGCAGTTTGGAACGATTGATATCCTGGTAAACAATGCAGGTATGCTCAGCATGTCTCCTTTAATGGATGTGACACTGGAAGAGTGGGATAAGGTATTCCGTGTAAATGTTGATGCGGCGCTGCGTCTGTGTCAGCTTTCCGCACCGGTTATGAAGGAAAAGGGTAAAGGTGTGATCGTTAACGTCGCATCTGTTGCATCTTTCGCGGCACATCATGGCTTTGCAGGATACATTTCTTCCAAACACGCGATGGCAGGTCTCTCGAAGTCTATGGCATGGGAGCTGGGACCGGAGATCAGAGTCAACGCGATCGCGCCGGGATGTATTCATACGGCAATGGTAGACAGCATTGGTGGTGTAGAAGCATTGCAGTTTATGGTTGACAACTGCCCGGTCAAACGTGTTGGACAGCCGGAAGACATTGCAAATGTAGCACTGTTCCTTGCGACAGATGACTCCGCATTCATCGATGGTCAGGTAATTAAGGTTGATGGAGGTTTTGAGGCATAAAAAAGGAACCGGCTTAAACCGGCTCCAGATCAAACTCTTCTTTTAAATCCGAAACGATCCGCTTCAGTCCCTGGAGCGGATTGTTTTTGTTGTAAACCAAAGATGTGTGATAGATCAAAGTTTTTCCGGGATAATCAAAGCATTTGACATGTGCGCGGTCCATATCCAGGAAGGCCATCGGGAATACACCGAATCCTGCTCCCTGTCTTAAAAGGATCATCATGGTGTCAAAGTTTTTGACGGGACGGATGTTTTTACAGGGGACGTTCAGGTAGAAATTATCTTTCGCAGGGACCAGATAATGTTCGTTATCCATTTCCATTTTGAGGAAGGTCTCCTGCATCATATCATCTACCGTAATGGCATCTTTCATGACCCATGGATGGGTCAGGGAAACGACGACTTTGGTTTCATGCTCGGCAAATGACAGGCAGCTGTAACCAAACAGGTTATCCTGTTCATGGACATTGGTCAGCAGAAGATCAAGCTTCCCGTCCATGAGTTTTTTTCGTCCTTCTTCGAGCTCGATCATCTCGAGGCTGATCTGATAATCCGGATAGGAAGCCAGCAGAAAAGAGACGATCGGTGAGACAAGTTCCTCGCGCGGGAGCGCGGAAAAGATGCCGATCGTTACACGGACTTTATCATTGCGGATGAAGTCTTTTACTTCATCGATGATCTGTTCATAATCCAGCGTAATGGGAGCAAGCTTTTGCTGCGCAAATTGCCCGAAACGCGTCAAAGTAACGCCCTGCGGGGAGCGGGTGAAAAGCTTTCCGCCCAGCTCCGCCTCCAGTGCGTTGATCTGTTTGGTCATGGCCTGCGGGGAGATGAACATCTCCTGCGCGGCAGTCGAGAAACTGCCGGTCTCCGCGGCTTTTAAAAAATATCGGATCTTCTGATACATTTTAATAGTTTCCGTATTTCATTGTGGTCTCATACCATGCGTCAAAGTTGGCTTCACTGTAATGATCCATAACGATCGAGCAGTCCATGACGAATCCGCCGCCGGGTGCGCAGGCATCGAGCATCCGTTTCGTGTCTTCTACGATCTCTTCCGGTTTTCCGTAAGCAAGCTTTGCACCGGAGATGTTGCCACAGATGCACATATGATCTTTTAATACCTGTTTCGCTTTTGCGATATCGATCTGTTCGAACATACCAAGGATTCCCTTCGGGAATTCATCGCGAAGGATCTCCAGTCGGGTATGATACTTTCCTTCAAAGAAAATGTATGGTGTCAAACCGAGTTCCAGTTCGTGTTCCACGACTTTGCGAAGTGACGGCAGATAGAATTCCAGATAGGTTTCATTGCTCATGAAATCATCCGTACCGCCATGCAGCGGCATGAAGACATAGTCAAGCCCTGCAGCCTTGACCTGGTCAACGCCCTGCAGCGCAAACTCTGTCATGACATCGATCGCAGCTTTGACTTTGTCCGGAATCCCATAAAGATCCATCGGCAGAGTCAGATATCCGCGCAGATTGTCTGCGAGCATATCGTATGGTGCACCGACACCGAGGATGCATCCGAGCGGACATTGCATGGAAAGCGCGGTTTCATTGAGCACACCCTGTGCCTCCAGCCATTTCGCGGACTGGTCGCCAGCCGCCATCAGAGTCAGGAGCGCTTCGTGCACCTCCGGATCGGCAAAAGCCGCCATGGAAGCATAGTGACCGAATTCCACGACATTATTAAAGGAGATCTTTGAAAGCCCTTTCAGTTTTTTGTGCCGGCGCGGCCAGACCTTTGTCATGAAAAAGTGCGCCGGGTTCTTGATCAGCTCATCATATTCATCCTCTTCCATGTACGTTGCATCACATATCTGGAAGCTCTTCTTTAAATCGATGCCCCAGGTCGCGCCCGGCCAGTGGATTGCAGTCGTTCCAAGGGGCTCCATGACATTGATCGGATAGTCTGCGGGTGCCCAGAAAAGATCGCTCTCGTAACGGGAGAGGAACTTCTCGACACCTTCCTTCATATTGCGGAAATCTATCAATGCCTCGTAGCCTGAGATGCCGCCTGCCTGTGCGTAAACAAGGTTTACTTTGGGCGCGAAGGGGACGCGGTCGCCTTCTGTTAAATTGATCGCCGCGCGTACGCGGTCGATGCGTTTCTGTAAGGTATTCTCTGTTTCATATGCCATATGGAATCCCTCCTTATAAAGCCGAGGTAACTAACTGGTAATCTTTGAGGATATTTTACCATGAAATGAGGGCTTTGACAAAAAGAGAGCATAAGCTGACGGATGGCTCCGTTGCCCTGCGTCATAGCCGCCGTATTGCCTGCAAGCAGTCATACGCCGTCTGCGACGCAGGAGCTTATGCGCTCAAATGATATTCCCCTGTGCCGTTACGGTAATGGTTCCGCCGTGCAGCATCATGCTGGACATGACCAAAGTTTCCTTCTTTCTTTTTGTATGTGTGATTGTGATCTTGCCACGCGCGCCGCGCTCGCGGGCTTTTTCCTCTGCCGCCTGATACAGATATTCCGTCAAAAGAGAGGCCGCCTCTCCAAATGTTTCTACATCACGCATTTCCTCTCCCAGGAAGATACGGTAGCCCGGCGGATCGCCAAACGGGCTGGCGATGATATCTGCGGATTCTTTGACCACGATCTTTCCGGCCAGTGTACCAAGTGCGTTTGCAACCGGTGCGTATTTGGGCAGGATGGCATGTGTATGAAGGATCGCAGCAGCTCGTTCCATAAAGATATGTGAAGGGCCGCCGACGCCGATGATCGGGAGGCTGCTTTCAAAGTGTATCTTAGACATGTTCGAAGGATCGTCTTCATACATTTTTTCCAGAAATGCGGAAATGGCTACGGGCATTTCTTCCTGCCATTCCGGGAAGCGGCGGTCGATCAGGATACGTTCAATGTTGCAGACGAGCTTTTTGACAAAAGCATCATAGATCCGATCCGGCAGTTCTTCTACCGGGATCTGAATGATCTGTGAAAGCATGCCAGCGGCGATACGGGAGCTTTCGGTATCGTAGGCATCATAATCTCCGAGAAGGTGCATCATATCGGTCGGGGTCAGACCGAACCGCAGGATCGTTTCATTCTGTTCCAGTGTAGCAAGCTTCTGTTCGAGCTGATAGCGGCCGTCAATCTCTGCGATTTCATCGATCATCATGGGACCCTTGCGGAGACCGTCGATCAACGTGCGCTGCCATTCGTTAAACTGCAGTTCAGATTCTGTGCCCGGATCGTGCAGCAAAACGTAACCTTCGTACGGATAACGGTCGAACCAGGAAACCCAGTTCGCGCGGTCACGAAGCTTTTCCGCGACCTGCGGATATTCCGCACAGACCATTGCGATCGGAATCTGGCGGGTAGGAGATAAGGAGAGCTTCTGACCGTCGTATCGGACAGCACTGTCCCCGCCAAGGCCAAAGGTGTCAATAAACATGCCTTTGACAAAGGTCTTCCAGCCATTGATTCGGATGCCGTCATCGACGGTAACGGCCATGCCGTCCCGGATGATCGCGACGTCTGTAGTCGTGCCGCCGATGTCGATGATCAGCGCGTCATCATCGCCAGCCATATGAATACCACCGAGTGCACTGGCGGCAGGGCCGCACAAAAGAGTTTCAACCGGATGTTCCAGGGCAAAAGATTCTTTCATCAGGCTGCCATCGCTTCTGACAACATAGATCGGAACGTTCAGGTTAAACTCTGCTAAAACATGTTTGACTGCACCGATGAAATCGTGAATGACCGGGATCAGGCGCACGTTCAGATAGGTTCCCGCCCCACGCCGGATAATGTTGCGGTCAGAGAACAGCTCGCTGCCGCAGATAATCGGGACGTCATACCGTCCCTGCAGAAGTTCCCTGGCTTTTTTTTCAAAGGCGCCGCCGTTTTTTTGAGGATAAAGCTGTACGATACCAATGGCATCCGCATCTGCAAATGCATCCATCATGGCATATAGATCCTCCCAGTCAGGCGGTGTGGCATCCGTATAACCGCCTTCCGGCACGCCGTCCATGACAAGGACATCATTCAGAGAGTCAAAACCGTATTCCCGGTAAACCTTCTGCAGAACTTTCCGGTCGGCACCGATCAGCAAAAGCTTCGCGCGACCGCCGCGTCCTTCTACGCAGGCGTTGGTTGCCAGTGTCGTTGAAAGGGAGACAAAGCGCACTTTTGGAAGGATGTCCGGATCCAGCATTTTGATCGCGTTGGCGATGCCGTCCTCCAAATGTCTTTTTGTGGTTAATGTTTTTCCTGTTGACAGCACCTGTTCACTGTCCGAATCGTAGATTACGGCATCCGTGCAGGTGCCGCCGGTATCGATTCCGAGTCCGATCATAAGTCTATCCTCCTATGTGTTCTAATGTATCATAGCATACAAAAGAGGAATGGCAAAAAATTTGAAATAATATTAATTATTCCATTAATCTAAAATTATTCCCACTATAATATAAAAGCGTGTTTATAATTAATTTTGGTTGTGTATAATAGAAGTTATATTGAATCTTTTGAAATATTATTGGGATAAAGCGAGATTTGTCAAACGATAGGAATAAAAGGATGGAACCATATATCTACAAATATTATCCAAAAGAAGATGTGCAGAAAATGCTGACGGCGTTTCACGCCGCGACAGGCATGCATACACAGCTGATCGATGAAAATGGAAAGATCATTTTTGCGGTCGGGAAACCGGCAGAGTTCTGCCGGCTGTTTGTAGAGCATCTGCCGCCGGGAGACAGCTGCGGAAAGCAGCATGTGGATGCGAGCGTACAGGCGATGGATCTGGGCGAATCGTATCTGTTTTGCTGCCATGCAGGAATGTATCATATTGTGTTCCCGATCGTGACGCAGAATACGATGTTCGGCGCGGTGGTGACAGGTCCGTTTCTGATGGAAGAACCGGATGCGAATGTTGTGCTGGATCTGACTAAAAAATATGACATTGATACACAGTCTCTTTTGAAAATGTCGGATGCGACGCATGAGATCAAGGTGGTCTCGCCGGAACTCGCAAACGAGTATTCGCTGCTTTTATATTATCTGATCGGCAGCTTTAACATGAACAGCAAGGATCTGTTGTTAAAAAACCAGGGCAAGCTGTTTCAGCAGTCAAAGATCGGGGAAGCGATCCACAAGTATAAAACTGCCGGAGAGCGGGAAAAGAAAGAGTATCCGGTGGAACTGGAAAGCCGTCTGATCACAAAGGTGAAAACCGGTGATCTGGCAGAGGCGAGAAAGGTATTAAATGAGCTTCTCGCGATCCTGATCCTGTATGAGGACTACAGTGTTGACCGGCTGAAAGTCCGGATTGTAGAGCTGTGTGCGCTGCTGTCACGTGCCGCGATCGAACGTGGGTCGGATACGAACATGGTATTGGAGATGAATGATCGTCTGATCAATGCGATCATGAGCTCGGATGACATGAATGATATGTGCTATCAGTTCCAGGAAAACATGGATATCTTTACAGAGAGCCTGTTTTTCTCGTCGGATCAGAGCAGTGTCAGCATCAAAAAGGCGACAGAGTATATCGCGGCACATTTTGCGGAGGAGATCTCGCTGGCGGATGTCGCGGACGAGATTCATTTGAACCCGTCGTATCTGTCGACACTGTTCAAACAGGTCACGGGGGTTTCTTTTAAGGAGTATTTAAACCGGATCCGTGTCGAGGAAGCACAGCGTCTGCTGCTGAACACAGATTATCCGATCATGCACATCGCGGTATCCTGCGGATTCAGCGATCAGAGCTATTTTACAAAAGTATTTAAAAAGCATACCGGACTGACACCAAAGCAGTACCGGTAATGAGTCGAAGGGAGAAAGAGATGGACAAAGGAATCGCATATGGCGTAGGCGTGGGCCCGGGAGATCCGGAGCTGATGACGGTAAAGGCAATCCGCCTGATCCGGGAGAATGATGTTATCGCATTGCCCGGGGAAAAACCAAAAGAAACAACCGCATATCAGATCGCGGTGCAGATGGTGCCGGAGCTCGCAGAAAAGGAGCTGATCCCGATCTATATGCCGATGGTACATGACAAGAAGGTGCAACAGGAAAACCATGAAAAAGGTGCGGCACTGATCGCGTCTTACCTCGACCAGGGGAAAAACGTGGTATACTTAACCCTTGGAGATTCGACGGTTTACTGCACGTTTTCTTATCTGCAGCATATCCTGGAGGATCAGGGCTATCAGACAGCACTTGTCAGCGGCATCACATCTTTCTGCGCGGCAGCGGCGAGGGTCAATATCCCGCTGACGGAGTGGCAGGAGCCGATGCATGTGATCCCTGCGGTACATCGTCTGAATGAGCCGTTGGATCTGCCGGGAACCTACGTGCTGATGAAATCCGGAAGCAAGATGAAGGAAGTAAAGGATCTTTTGCGTCAGAGCGGGAAAAAGATTTCCATGGTAGAGAACTGCGGTATGCCGGATGAAAAGATTTATCTGGATGTGGAAGAGATCCCGGACGAAGCGGGGTATTTCTCACTGATCATCGCAAAGGAACAGTAATGATAGAATTACACGACCTAACCAAAAAATTTGAAGAGTTTACGGCAGTAGATCACCTGAACCTGCGCATCGAGACAGGTGAGTTTTTCGGATTGCTAGGGCCGAACGGTGCCGGCAAGACAACGACGATCAGCATGCTTTCTACGGTACTTCTGCCGACAGAAGGAGAGATCCGGATCGACGGCGGAAAGCTTGACAGAAAGGCTTCCGCGGAGAAACGAAAACTGTCTGTCATCACCCAGGAATATTCCATGCGCCAGGATATGACGATGGATGAGGTGATGGAATACCAGGGGCGCCTTTATTATATGCCGAAAAAGGAGATCAAACAAAAGAGCGATGAGCTTCTGGAGTTTGCCGGTCTGATCGAATACAGGCACCGGGTGGTGCGGCATCTTTCGGGAGGTATGAAGCGGAAGCTGATGGTCTGCAGAGCGCTGATGACGGAGCCGGAGATCCTGCTTTTGGATGAGCCTACAGCCGGAATGGATGCGATCTCCAGACGGCAGATGTGGCAGCTTTTAAGGCAGCTTCACAGCAGGAACATCACGATCCTTTTGACAACACATTATATCGATGAGGCGCAGTCTCTGTGTGACCGTGTCGCTTTGATCGACAAAGGACGTCTGGACATCATTGACACCCCGCAGAATCTGATCGACACACTGGGGGCGTTTGCCGTGGACGAGATAGAAAATGATCTGCTCAAAAGCCATTATTTTCCGGATCGTGACGAAGCGATCCGATATCTTTCCGGCGCGGGGCAGGACGCTTCACTCAGAGCCACGACCCTCGAAGACGTGTTTGTAGAACGGATTGGAAAACGATTGGGACCGCAGGGAAAATAGAGCATGGGAATTGTAGCAGTATTATGGGAAAAATGGCGGGAGTTCCGTCGGGATTTTTATAAAATCACACTGGCAGCGGTCATTACACCATTGATGTATCTGATCGTATTTGGGCTTGGGATCCAGACGACTTCACACGGGGAGCCGTATCTGAATTTCCTGATCCCGGGTATCGTGGCACTTTCGACGATGACCGGAAGCTTCAGCGCTGTGGCACAGAACATGAGTGTGCAGCGGCTATATGAAAAAGCGCTGGACCAGGTCATGGTTTCGCCGACGCCTTTATGGCAGTTTATTATGGGACAGGTCATCGGCGGAAGTCTTCGTGGCATGTATTCAGGCGGGATCATTCTGCTTTTGACATTGCCGATCCGTACCGGCCTGGTCTTTAACGGTTTTTCTGTGTTTATCATGTTTTTAAACGGAACAGTGTTTGCAACGATGGCGCTGGTCTTTTCGTTTCTGGCAAAAAGCTATACCGATGCGCCGCGGTTTACCGCATACATCATCACGCCGATGTCCTTCTTGTGTAACACCTTTTTTTCGACAGATCAGATGCCGCGCGGCATCCGTCAGTTCGTGGCATGTCTGCCTCTGTCACAGACAAGTGGTATGATCCGCGGCATTTCTGCAGGAGAATATGTCGGATTTCGGGGGATCATTGTGCTGCTGATCTATCTGGCGGCTTTTTCGCTGATCTCCGTGATCTTTATTTATAAGAAAAAGACGTTGTAAAAGGGAGTGCACATGAAAAGAGAAAAGAATGCAATTCTGGCGGTCAGCTACGGTTCATCGCTTGCGGCAGCCAGAGAGAAAACAATCGATATCATTGAGAAGGAGCTGGCGGATGCGTTCCCGGACCGTAAGCTGTACTGTGCGTGGACGAGTGAGTTTATGCGTAAACGGGCAAAAGAACAGGATGGATTATCGGTTCCGAATCTGACAGAAGTTATAGATCAGATGCGAAAGGACGGGATCGAAGATGTGGTTGCGGAGCCGATCTTTGTTGCCTGCGCAAGCGAATACCAGAAGGTGATCGATGCATTTGAACAGTCGGCCGACGCTTTTTCACAGGTTCGTATCGGGATGCCGCTTTTGGGGTCGGATGAGGATCTTAAGACGGTTGCGACGTTGCTCCCGAAACTGGAAGAGAAGCTTTCGCCGGAGGATGCGATGGTCTTTATGGCGCACGGATCATCCTCCGCGCCGGAATCCAATCAGATTTTTGTCGATCTGTCGGATGAGCTGAAGCGTCAAAGACTTTCGAATGTGATGATCGGAACAATTGACGGTTCACCGGGATTTGATTTCATCCCCAAAACACTTCACGGGATGCAACCGGAGAAAGTGATCCTGATGCCGTTTCTGCTTACAGCAGGTGCGCATGTGATCCGGGATATGAGCAGTGACAGAGAAGGCTCCTGGAAAAATCTTTTAGAGGCAGAAGGTTTTCAGGTAGAGGCGGTTCCGAAAGGGATTGCGGAATATGAAGAGATCAGAGAGATTTTTGTAAGACATGCTTTGGATGCGAGATGAGATGATGAGGCCTTTGACGGGCGAAAACAAAATAAGAAAGCGCGTGTTATTACCGGTCCTTGTGACAGCAGTGATTTTATCGCTTTGGCTGCCGACAGATGTACAGGCTGCGCCGGGCTATGACAAGGTGGCAAACGCAGCTGACACGGGAGCGACGACTGACGTTGGAAAATACGGAATGCTGCCGGTTTACGGAAGAGATATCAAAGACGGTGTCTATACGGTGACGGGAGAAAGCAGTTCGTCCTTTTTCCGGATCGAAGAATCGGAACTGACAGTGAAAGACGGGAAACTGACGGTTGCAATGAAAGTGCCCAGTACCAGTTACAAGTTCGTCTATATGGGGACTGCAGAGGAAGCAGCGGCGGCTCCGTTGGAAGATTATATCGAACCAAGTAACAAAGTCGGGATGAGCGTTTACGAGATCCCGATTGAAGCATTGGATCAGGGGATCCCGTGCGCGGCTTACAGTAAGCGGAAAAAGAAGTGGTTTGACCGGACGATCCTGTTTCACGCATCGGATCTTCCGGCAGACGCATTGTCTGTGACACTGCCGGATTATGACAAAATTGAGGAAGCACTGAAACTGTACGAACAGACGAATGGCACAGGTGTTGAAACAGAGGAAGGCATTTCGAATGAGGCAGCTGTCGGTGATGCGGATGCATCAGGAGGAAATGCTGCGCAGGAAAGTACTTTATCCGGTCAGGATACGGCGGCACAGGCAGCAGGTACAGACGAGGGAACACAGCAGACAGCAGAACCGGTCCCGGTGGAGATCAATCTGGATGACGGAACCTATTCGATCCAGGTGAACATGACCGGCGGAAGCGGCCGTGCAAGTGTCAGTTCGCCGACCTGGCTGATCGTTAAAGATCATAAGGCCTATGCAAAGCTCCTTTGGAGCAGTTCCTATTATGACTATATGCTGGTCGGCGGGAAGAAGTATCTGAATGAGTCTGAAGATGGAGGCAATTCTACATTCACGATACCGATCACCAATATGGACGGCGCGATGGAAGTCGTTGCGGATACGACGGCAATGGGTGATCCTGTGGCAATCGATTACAGGCTGACTTTTTATGAAGATTCTGTCGGATCGAAAAGCCAGATCCCGCAGGAGGCGGCGATCGATGTTTTGATCCTGGCAGCGGTCATTATCGTAGTTGGCGGAGTCCTGAATTACTTTGTAAAGAAGCGGAGAAAACATTAATGAACATCAAAGCTGCGATCATAGATCATGAAATGGCATCACTGTCTGAACGGGAGATCTTTGCCTGCAGTCAGGAACAAAAGGAAGATATCTATCGGCGGGCGCTGGCGCACCCGGAGATCCAGGGAACGGTTCTGTTAAACACCTGTAATCGGACGGAACTGTACCTTTCAGTTAAGGATGAGATAACAGGGCCGGATCCGTTTGCATTTTTATGTGAAAGTCTGGATGAAGAGGCAAGGGATTTTGCTTCCGTTGCGAAAGTGGTTGCGGGAGATGACGCGCTTTCTCATCTGTGTCTGCTGACTTCCGGTGCCGCGTCACAGCTTCTGGGAGACAGCCAGATCATCACACAGGTGTCGGATGCGCTCTCCGAGGCGCAGGAAATGGATCTGACGGATGGTGCATTGAATACGATGTTCCGGCTGGGCGTGACTGCAGGGAAAAAAGTCCGGACAGACATCAATCTGCAGATCAAAGACACATCGACCGTGGATCTGGCGGTACGTGTGGTCGAAGAGACGGATGGTGTG
Organism: Lachnospiraceae bacterium; assembly: GCA_015057865.1. Lineage (GTDB taxonomy): Bacteria > Bacillota > Clostridia > Lachnospirales > Lachnospiraceae > SY8519. Next base: position 96,851 of record SVDH01000001.1, read on the forward strand.
AAAAGCATCTTGGTGATCGGCAACGGGACGATCGGAAGACTGGTGGCTGAGTGCCTCGTGAAAAAAGGCTATTCCGTATCCATGACACTGCGCCAGTATCATAATAAAGAGGCAATCATCCCGGCGGGTGTTTTAACGGTACCGTATGGAGACAGGTACCGAAAGATGGAAGAAAGCGATGCGGTGATCAGCACAACGGCAAGCCCGCATGTCGTGATCACCAAAAAGGAATTTGTGCAGATGGCACATTATCCCAAGCTGCTGATCGATATGGCAGTACCCCGAGACATTGATCCGGAGATCTCTGAAATAGAGGGCGTTGCCTGCTATAATATCGATGAACTGAGCGGCGGCAGTCTGAAGATGCTTAAGCCGGAACAGAGAGAGCAGCTGCAGGAATACATTGGGGCCTATGTTGCGGAGCTGCACCGTTGGGAAGAACAAAGGATGAAGAAAGAAGAAGATATCAAACGTCTTACTTCTCCGGAGAGAGACCGGGGGGAACGCAGATATTTCCCATTGTTTATTGATTCGATGGACAGGCTTGCTGTTGTCATCGGCGGAGGGAATATTGCGGAACGCCGGATCCTGACGCTGGCGGAATTCGGATTCCGGATCAGGGTCATTTCAGGGACGTTAAGCGAAACATTGCAAAGACTGATGGAAGCAGGACTGATAGAGTGGCAGCAGGGCTATATCCAGACAGGCGAGAAAGCTTCGGCATCGAATTGTGTGGATCTTTCTGAAGCAGCACAGGGCGCATGGATGCTTTTGGCATGCACCAATGATCGTGAAACCAACCGTGCGATCGGACAATTTGGGAGAGAAAACCAGCTTCTGATCAATGTCTGTGATGCGCGCAACGAGTCGACCTTCTGGTTCCCGGCAGTGGGATTAAGCGATGAGCTGACCATGGGCCTTGTCGGAACCGGAAAGGACCATATGAATGTGAAAAAGGCGGCAGCGGTGCTGCGCGATGTAATAGAGAAGAAAGAATATAAATGATGAAAATTAGGATTGGAAGCAGGGAAAGCAAACTGGCAGTGATCCAGGCGGAGATCGTGATGGATGCGATCCGCCGGTTTGATCCTTCCATTGAACTGGAACTGATCACGATGAAAACGACCGGGGACAAGATCCTTGACCGGAATCTGGATAAAGTCGGCGGCAAGGGGCTGTTTATCAAGGAGCTCGAACGCGCCCTGTTGGATAACGAGGTGGATCTGACCGTACACAGCATGAAGGATATGCCGATGGATGTGATGCCAAAGCTGCCGATCCTTGGCGTGTCAAAACGCGAGGATCCACGTGATGTACTGGTGTTGCCGGCGGAGATGGAGGAAATAGATGCGTCATCAATGTCACTTGAGGAGCTGGCAGAGATCATCGATTTTTCAAGGCCGGTCGGATGCTCTTCAAACCGCAGGATGCTGCAGTTTGCAAAGCATTTTCCAAAGGCGCGGTTTGAGCCGATCCGAGGGAATATCCAGACGAGATTAAAGAAGCTTGACAGCGGCGCTTACAGCGCGACGATCATGGCGGCTGCTGGCTTGAAGCGTGCCGGATTAGACGGCAGGATCAGCCGGTATTTTACGGCAGAAGAGATGCTTCCGGCGGCTTGTCAGGGGATTCTGGCAGTGCAGGGACGACGCGGAGCGGATGTTTCCTTTTTGCAGGATTTTTTTGATGCAAAGACCTGGCAGGAAGCGATGTGTGAGCGGGCATTTGTCAGAGAGCTTGACGGAGGATGCACATCGCCTGTTGCAGCATATGCGATGGTGGAAGGCGAAGCAATCCACCTGACAGGACTGAACATTGACGCAGACGGCAAACCGTTTGTGGAGAAATGTGAGGGTCCTGCGGCCGATGCGGAAAGGCTGGGGAGAAATTTGGCAAGGAAGATGAAACGGTAAAGAGGAGCTTGCGGATATGAATGATAAATCACAACGTGGCACCGTCTACCTGGTCGGTGCAGGGCCGGGAGATGTCGGCCTTTTGACAGGAAAAGGAAAACAGCTGATCGAGACGGCAGATGTCGTGGTATTTGACCGGCTGGTCAGTGCAGGAATCCTTGCTCTAATCCCGGAAGATACAGAGAAGATCAATGTCGGTAAGCATGCAGGAAACCATCCCGTGCCGCAGGATCAGATCAACCAGATCCTTTTAGAACAGGCGCTTCTGGGCAAAAAAGTGGTACGCTTAAAAGGCGGTGATCCGTTCCTGTTTGGACGCGGCGGGGAAGAGCTGGAGCTGCTGGAAGAAAACAATATCTCTTTTGAAGTCGTACCGGGGATCACATCTGCGATCGCGGCAGCGACTTATGGCGGCATTCCGGTGACACATCGTGATTTCTGTTCTTCGGTGCACTTTATTACCGGTCATGCGAGGGCAGGAAAAGAACTATCGATCGATTTTGAAGCACTGGTAAGATTACAGGGGACACTGGTCTTCCTGATGAGTGTTTCAACGGCAGGACGGATCGCTGATGGCCTGTTGCAGGCAGGCATGGATCCGGAGATGCCAAGTGCTGTCATTGAAAACGGAACACGCACAAACCAACGGACCTTTGTACAGCCGGTCAGCGAACTGGAGAAGTCCGTCAAAGAAAATGGTGTGCAGTCTCCTGCATTGATCGTTGTTGGAAAGGTCAGCAGTCTTGCAAAACGGTTTTCCTGGTTTGACAGACTGCCGCTGAAAGGGAAACGTTTTCTGGTCACAAGACCGGAAGCAGGTGAATCAAAACTTGCGGCAGGTTTGCGTGCATTGGGCGCAGACGTGACGATTCATCCGTGCATCAGGACATCTTTTATCCGGCCGCTGGAGATCCCGGCAGCAGATCAGGATGGCGCACCATTTGACACGATTGTATTCACAAGTGCTGTCGGCGTCAGATCTTATCTCGAATGGCTTCTCGAAAACGGACAGGATATGCGCGTATTTGCAGGAAAGAAGATTGCCTGCATCGGCAGCGCGACAGCAACGGCATTGAAAGAATACGGCTTGATCGCGGATTTCGTACCATCCGTTTACAGCGGACAGGTGCTGGGCGAGGAGATGATCTCGTCAGGTTTTGTAAATGCAGAAAGCAAAGTGCTTTTGCTGCGGACAAATCTTGCATCCCATGATGTGACAGACTGTCTGGAAAAAGCAGGCATTTCCTATACAGACATTCCGGTTTATCAGACTGATCTTTTGACCTGGGAATCGGAAGACGACGAACCGCTGTATGACTGTATTACATTTACCAGCCGCAGCTGTGTGGAAGGCTTTATGAATGGCAGAACCCCGGAGGATAATGCGGGCCTGAAAGCACTCTGCATCGGAGAGAAGACGGCGGAAGCGGCAAAAGAAGCAGGATTTGATGTCATGGTCTCAGAAAAGGCAACAATCGACAGTATGCTGGAGAAAGCAGCAGTGAGTCATGGAAAGGGAGGATTATCATGGATTTGATCAACAGACCAAGAAGGTTGCGGAGCAGTGAGCTGGTCCGCGGGATGATTCGGGAAACCAGAGTGTCAAAAGACGGACTGATCTATCCGATCTTTTTTGAAGAGGGAGAAAACATCAAAGCACCAATCGAGAGCATGGACGGACAGTTCCGCTACAGCCCGGACCGGGCAAAAGAGGCGATCGATGATTGCCTGGCACATGGGATCAACAAGGTCCTTTTATTCGGCATTCCGAAAGAAAAAGACGAAGTGGGATCACAGGCTTACGCCGAGCATGGGATCGTACAGGAAGCAGTCCGTGCGATCAAAGAAGAATATAAGGATCAGGTTTACGTCGTGACAGATGTCTGTATGTGCGAATATACATCACATGGTCATTGCGGCATCCTTTGCGGCCATGATGTGGATAATGACAAGACGCTGGACCATCTGAATGCGATCGCACTGTCCCATGCAGAAGCAGGCGCGGATATGGTGGCGCCCTCAGATATGATGGACGGACGGATCGGTACGATACGCCAGACCCTGGATGCCAATGGGTTTTCCAATATCCCAATCATGTCCTATGCGGCGAAATATGCTTCGAAATTCTATGGCCCGTTCCGCACGGCGGCAGGTTCTGCGCCGTCTTTTGGCGACCGGAAATCCTATCAGATGGATCCGCACAACCTCAGAGAAGCAATGAAAGAAGCGCTTTACGATGAAGACGAAGGCGCAGATATTCTGATGGTAAAACCGGCGCTTTCCTATCTTGATGTGATCCGCGCGTTGTCAGAGCGTACTGATCTGCCGATTGCGACCTACAGTGTAAGTGGCGAATATGCCATGATCAAAAATGCCGGCAAGGCAGGTCTGATTGATGAATACGGCATCATGTGTGAGAGCACGGTTTCCATGTTCCGCGCTGGCGCAGACATCATCATCACTTACTATGCAAAAGAAATCGCAGATGCGATCAAAAAGGGAGATATCGGATGAATACAGAAAAATCAAAGACACTGTTTGAACGGGCGAAGAAAGTGATGCCCGGCGGCGTGAACAGCCCTGTGCGCGCATACCGTTCAGTCGGGATGAATCCGCTTTTTATTGAACGTGCGAAAGGAAACCGCATTTTTGATGCGGATGGAAACGAATATATTGATTTTATCGGTTCCTGGGGGCCGATGATCCTGGGCCACGCAGACCCGGATGTGGAAGAAGCAGTCGCAAAACAGATGGAAAAAGGATTCAGCTTTGGCGCGTGTACAGAACTGGAAGTCGAGATGGCGGAGCTGATGACAAAAAATGTACCGCATATCGATATGGTGCGCATGGTCAACAGCGGAACGGAAGCGACGATGAGTGCGATCCGCATTGCCAGAGGATATACAGGCAGAAGTAAGATCGTCAAATTTGAGGGCTGCTATCACGGACATAATGACAATCTGCTGGTCAAAGCCGGATCTGGTGCAATGACATTTGGAAATCCGGACAGCGCAGGTGTTACAAAGGGCGCGGCAGAAGATACACTGCTTGCGGAGTACAATAACCTGGAGAGCGTAAAAGCTTTGTTTGATGCGAATCCGGGTGAGATCGCCTGTGTGATCCTGGAGCCCGTGGCTGCGAATATGGGCGTGATCCCGCCGGCAGAGGGCTTCCTCGAAGGCCTTCGCGAACTCTGTACAAAAGAAGGCGCACTGTTCATCGCGGATGAAGTCATCACGGGATTCCGTCTGGGATTTACAGGAGCCTGTGGTAGATTCGGGATCGATCCCGACCTTGTGACATACGGAAAGATCATCGGCGGCGGGATGCCGGTCGGTGCTTATGGCGGGAAAAAGGAAGTCATGGAGATGGTATCACCGGTCGGACCTGTGTATCAGGCAGGAACGCTTTCCGGAAATCCGCTTGCGATGACTGCCGGGATCGCGACGTTAAAGAAGCTGCTAGCACACCCGGAGCTCTATGATGAGATCGACAAAATGGCAGCAGTACTTGCGGAAGGTATGAGAACAATCAGCGGAAACACCGTAAATCAGATTGGCTCACTGCTTTGCATGTTCCATACAAAGCAGCCGGTGACCAATTATGCGCAGGCCTGCGCGTCTGACCTGGAGGCATTTACCGGATCGTTCAAGGCACTTTTGGAACGAGGGATCTACACGGCGCCGTCCCAGTTTGAGGCGATGTTCATCTCGGCAGCATTTACGGATGAGGATGTTGCAAGAGTGCTGGAGGTTTATCGGGAGATTGCGGAGTAACTGATCAGGCCCCGCCACCAACATTTGCAAAATAATTATCAGGATGGAAACATAGATGTAATAATTATTTTGCTCATGTGGGGCGGTCCCTAATCGGCAAAATAAAAAACCACAGATATGAAAGCGAGCTTTCTATCTGTGGTTTCCTTATTTTTCCTGATCAGTTACTCTTATGAAACATACTCCAGAGCTTTATCAGCTGCGCTGGTTGCATCTTCTGTATAAGCATCTGCACCAATGCTGTCGCAGAAGTCCTGGGTTACAGGTGCGCCACCGATCATGATCTTAACCTTATCACGTACGCCCATTTCCTCAGCTGCTTTAACAACTTCGCCGAGCATCGGCATTGTAGTTGTCAGCAGTGCGGAGCAAGCTACGATCTGGCAGTCGTTGTCGATCGCGGTCTGTACGAATGTCTCCGGTGCTACGTCTACGCCAAGGTCGATAACCTCGAAGCCCTTGCCTTCGAACATCATCTTAACCAGGTTTTTACCGATATCATGCAGGTCGCCCTTTACGGTACCGAGTGCGATCTTGCCTTTGCTTGTGGAATCGCCATCGGAAAGATGCGGTTTCAGTACTTCAGCGCCGGCGTTCATCGCACGTGCAGCTACCATAACCTGCGGTACGAAGATCTCGTTTGCTTTGAACTTTGCGCCGATGATATTCATGCCTGCAAGCAGTCCGTCATTTAAGATCTGCTCTGCCGGAATGCCTTCTGCAATCGCCTGCTCGCAAAGTGCTGTAACGTCTTTTCTTTTTCCCTTCTGCAGCATTGCAGAAATGTCATCTAAAATTGCCATGTGGTGCTCCTTTCGTTTGGATCTACATTTGTGTTTTCTCAAAATCATTGATTCTGACTGTTATTATATAGAATCAAATACCACATGTTTTGTGATTATTTCATTATTTCTGGTAATTTTTATTGTTCCAAAAGAAAAAGATTGTTTGTAAAAAAACAAGGAGCGACGAGTATAATACTGTCATAACCAAACTGCATGACAACATCGGAATTAACAATTTTCTTTCATTACCAAAATCTGATACGCTGAATTCATCAAAAAACATACTGCATATCCCACAGAAATCAGATGGCGCCAACTTCTGCAAAAGGCGGTGCCGGTCCTAAATCGAGGAGGAATTGTAAAATGGGTAAATATGAAGAGAATTGGGAACGGTTGATGAAGACAGTTCGCTGCGAACCGGTTGACCGGGTACCGTTTGTTCCTTGTGGAAATGCATACATGGCACGCGCGAACGGAATCGTGATGAAAGATTATATTACTGATTTTGATCTTGCATGTGAGGCAAACATTAAAGAGCTGAAGCGTCTGGATGCAGACGGCACACAGTCTGTCATCTTCTCGCCGTATCTTCTGGGCACACAGTGGCTTTCGAGATGTGCAATGCCGGGAATCGACCTTGGCGATGATGATATGTGGCAGGTCATGGAAATCCCGGAGAACATGAAGTTCGAAGATTATGAAAAGATCAAAGAGATGGGATGGGACGCATGGCAGGCACAGTTCATCGCAGAAAAATGCGATAATAACTGGGAGAATCTGAAACCGTTCTTTGCAGCAAACCCGCATGCGTATGAGCGTTTTTATGAGGAAGGCATTCCGTGTGTATGCGACTTCCTGATGATCACACCGTTTGAGTACTTCTGCGGCGGACGTTCCCTGGAAGCATTCATGGTAGATGATCTTTTCGAAGAAGAAGACCTGATGCTCGAGATCTTTGATATCGTGCTTGAGCATAATCTGAAAGCATATCGTCAGCAGATCATTGACACCCACGCAAAGGGCGTATGGATCGGCGGCTGGAGAACCGGTCCGGACCTGATCTCCCCGGATATGTTTGATACCTTTGTTAAGAAGTCATTTGATGCATATTATGATCTCTGCATCGAGATGGACGTTCTTCCGATCTTCCATCTGGATTCAAACTGGGATCTGATGCTTGATAAGTTTACACATTACAAACCGGGCACATTTGTGATGGCGCTCGATTCCAAGACCGATGCACGCAAATGCCGTGAGATGCTTGGCCCGAACGTATGTATCCTTGGCGATGTTCCGTGTGAAATGCTGACATTCGGCACACCGGACGAAGTCAAAGCATATGTTACCAACCTGCTGGATGACATTGGACCATATGGTGTCATGATCGCATCCGGCTGTGATATCCCGTCTGACGCGAAGCCGGAGAACGTTCTGGCAATGGCAGAAGCAACACACGCTTATCTGGATACACATCCTGAAAGAAGATAATCAAAAAGCATAAACGCATAATTTCCCCCGGGGTGATGATTAGCTGTCGTCATCTCCGGGGTATTGTGCTATTATTTATCATAACAATTGTGCAAGGAAATGGTGGGGTCGCGCGCGCACCGCGCACGGAAATGGAGGCTGCATATGAATATCACCCAGATGAAATACTTTATCACTGCCGCAAAATGTCTGAACTTCACGAAAGCAGCGGAGATCCTGTTTATCACACAGCCAGCCTTATCCCGCCAGATCGCCGCGATCGAGCAGGAACTGAACATGCAGCTCTTTATCCGTACGAACCGTTTCGTCCGTCTGACGCCGCCGGCAGAGGTTCTGCTTCGGGAGTTTGAGCGGATCTACGATGACTATAATCTTGCGATCGCAAACGCGAGAAACAGCTTTCAGGGTCTGTCCGGCGAACTGAATATCGGAATTCTGGAAGGAATGTATGTAGGCGACTTGTTCCCGGGCATCTTAAAATATCTGGCGGAATACTATCCGAACATCAAGATCAATCTGCACACCTACAGCTTCAATGATCTGGTCAAAAAACTGTACCAGAATGAACTTGATATCATTTTTACCCTGTTTTTTGACTTGAAAGACAGGGAAATGCTACGCTATAAAGTGATCGAGCATACCAAAGACCATGTGGTTGTTCATAAGGATCACCGCCTGGCGAATGCCAAATTTGTAAAACTCTCTGATTTCAAGGATGATACGATCATCATGGTCTCAACGGAGGATTCGGAGGAGTCGCCGCGCCTGATCCTGGACGCATGTAAGACGGCAGGCTTTACACCGAACGTCAGATTCGCATCCTCGCTTTCTGAAGAAATGCTCTGGGTCGAGGCCGGTGTCGGTGTCTGCATCCTGGATTCAAGAAATCTTCTATATAACAATCCTTCGGTTCGTTTCCTGGAGGTGGAGAGTCTGAGCGATCCGAGTCTGACAATGGCCTGGCATGAGAACAATTACAACCCGATGAAAAAGATCTTTATTGAGAACTTTGCACTGGATCATCCGCTCAAAGAGTAATCATTACAAAATTGTATGGCAGATTGAAAAACAGTTATTGAAAATGAAAATTACCATGCTGCAATGGTGTGAAAAACACGTTGCAGCATGTTTTTTTTCGGCTTTTTTAGAAGATTATGACAATGATAACCAAATTGCATGGCACGATGGATTTCGGGAATTTTTCATAAGTATTTATAACAATTAATATAGTAATTGACAGGGGAGTAACGGATCGGTTACTCGCAGTATGTGAGCGCCCGGTTGCAGACGGGTGTAAGCGTAAGAACATTTATGGGAATGGCGAAAGAAAGGAGAATGAGTACATGAATTGGGGCGTACTGATATTTGTACTGATTTATGAAATCGCAACGATCGTCGGCGTAGGTATGATCATTGCAAGAAGGAACAGAAATGCAGCGGCGCAGGAAGGAAACTTCGCACTGGCCGGAAAAGGTCTTCCGACCGCGCAGGTCGGCGTTACGCTGGCGCTGACCATGCTTGGATCGGCACATATCTGGGGAACCACAGAGAATGCGGCAGGCATGGGTTCCATCGCAGTTTGGTTTGGTATTGCATGTACCGTTATGATGGTTGTCATCACACAGATCACAGGACCGTGGGTTCGTAAGATCGGCGTTAACACGATTCCGGATCTGTTCGGAAGATTATATGGAAAGAAAGCACGTATCCTGATCGCATGCGTTATGGGCCCGCTGGTATTCGGCTGCCTTTGCCTGGAAACACAGTGTGTCGCGATCACTTTCGTGGTATGTACCGGATGGCCGTATTTTGTCGGAGCTATCGTAGGTGGTGCTTTCGGTATCCTTTACGTATTACTTGCAGGTATGAAAGAAGTATCCTGGCTGAACATGATCAATGCGGTTATGATGTATGCAGCACTGATCATCGCACTGATCGCAATGTTCGTTTGCCTGCCGGGCAATGGCTGGGCAGATGTCGCAACCAATCTGGATGCGATGGGCAACGCATGGATGCTTGACATCTTCGGAAACAAAGACCTGATCATCGGTTTCGCGATCCCGACGATCTTCACCTGCACGATGTTCCAGGGTGTATCCCAGATGGGATTACAGACCTGTATCGCTGCAAAAGATGTAAAATCCGTTAAAAAGTCTATCTGGCTCGCAGGCCCGGTCAATGGTCTGTTCTGTATCATCCCGGCACTGCTTGGTATGGCAGCACTGGCACTTGGTTATCTGGAGATTGGCGGAAACGCTATGATGATGACACCGGCAATGATGCTGGCAGTTTTACCGAAATGGGTTGTTGCACTGATCTGCGCATCCTTCCTCGGTGCTCTGCTTTCCACATTTGCGATGACATCTCTCTGCCCGTCAACTATCTTTGCATATGACCTGTATGGCGGACTCTTTAAGCCAAAAGCATCAGAAAAAGAAAAAGTACGTGTTATGCGTATCATGATCGTTATCGTAGGTATCGCAGCAATCATTCTGGCGAACTTCCAGCCGACCGTTGTAACGACGATCAACTGGATCTTCACATGGGCAGTACCGATGTTCGTATGTCTGGTATTCGGCCTTTGCTGGAAGAGAAATACCAAGGCACTGGTTATCACATGCGTGCTTTCCTGGATCGCAAACGTTGTATGGATCACAGCAGATCTGCAGGGCAAGCTGGGCATGCCGAACTTCCACCAGGTATATCTTTGCCTGATCATCACACTGGTCGTTGGTGCAATCACATTTGCGGTTATGCCGGGATCCAAACCGGGATACTTCCGCCTTTCAAAAGAAGAAAGAGCAGCAACCGCAGAAATGAAAGCAACACACGAAGCGTAATCAGCCGGAAAGGAGAACGATATGGTAGCACATATTATCTTAGAAGCAGCTGCAATGGTAATCGGCATTACAGTAGTAGGATATTTCATCGGTAAATTGTTTAAAGAAGCGGAAAAGGAGGATTAAGACATGGTATTAATCTCAATGACACAGGGATGGATGATCGGCATCATCTGCATGATGGGTATGTTTGGCATCGCAGCCGCAATCTTCTCCGCAAAAGGAAAAGCAAACAGAGAAGAACAGTAATTATGTAAACGATAGTGAATAGTTTAAGGTGGCGCAGATAGAAACAAGTTTCTCTATCTGCGTCATCTTGATGTTGGGCACATTGGGTACACATAACGGCGGTCTGTCTTGACCCATTCACAAAATTTGCCAGAATTATAAAAATATTACAATACAAAAAGTGGTAATTTTTTTATAATAGCCATATGATGACTAAAAAGTAACCGATATGGTTTTTCAGAAAGGATGAACCGATGCGTCAGACATGGAAAGGTAATACAAAAGATAAGCAGCATAGTTTGTTAGAACAGCTCCAGAAACAGGGTGTTTATATTCCTGCGGACTGCGGTGGAATCGGCCGATGCGGAAAATGCCGGGTACAGTTCCTTTCCGGGGCGCCCAAGGCAGATGACGATGATGTCGAAATCTTCAGCCCGGAACAGATCGCAGATGGCTGGAGGCTTGCATGTAAAGCATTCCCTGCGGGTGCATATGAGATTGCCTGGGAGCAGTCGGAAGACGAGATGGAAGTCGCAACTGATTTTGCGGATGGGAAAGAAAGCAGTGAAGCGTTTTCGGAAGCTGGAGTAGAAGTGTCAAATAATCTTGTGGCTGCAGTTGACATCGGGACGACGACATTGGCAGTATCGCTTGTAGACAGAACCAATGATAAGGTGATCGACACCAAAACTTCCGTTAATCATCAGCGCGTGTTTGGTGCGGATGTCATTTCAAGGATCCAGGCTTCCATGGATGGAAAAAAGGAGGAGCTGAAGGCGTCGATCAGGAAAGATCTGGATGGGTTGATTGCTGCACTGGGTGAGAAGATGGATGAGATTCCGGTCATCATTTCAGGAAATACGACGATGGAGCATCTTTTCCTCGGCTTGCCGTGTGACACGTTAGGCGTTGCACCATATACACCAGTCGATATTTCGCTTCATGAAGAAGGCAATTTCCTGATGCTTCCGGGTATCAGCACCTATGTCGGGGCAGATATCGTCAGCGGTATCATTGCGTGCGGCATGGATCAGAGAGAAGAGGTCAGTATGCTGATCGATCTTGGAACCAATGGAGAGATGGCCATTGGAAACAAGGATCGTATTATTTCGGCGTCTACTGCCGCCGGCCCGGCTTTCGAGGGCGGAAACATCAGCTGTGGTGTCGCAGGCGTTCCGGGTGCGATCAGTTCCGTTGACATCGCGGAAGACGGAAGTGTGCAGATCGGAACCATTGGCGGAAAGGATCCGATCGGACTTTGCGGGACCGGCGTTCTGGAAGTCGTCTATGAGATGCTGAAAGCAGAATATATGGACGAGACAGGACTGCTGGACGACGACTATGTTGATGACGGGTTCCCACTTTCCGATGATGTGGTATTTACAGATCAGGATGTACGTGAAGTGCAACTTGCAAAATCTGCGATCCGTGCAGGCGCGGAAACGCTGATGGAAGAATACGGTGTCGGATATGATGAGATCTCCGCACTGTATCTTGCAGGCGGTTTCGGACAGAAGATCAACTTACAGAAAGCGGCCGGGATCGGCCTTTTGCCGGAGGAACTGCTCGACAGGACCAAAGCTGTTGGCAACAGCTCGCTGGCAGGTGCAGTCATGATCGCCAAGGATGAGACATTAAAAGAACGATTTGCACATGTGGCAGACTATTCTGAAGAGGTCAGCCTGACAGGAAATCCGACATTTAACGATCTGTATATGGAATATATGATGTTTGAAGCATAAGCTCCTGCGTCGCAGGCAACGTAGCAGCACGTAAGCTTATGCTTGAGCAAGAACAGGAGGGTATCATGACAAAAGAATTAGCGATCCAACTGGCTGATGAAGCTGGATTTTCCCAAAACGGCATTTTCCCGACAGAGAAGCTTCGCTTCCTGCCGGAAGTGCGTGATATGTGCGCGGCAGGAAAATGTCAGAAGTACGATAAATGCTGGAGCTGCCCGCCGGGATGCGGCACACTGGATGACAGCAGGGAAAAAGCGAGTCAGTTTTCCTGGGGGATCCTGCTGCAGATGACCGGGGAAATGGAAGATGACTTTGATGTCGAGACCATGATGGAGACGGAAGTACAGCTGAAGGCAAATCTGTCGAAATTCCTGGATCTTGTACCGGAAGGAGAAAAATGTCTGGCGATGTCAGCAGGCGCCTGCTCAATCTGCAAAGAATGTACTTATCCAGATACGCCGTGCCGCTTCCCGGAGAAGATGCATACTTCTATGGAAGCGTATGGCCTGGTGGTATCGGAGGTGTGCCAGCTGGCGGATACACCATACTATTACGGCCCATGCACAATGACCTATACCTGCTGCGTGTTATTTGAGTGAGACGCAAGAAAACGCTCAAATAATGCCGATCCTTGTGGATTTATAATCAAAATAGGAAAAAATTTGGATTTTGGAGATCTTTTCGCAAGAATAGATCTCCTTTTTTACTTAGATCCGACTTTGAAAATCTAGGAAAATGAGCGTATGGAAATAAGGAAAATGCATATATTTATGCCTGTTTGGAATGGCTGAAGAAAGAAATAAACGAAAAAAGTACAAAATTTATCGTTTTTGTCCAAAACATGAAATGGTAAATATTATAGGATAAATGCATCGAAACGAATGAAACGAAATTTCAACGGCACAGACAAAAAAGAATGGAGGACTTGATATGAGCAGAGATATGAACAAATGGATCGATGACATGCTGGCAGCAGATAAGAAGCAGGCGGTTCCGGTACTGACTTTCCCGTCCGTACAGATGATGGATGGCATTACAGTAGATGACCTGGTACGCAACGCGGATCTGCAGGCAAAGGGAATGCAGATCATCGCTGAAAGAACGCCTTGCGGTGCTTCCTTAAGCTACATGGATCTTTCTGTAGAGGCAGAGGCATTTGGTTCTACGATCCGTTATTCAGATGAAGATGTACCGACCGTTATCGGATCCATCTTAAAAGAGCCTGAAGATGCAGAAGCACTTGTTGTTCCGGAAGTAGGAACAGGCAGAACCGGCAACAGCATCGAGGCAGTTCGTATGGCTGCACAGAACATTACTGACCGTCCGATCCTTGCAGGTGTTATCGGACCGTTCTCACTGGCAGGCAGACTTCTTGACGTAACAGAAGCGCTCTTCCTTTGCTATGATGAGCCGGAAATGGTTCATGAGACCCTGAAAAAGGTTACAGAGTTCCAGATCAAATACTGCCAGGCATACAAAGAAGCAGGTGCTGACGGTGTTGTTATGGCTGAGCCGCTCGCAGGTATCCTTTCAGAAGATCTGGCAGAAGAGTTCTCTGCAGAATATGTAAAACAGATCGTAGAGGCTGTTCAGGATGACAACTTCATCGTTGTATATCACAACTGTGGTAATTCCACGATTGCAACCATCGATTCCATCGTAAACAACGGCTGCCGTGTATTCCACTTCGGTAACGCGATCGATATGGAAGAGATGATGCCGCTGATCCCGGAAAACTGTGTTGCAATGGGCAATGTGGATCCGTCCAGCCAGTTCCGCAACGGAACACCGGAGAGTGTTTACAAAGCAACAACAGAGCTGATGGAGAAATGCTGCAAGTATCCGAACTTTGTCATCTCCTCAGGCTGCGACATTCCGCCGCTGTCACCGTGGGAGAACATCGACGCATTCTTCAAAGCAGTTGATGATTTCTACGCATAAGTCATAAAAATATGATACTATTGTGAATACAGACAGGAGGATTCTTATGAAAGGCTGTATTCACATTTATACAGGAAACGGAAAAGGAAAGACTTCTGCCGCAACGGGCCTCGCGGTTCGCTTTGCGGGAACGGGAGGCAGAGTCCTTTTTTCCCAGTTTTTAAAGGATGGAAAATCCGGGGAACTCTCTGTACTCGAGACGATCGATGAAATCGATGTCGATGTGTGCAGGGAGTGTTTCGGGTTTTCTTTTGCCATGTCAGAGGAAACCAGAGCGCAGGCAAAGGATGCGTACACGGCATATCTTCGGCGTATCCTGAAGCGTGCAGTGGATGAAAGCTACGGCTTGCTCGTGCTCGATGAGATCATAGCGACCTGTAACCTGGGGTTTGTAGATCAGGCAGAGCTGGTCACGTTTCTTAAAAACAAACCGAATACGCTGGAGGTCGTTCTGACAGGCAGAAACCCCGCGCAGGAGATTGTTGATCTGGCTGATTATGTGTCTGAGATCAAAAAGATCAAGCATCCGTATGATCAGGGGGTTTTGGCACGGCAGGGAATCGAGTACTAGACATACAAAAAAAGAATTGATTGATGCGAATATATTATGGCAACACAATTGTACTTTTTAGCTCAGAATGATATAATCGATGAGATTAAAGCTTGGGATTGTCCGTGCTTTTGAAAACAGAATAATGACAGATCTGCAGGTGGCTGCCGGTTTCTGAACGGAATGGTTTAAAACGTTCAGAAATCACGCGGCTGAAAATGGGAATCCGGTGGGAATCCGGAACGATGCCGTCACTGTGTACGGGAGCAGCTCTCATCACGAATAAAAGAGTGAATCATTCGTGATCTAATCACTGGGAAACCGGGAAGAGAGAGCGCTGCGATGAACGAAGTCAGGAGACCTGCCTGCAGAGATAGAACAAGGCGCTTCGGCGCGATGTGATTTGCGGTCCACAGATTACGGTTCAGGATGCAGCAGATTCTTTTTGGTAATAAAAGAACTGCCTGCAGGATTTTTGTGACGGCTGCAATGTGCAGCTGTTTTGTTTTTTACGGGAAACTATTATGAAAAAAATGATCAAAAAAATCGCCTTACTGTTGGCAATCTGTGTGGCTTCGCTTTCCGTTTTATCTGCCTGTGGCACAGGCGGGACAACATCCGGAGAGACTTCTTCCGGGCAGGAAGCAGCAGATGGCAGTGTATCCGCAGAGACAGAAAACTGGGAGCCTGCAGCACCTGAGATTGCGGGTCTTACATTGACAGAGCAGATGCAGACGGATTATACCGAACAGTTTGCGGTTTACAAATATGAAGACGGTTATGCGGTTTTTGATATCCGGGAGGAAGGACAGTTTCTTCTCGTGCCGGATGGACAGGACATACCGGCTGATCTGCCTGCAGGCATGACTGTTTTGCAGCAGCCAAAGCATATTTACCTGGCGGCGACAGCGCTGATGTCTCTGTTTACCTCGATGAATGGAATGGATGTCGTATCGATGACCTCCTTAGAAGAGGATGAGTGGACGTTTGATGCGGCACAGGAAGCGATGGAAAGCGGCGCTGTGAAATATGCCGGAAAGTACCGTGAGCCGGATTACGAAATGCTCGTATCAGAAGGGTGTGATCTGGCAATTGAATCGACCATGATCTATCATGTGCCGGAAGTGCAGGAACAGATTGAAAATCTGGGGATTCCGGTTCTGATCGACCGCTCCAGTTATGAGAGCAATCCGCTTGGCAGAGCAGAATGGATTCGCCTTTATGGCGTGCTGAGCGGGCATGAAGAAGAAGCGGATGCGTTTTTTGCGGAGCAGGAAAAGCTGATCGAGGGCCTGGAAGACTTTGAGAATACCGAGTTGACAGTCGCGTTTTTCTATATTTCAGCTGACGGGAAAGCTGTTGTCCGTGCCAGCACGGATTATGTGCCGATGATGATTGAGATGGCCGGCGGGCGGTATGCATTTGCAGATGTCATCAATGATTCGGGACGGTCTTCCATTCCGATGAGCATGGAGACGTTTTATAATATTGCAGAGAATGCAGATATTATTATATACAACAGCAGTATCGATAACTCTGTGAAGACTTTGCAGGATCTGGAAAACAAAGATCCGGTGATCGCAAGTCTTAAGGCGGTGCAGGAGGGCAATTGCTGGTCTTCTGGAAATTCGATCTATCAGCGGCCGGACATCGCCGGAAGCATGATCATGGACTTTCACAATCTGCTGACAGGGAATATCGATCAGCTTCAGTATCTGTCAAAGCTGGAGTAATTAACAGGTATGGAACAAAAACAAACAGTACAGCCAAATGGCGGCATACATTCCTTTCATCAGGAAAATATCCGGCGAAAAAGCAGATTCGCGATCGTATTTATTCTGCTTGCGATCGCTTTTTGCGTGATCGTCGTGATCAATATCAATTCCGGAAATGTACATATCCCGATCTCACAGATCGCAAAGATCATATTTACACATTCCGGAGCAGAGAAGGATATCAATATCATCTGGCAGATCCGTCTGCCGCGGATCCTGATGGCAGCGATCCTTGGAGGCGGTCTGGCGACATCAGGTTTTCTGCTGCAGACATTCTTTGAGAACCCGATCGCAGGTCCGTTCGTACTGGGTATCTCATCCGGAGCGAAGATGGTCGTGGCACTGGTCATGATCTTTGGTTTGCTGCATGGTTTGGTGATGAATTCCTGGACATATATCATCGCGGCCTTTATCGGATCCTTAATGTCGACCGGATTTATCCTGCTTGTGGCAAGACGGATCCGGAATATGGCGGCACTTTTGGTGGCCGGTATCATGATCGGCTATATCTGCAATGCGATCACGGATTTTGTCGTTACGTTTGCGGACGATTCCGATATCGTCAATCTGCGTGGCTGGTCACTGGGAAGCTTTTCCGGTATGAGCTGGGCCAATGTCTGGATCAGCCTTGGCGTGATCGGTGTGACATTCGTTTTGACGATGCTTTGCGCAAAACCGATCCATGCATATCAGATGGGAGAAGCCTATGCGCAGAGCATGGGTGTGAACATCAAGTTCTTCCGTGTGGTGCTGATCCTGTTATCAAGCATCCTTTCGGCGACTGTTACGGCGTTTGCAGGACCCATTTCGTTTGTGGGAATCGCGGTTCCGTTTCTGGCAAAAGCATTTCTTGGTTCGTCAAAACCGCTGGTGGTGCTGCCGGCGAATTTTCTGGTCGGCGCTGTGTTCTGTATGCTGTGCGACCTGATCGCGCGGCTTGCGTTTGCACCGGTCGAACTGAATATCAGCACGGTAACATCGATCTTCGGTGCACCGATCGTCATCTATATCCTCATCAGCAGAAGGAGGGGACGCAATGGATAAGACTTATTTTTCCATCGACCATCTTTCTGTCGGATATAACAAGCAGGTTCTGATCCGGGATATTTGTGTCGATATCAAAAAAGGAGAGATCGTTACACTGATCGGACCGAACGGTGCCGGGAAGTCGACGATATTAAAAAGTATTACCAGACAGCTGTCTCTTTTAGGCGGCAAAGTCATGTTTGATGAACAGAATCTTCTGGAAATGTCGTTTCGGGAGATGTCCCAGAAAATGGCGGTTGTTCTGACAGAGCGGATGAAGCCGGAGCTGATGACCTGCGCGGATATCGTAGCGACAGGCCGGTATCCATATACGGGGCGCCTCGGCGTCCTGACACCGGAGGACGAGGCTAAGGTCGATGCGGCGCTGGCGGCAGTGAATGCGTCAGATCTTGCAGGAAGAGACTTTAATGCGATCAGTGACGGGCAGCGGCAGAGAATCCTGTTGGCGCGTGCGATCTGTCAGGAGCCGGAGATGATCATTCTGGATGAGCCGACATCGTTTCTGGACGTGCGGTATAAGCTGG
Organism: Lachnospiraceae bacterium; assembly: GCA_015057865.1. Taxonomy (GTDB): domain Bacteria; phylum Bacillota; class Clostridia; order Lachnospirales; family Lachnospiraceae; genus SY8519. The sequence goes on from SVDH01000001.1 coordinate 115,460, forward strand.
AACTTTTGTCGATCCTGACCCGGATGGCAAAGGAAAAGGATATCACGATCATCATGACGCTGCATGAGATCGATCTGGCACAGAAGGTGTCGGATAAGATCGTTTGTGTGCACGGTGAGACGATCTATGCATATGGGACTCCGGCAGAGATTTTCGAAGAGGAGCGGATCAAAAACCTCTATAACATCGACAATGGATTTTATGATCCCGTTTTTGGCAGTATTGAACTGGCCAAGGTGGAGGCTGAGCCGGATGTGTTTGTGATTTCCGGTGCCGGCTCGGGAATTCCTGTATTCCGTGCACTGCGTAAGGAAAACAAAGCGTTTATTGCCGGCATTCTGCATACGAATGATATTGATTATGAACTGGCGAGGCTTTTGGCTGCGGAAGTGGTCACGGAAGCACCATTTGAGCCGATCGGTGATGCGGCGATTGCGCAGGCGAAGGCAGCGATCGACCGGTGCAGCGAAGTGATCGTATGCGATTTTCCGGTTGGGCAGATGAATCAGCGGATCAAAGAGCTGATTGATTATGCGAATGAACAGGGAAAAAACAATGCACATACATTGTTTTCTCAATAAATTGTGGCGTGTTTTTGCCACGGTCAAACAAATAAAAGGAGGACTAGAAACATGAAAAAGAGAATTCTTGCTGTAAGTATGGCTGTTGTTGTCGTACTTGGTATGGCTCTGGCAACCGGTTGCGGTCAGTCAGCTGCTCCTGATGCAGCAGCATCCGCAGCAGGCGAAGCAGGCGCAGCGGTAAGTGCAGCAGAAGAAGGCGCAGCAGAAGATGCTGCAGTAGCAGAGGTGAATGGTTTGATTGAAGCAATTCAGGTTCAGGAGTGGACAGAGACCACAGAGGCTGATTGTGCAGCAGCAAAGGCAGCATATGACGCACTGAGCGATGAGCAGAAAGAAATGCTTGACGATCCGGATTACTTTGGTCTGGATACAGGCGATGCATCCGCAGACGATCCGCTGAATCAGGATGAGATCGGTGAGAACGAGCTGCTGGTTGTAAGCTTTGGTACATCCTTCAACGAGAGCCGTGCAACTGATATCGGCGGCGTAGAGAAGGCTCTGGCAGAAGCTTATCCGGATTGGTCCGTAAGAAGAGCTTTCACAGCTCAGATCATCATCAACCACGTACTGGCACGTGACGGCGAGTCCATCGATAACGTAGATCAGGCTCTGCAGCGCGCGATCGCTAATGGGGTTAAGAACCTTGTCATCCAGCCGACACATCTGATGCATGGTGCTGAATATGAAGAGCTGGCAGAAGCAGTCGCAGCAGTGGAAGATCAGTTTGAATCTGTTAAGATCGCTGAACCGCTTCTGGGCACAGTAGGAGCAGACATTTCCGAGATCAACGCAGACAAGGAAGCAGCAGCGAAGGCTATGGTTGCAGAAGCAGCCAGCGTAGCAGGCGCAGATTCTATTGAAGCACTTGCAGAAGACGGAACTGCGATCGTATTCATGGGTCATGGAACATCTCACGAAGCAAGCATTACCTATGATCAGATGAGCACACAGATGGCAGAGCTTGGCTATGACAACGTATTCGTTGGTACCGTTGAAGGAAATCCGGCTGACACAGCACTTCCGGAAGTAAAGAAGGCTGTTGAGGCTGCAGGTTACACCAAAGTCATCCTTCGCCCGATGATGGTTGTTGCAGGCGATCATGCAAACAACGACATGGCAGCTGATGAAGAAGGTTCATGGTACTATGGATTTGTTAACGGCGGCGCATTCGAGGTAGAAGGTGCTGATGAAGCAGTCGATATTGGCGCTGGATTTGGTGCTGACAATGTAACTTGCCAGATTGAAGGTCTTGGAAGAATCCCGGCAATCGAGCAGATGTATGTTGAGCATACTGGTGCTGTAATCGAGTAATTTGCGCTTTAAAGAATGACATCATATATGTGACTGATGAAAACCGCCCCGGGGCAATGCTTCGGGGCGGCTTTCTCGAATGAGTCAAGGGGGTTATTGATGAAGATTAAGAAGTTAAGTATAATATGTGCATGTGTGTTGGCCTTTGTCTTTGCATTTACAGGCTGCCAGAGCAGCGGCACAGACAATGGAAACCAGGCTGCAAGCTCGGCTGAGGAAGCAGCACCGGCTGTGAATGCATATGGCCTCAAAGACGGCACCTATGTTGCTACATTTACAACGGATAATAAGATGTTCCATGTCAATGAAGCCAATGAAGATATGGGCATTCTGACTGTTGAAAACGGAGAGATGACCATTCATGTCAGTCTGCAGTCCAAAAAGGTCGTAAACCTGTTCCCGGGAACGGCAGAGGATGCGCAAAAAGATGGTGCTGTACTGTTAGAGCCGACAGTAGATACCGTAACTTACAGTGATGGGATTTCCTCTGAAGTCTACGGATTTGACATTCCGGTGCCGGCGATCGATGAGGAGTTTGATGTTGCGCTGATCGGAACACATGATAACTGGTATACGCATAAGGTTGTCGTTTCCAATCCGGTTCCGGGAAATGATATTTCGGAATTCCTGTCAACCAATACGTCTGAGGAAGCAACGGATTACGCATCAATAGTTCCGGCAGATTCCGCTGTTGAAGCCGTCTCGATCGAAGGCGTTGAGGACGGAACATATACGATTGAAGTAGCGATGGATGGCGGTACGGGCCGTGCAAGCATCACATCTCCGACAGGACTGTATGTCGTTGACGGAAAGGCGTATGCACAGATCGAATGGAGCAGTCCGAACTATGATTACATGCTGGTCGATGGGGAGCGGTTTGATCCGGTCAATGAAGACGGCAATTCTGTTTTCCTGATTCCGGTAACAGCGGTTGATGAAGCGATGGATGTTGTCGGAGATACGACAGCGATGAGCGAAGCACATGAGATTGATTACACGCTGATATTTAACAGTGAAAGTATCAGTTCGGCTGCAACAGCAGAATAATTGTTCCAAAAAAATGGAAAGAATAACAGAATCTTTTTTGAAACTGGATTAGAATGGAGAAATCATGAATCAGACTGAGCAGGGAAATAAGGGGATGGTGCATATCGTCGGAGCAGGCTCCGGAGCAGCGGATCTGATCACGGTGCGCGGCATGCATTTTTTAGAGAAGGCAGATGTTGTGATCTATGCGGGCAGTCTTGTGAATCCTGCTCTTTTGGATTATTGCAAAGAGGGATGCAGGATTTTTAACAGCGCAGAAATGACACTCGAAGAAGTCCTTTCCTGTATTGAAGAAGCCAGTGAGAAAGGCGAGATGATCGTCAGACTGCATACGGGTGATCCGAGTCTTTACGGTGCGATCCAGGAGCAGATGGATGTGTTAAGAGAAAAGGGGATTCCGTTTGATATTACGCCCGGCGTGTCTAGTTTTTCGGGTGCGGCTGCAGCAGTGCAGAGAGAGTTTACGCTGCCCGGGATCAGCCAGTCTCTGATCCTGACCAGGATGGAAGGCAGAACACCGGTACCTGAGCGGGAGTCATTAAAAAAGATGGCAGAGCACGGGTGCTCTATGGCGCTCTTTCTGTCAGCCGGCATGACGGAGGCGGTACAGGAAGCGCTCCTTGCAGGAGCTTATACAGAGGACACACCAATTGCTGTTGTTTACAAGGCAACCTGGCCGGAGCAGAGGATCTTAAGATGTCATCTGGGGAATTTTGCGGAAGAAGTGAAAAAGGCAGGGATCACGAAGACAGCACAGATCCTGGTCGGAGATTTTCTAGAAGCATCACCGGAGGACAGCAGCCACGCAGATGGCGTGATTGCAGGTGAAGATACAGGAACGCAGCCGGTTTCCTATGAAAGAAGCAAGCTTTATGATCCAGGATTTACGACGGAATTCCGGAAGGGGACAGATACAGAATGAAAGAATTATATTTGGTCGGCATTGGACCGGGGGAAGAAAAACAGATGACAGTGGCAGCACATGAAGCGCTTGAAAAAGCGGATGTGTTGTGTGGATATACAGCGTATATTAATCTGATCAAGGACCGCTATCCTGGCAAAGAGTTTTACTCCACACCGATGAAGCATGAGGTGGCCCGCTGTCAGTGGGCGATCGACACAGCGGTATCCGGCAAGAGTGTTGCGATGCTCTGCAGCGGGGATGCAGGTGTATATGGCATGGCAGGTCCGATCCTTGAGCTGATCGAAAATGATCCGAAGGCGATGGAAGTAGAGGTAGAGATGATCCCGGGTGTGAGCGCAGTGCTTTCCGGTGCGGCACTTTTGGGTGCACCGCTGATGAGCGATTTTTGTGTGATCTCCCTTTCAGATCTTTTGACCCCGTGGCCAATGATCGAGAAGCGTCTCCGCATGGCGGCGGAAGGGGATTTTTCCATCGTTTTATATAATCCGATGTCGCATCACAGACCGGAGCATTTAAAGCATGCATGTGAGATCCTGCTGGAATCAAAATCTGCGGATACTGTTTGCGGATGGGCAAAGAATATCGGCAGAGAAGGGGAAGAAAAGAAGATCCTTTCCCTGCAGGAGTTAAAAGACGAGAAACTGGATATGTTCAGCACGGTTTTCATCGGTGCGTCTACGACAAAGTCAATCGGTGAGTGGATGGTAACACCGCGCGGGTATGCGTATCCGGAAGAGTAAAGCGTTTGAAACAGGCGGAAGGTATTTATGGAATCAGGCAGATGTCAAATCATATCACTGAATGAAGAGGCAAGGAAAGCTTCCTATGCACACTGGGACTCGCTGGCTAAGCCGCTGGGGAGTCTTGGCATGCTGGAGGATGTCGTGGCACAGATCGCAGCGATCACCGGCAACCCGGATGTGCGGCTGGATCGCCGGACACTCTTCGTCCTGTGCGGGGATCACGGCGTGATCGGAAACGGCGTGACACAGACCGGTGCTTCTGTAACCGCAGCGGTTGCAAAAGCGATCGGCGAGAGCACCAGCACGATTTCATATCTTGCCGCCGGACAGAATATAGATGTCATTCCTGTTGACGTCGGGATGCTGCCGCATCCGGATTTCCCGGGCGTACAAAATCGGAATGTGCGGCCGGGGACAGCAGATCTTTCCAAGGAGCCTGCGATGACACGGGAGGAATGCGTACAAGCGATCCGCACAGGGATCGATCTGGTATGGGAAGAAAAAAAGAAAGGCACGCAGATCGTTCTGACCGGCGAGATGGGCATTGGAAATACGACAGCCACATCCGCGGTAGGAAGTGTTTTGCTTGCAAAGGAGCCGGTGGAAATGACCGGACGCGGATCCGGCCTGTCCTCTGACGGACTGGCAAAAAAAATAGCCTGCATCAAGCAGGGAATTGCGTGCAACAAGCCAAATCCTGACGACGCGATCGATGTACTCTCAAAGGTTGGCGGGTTAGAACTGGCCGGTTTATGCGGCCTCTATCTGGGTGGCGCAATCTGCCGTATGCCGATCCTGCTTGATGGCGTGATCACGCTTGCAGCGGCGCTTTGTGCTGTTCGGATCCAGGAGAAGCCCGAGCTGGTGAAGGAAGTGCTTTTGGGATGCACATCTGCTGATAGAGAAGATTTGAGAGAAGGATCGTGTGCCGTGATGCTTTCCGTTCGCGACGTGCTCCTTGCTTCCCATATGTCTGCAGAGCCATCCACCAGATATCTGATGGAAACACTGGGCTTGTCCGCGCCGATCAACGCAGGCCTGCGCCTCGGAGAAGGCAGCGGCGCAGTGGCGGCACTGTTGCTGATCGACATGGCACTGCGCGAATACCAGAGTGCTCACACCTTTGATGTGCTGGGAATAGAGGCTTATACGCCGCAGGGATAGGGAGATAGCATGCGAGTTCATGGTGGGGATATCCTCTCATACGAGGCACAATTTCATAAAAAACCGCTGGATTTCTCCGTCAATGTGAGCCCGCTCGGTTTGCCGGAAGGCGTGAGACAGGCTGTGATCAATGCGTTGGATGCTTCCGGGGAATATCCGGATACCGATTGCCGCATGCTGCGCCAGGCACTGGCGGACTATCACGGAATCGATCTGGAATGGATCCTTTGCGGTAACGGGGCTGCGGATCTGATCGACCGGCTGGCATTTGCACTGGTCGGTACAGGGAAGAAGAAAATTCTCCTTACGGCTCCAACATTCACGGAGTACCGATATGCGTTTGAGCGTTATGGGCTGGAATGTGTTTCCTATCCGTTATCCTATGAAAACGGGTTTGCGATCACAGAAGACATCCTAAACGACATCACGCCGGATCTGACGGCGGTGATGCTGTGTGAACCGAACAATCCGACAGGAAAAACGACGGACAGAAAGCTTCTGATCAGAATTCTTGAAAAATGCAGATCATGTGGGGTCATGCTGATCATTGATGAATGCTTCCAGGAGTTTTTGGATGAACCCAAAGTACACACCATGCAGGGGCATTTAGAGAACAATTCTCTACTGATCCTCAAGTCTTTTACCAAGACCTATGCGATGGCGGGCATCCGCCTGGGGTATTGTCTTTGTGCAGATCAGGAATTATTAAATACAATGGAGCAGGCCGCGCAGCCGTGGGCGGTGTCGGGTCTGGCACAGGCGGCAGGCGTTGCCGCATTGAAGGAAACAGCGTATCTGAAAAAAGTACAGATACAGAATCAGAATGAACGAAACCGGCTGAAAGCGGCTTTGACGGATGCCGGATGTAAATATGTACAGGGCGAAGCGAACTATTTACTGTTTTGGCATGATCGGACAGATCTGGCCGAAATACTGGCAAAGCAGGGGATCCTGATTCGCACCTGTACGGATTACGAGGGACTGGATCCGCACTGGTACCGGGTTGCGGTCCTTGGAAAAGAAGAGAATGACAGACTGTTAGAAGAGCTGGCACAAATGCGAAGCATTTAAGCAGGAGAACAACTATGGCGAAATGCATTATGGTACAGGGCACGATGTCCGGTGCGGGAAAAAGTCTGCTGGTTGCAGCGCTTTGCAGGATTTTCAGGCAGGATGGGTATCGCGTTGCACCATTCAAAAGTCAGAATATGGCATTGAACAGTGCGGTTACAAAAGACGGCCTCGAAATGGGGCGTGCGCAGGTGATGCAGGCAGAGGCGGCAATGACAGAGCCGGATGTCCGCATGAATCCGATCCTGTTAAAACCGTCAAGTGATACCGGCAGCCAGGTGATCGTAAACGGTGAGATCAGAGGACATATGTCGGCTGTTGACTATTTCAAGTTTAAGCATCAGCTGATCCCGGATATCATGGAAGCTTATGAAGGGTTAGAGGATGAGTATGATATTATTGTGATCGAAGGGGCGGGAAGTCCGGCTGAGATCAATCTAAAGTCAGATGATATCGTCAATATGGGAATGGCAAAGATGGTCAATGCACCGGTATTGCTTGCCGGAGATATCGACAGAGGCGGCGTTTTTGCGCAGCTGTACGGAACGGTGGAACTCCTGGAACCGGAAGAGCGAGACAGAGTCGAGGGCCTGATCATTAACAAGTTCCGCGGAGATAAGACCATCCTGGATCCGGGCATTGAGATGCTTTACGAGAAATGCGGGATCCCGATCGTCGGTGTGATCCCCTATGTACATGTTGATGTGGATGATGAGGATTCACTTGCTCCGAGACTCCGGCAAAAGACTCATCATAAGCCCATTGATATCGCAGTGATCCGTCTGCCACGCATTTCTAATTTTACAGACTTTTCACCGCTCGAGGCACATCCGGCGCTCGGTGTCCGTTATGTCAGAAATACCGGAGAATTCGGAACGCCGGATCTGATCATTGTTCCGGGAACCAAAAGCACGATGGATGACCTTGTGTGGCTGCGAGAAAGCGGACTGGAGGCAATGGTATTAAAGCAGCACGCAGGCGGAACGCCTGTGATCGGCGTATGCGGCGGCTATCAGATGCTGGGAGAGTACCTGGATAATCCGGAGCATACAGAAGGAAATCTGGATGCGCTGCGCGGAATGGGACTTCTGCCGACACGTACCGTTTTTACCGGTGAAAAAACACGGACAAATCTAAAAGCTGACGTAACAGGCGGTGCACTAAAGGGTGCAAAGATCGAAGGATACGAGATCCATATGGGTCAGACGACCGTCAATGGAGAGTATTTTTGTCTGATGGAAAACGGACAAAAAGAAGGCTGTGTCGTTATGGAAAGTGAAAGCCAGACAGACGGCATAGACATGGGAATCCCTAACATGGTCGCAGGGACCTATCTGCATGGCTTGTTTGATACAGGCGAGCTGACCGTGAAGCTGGCAGAGTATCTTGCAGAACGGAAAGGGATTTCGCTGGACGGTCTGGAGGCAATGCCGCACGAAGATTATGTCCAGAAACAGTACGATATCCTGGCGGATGCCGTTAGAGCGTCGATGGACATTGACAGATTGTATGAGATTATGGATGCGTATCAGAATAAGTAGGAGACAGGGAGTTGGTACGATATGGAAAAAAAGCACATCTTGCCTGCTGATATTGAAAGCACCAGCATGGCGATCATCACAAAAGAGTTAGAGGGAGCGGGGATCACGCTGCCGGAGGAAAACGCACCTGTGATCCGCCGTGTGATTCACACCAGCGCAGATTTTGACTATGCAAAAAATCTGCGGTTTTCAGAGGGCGCTGTAGCGCGCGCAATCGAACATCTCAAAGAAGGAGCTGTGATCGTCACCGATACCAATATGGCATTGGCCGGCGTCAGCAAACCATCTTTGAAGACGTTAAATGGAGCGGCATATTGTTTTATGGCAGAACCGGAGATCGCAGCCAAGGCAAAAGAAGATGGGACGACAAGAGCGGTTGCGTCCATGAGCTATGCTGCGGAAAAATATCCGAATGCGGTCTTTGCGATCGGCAATGCACCTACGGCGCTGCTCAGACTTTCCGAACTGATGGATCAGGGCCTGCGTCCCGCGCTGATCATCGCGGTGCCGGTCGGATTTGTCAATGTCGTAGAGAGCAAGGAAGAAATCTTTGCTGTTTGCGAAAAATATGATGTACCCTGTATTGCAGCAATGGGAAGAAAAGGCGGCAGCAATGTGGCCGCTGCGATCTGTAATGCGCTTCTTTATGAAGCTACCGGGAAGACCGATCCCACAAAGCGTTGGAAGTAAAACAGACAGGCTACGGGAGATACAGGAACATTCATAAAAAGGGAAAAGCGAAGTCGTCATGACTTCGCTTTTTTAAAGGGAGATTGAGTTATGAAAATGTTCCTCCATTTGTTGGAGTGGTTATTGCTGTGAGATTATAATATCGAAGAATTGTGACTAAATTGTGTTTGCCAGATTAAAGAAAAAAAAGACTATAAAGGAATGATGATGAAATCATAAAAAAGAAATAAAGTCGTGTCAAAACGGGTATTATAGAGCGGTAAAAGGATATAGTTGAAACAAATCCTATAAGAAGTTATAATGAACCGAAATGACGAAAAACGAGAGGAGAATAGATTCAAAATGATTGTTGGAGTGGTTTGCAAAGACGGAAAAGTATGTGAAAAATATGCAGATGCGTCGGAAGTCATCCTCTATGAGATTGACCGTGCGCACGAGATCGCGGAGGAGAAAACGATCCTGGTAGAAGGCGACGGACATTTTCCGGTTGCGGGAATCCTGATCAAAAACCAGGCGAATGCCGTGATCTGCGGCAGTATCGGCATGAATGCGTATTCCATGATGAGAAATCTGAAGGCGCATGTGTTTACGGGTGTTAAAGGAGAGCCAAAGGCAGCACTGGATGCACTGCTGAAAAGGGAGCTGAAGGAATTAAGGCCGGAAGACAGCATGGACTTAGAGCATGAGGAAGGATGCAGCGGGGACTGTTCAAGCTGTGGATATCATTAGAATTCATCATAGAAAGCGGCTGTGCAGTGCACAGCCGTTTTTTAAAATCCAAACTGCCTTAAGATCAGCATCGCAAATGGCACGATGATAAACGCGGGCAGGAAGTTTAGAACCTTTAGTTTTGTCAGTCCCAGCATATTCAGGCCGATCGCAATGATCATGACAGAGCCGACGCAGGTCAGTTCAAGAACCAGACCATCCGAAAGAAACGGTGCCAGATACTGGGCAAGCAGTACGATCGCTGCCTGCACGACAAATGTCAGAATGGCTGAAAGCAGCACGCCGACACCGAGTGCCGCGGCCAGCATGATACAGGTAATAAAGTCAAGCAATGACTTTGTATACAGCATGTTGAAATCATGACGCAGACCGGCATCAAGCGAGCCGACGATGGTCATTGCACCGACACTGGTGATCAGAAACGCGTTGATCATATTCTGGGAGATATTAGCCGATTCCGTGCCGCGCTTCGAGATCCGCCGGATGATCGCTTTGGTAAAGCGGTCGAGGTTCCCGTCGATGTTGATCCATTCACCGATCGCGATGCCGACAGCGATGGAGATGATCAGCAGCAGGATATTATCTTCTTTGATCGCACCCTGGATACCGATCACGATCGTACAAAGGCCGATGCCCTTTAAGATCGCGCGGGATACTTTTTCGGGAATCCCTTTTTTTAAACCCATACCGATCAGGCTGCCGATGATGACAGCGACGGTATTGACGATAACTGCAAACATAATGTACCTTATAAATAGAATACTTTTTCATAAAAACTACGCTTTCATAGAGTAGCATATTTTGCAGAAAATAGATAGTGTTATTGTGAAGTGGAGTGTCGATATGGGACAGAATGAAAAGAAGATTTTGGCAATACAGGACGCATTCATGCGCCTTTATGCGCATGATCAGGTTCATGAGATTACCGTGAAGAGGCTTTGCGAAGAAGTTGGGATCGCGCGGACTGCATTCTATTATTATTTTTCAGATATTTATGATGTGCTTGAATCCATAGAAGATAAATTGATCGGGGATTTGAAAGAGATCAACCAGGATTTTTTTGCACAGGATTTCTATCAGATCACAAAAGACCAGTTCGTATACTTTTTTGATACATTACGCTATATTAAAGAGAATCGTTCCTGGTTAAAGACTTTGTTAAACAGAAGCAGGGATGGTCAGTTCATTTATAAATGGAAAAAAATCATCAACCAAGATTTTTCCAGAAAATACCATCACGACAAGATCGTGCCGGAAAATGAACCGATGGTTTTGGAAATGATCTCATCGGCTTGTATAGGTGCTTATACCTATTGGGTGAATCATCTGGATGATATCAGTATGGAGGAAGTGGCCAAAGAAGTATTGTACCGGCTTTGCCGGGATTTTATATCAGAATAATATGATTCAGAATATTAAAAAGGAGTTGATTTTGACACAATGAAACCGAGTGTCAAAAATCAGCTCCTTTTTTTTGACACATGTGGGCGCAGTGTCTGTCTGAAAAACCCCGGTATTGTTTACAATAAATGCAAAGAAAAGAAGGCAGAAGGCGTGTGAATCATTTTAGAAAAGGAGATTACTATGGAAGACAAAGTTATTCGTAAACGCAATTGCTACGGAGAAGAGATCGATGTCATCTACAGACATTCTGTACCGCTTGAGGATATCAATACGATCCCGGGCGGATGGGGTTACTATTCTCCGATGAACCAGAGAACCTATGTAAGAGACGGTATCATGTGCGAGCAGGATGTGGAGATCACGCTGCGTGACGGTGTTAAAGTATATGCAGACATCTATCGCCCGGAAGGCGCAACAGATATTCCGTGTATCCTGGCATGGAGTATTTACGGAAAGCGTCCGCACGATATGCCGCGCCCGTGGGCAACCTACGGTGTGCCGATGGATGCGATCTCCGATGGTACAAAATTTGAAGGACCGGATCCGTATTTCTACTGCCACTATGGATATGCGGTAGCAAACGTAGACCCGAGAGGCTGCGGACACTCCGAAGGAGAAATGCCAATCTGGGGCGACACAGAAGGCCAGGATGGTTATGATGTGATCGAATGGCTGTCACAGTGCGAGTGGTGCAACGGCAAGATTGGTATGGCAGGAAATTCCATGCTGGCAATGATGCAGTGGTATATCGCAGCAGAGCAGCCGCCACATCTGGCAGCGATCGCACCGTGGGAAGGATGCTCGGATATCCTGCGCGAGTTCATGTGCGAAGGCGGCATCCCGGCGATCGGATTTAACACATTTGTTTATAAAGATCTGGGAAGTGAGTCTCCGGAAGGTCTGATGGAAGATATCCCGGCTATGGCAGTCAAATATCCGGATATGAACGGATACTGGAAGTCAAAGATCGCAAAATTCGACCAGATCGAAGTGCCTGCATACATCGCGCTCGGCATGAGCCACCTGCATGCAAGAGGAACCTTGAATGCATTCCGTAAGATGAGTTCTAAGAACAAGTGGCTGCGCATCCATCGTGAGTTTGAGTGGCCGGATGCATACAGCTTTGAGATGAAACATGACCTGTTGAAGTTCTTCGACCGTTATCTGAAGAATATTTACAACGGATGGGAGCTGACACCGAAAGTACGTCTGGATGTCATGGATGCTTATGACTGTGATTTCTGCAAGCAGCGTCCGGAAGCAGACTTCCCGATCCCGAGAACCGTTTACAAAAAGCTTTATCTGGATGCCAATGCAAAGACACTGTCATATGATGCTTCCTTTGAACATACCTGCGACGGTTACGATGCACAGACCGGTGAAATGTGCTTTGATATCACATTCGATGAGGATACCGAGATTAGCGGCATGATGAAGTTAAAACTCTGGGCAGAGGCACAGGGACATGATGAGATGGATCTGTTCATCACCGTTCAGAAGCTTTCCGCTGATGGCGCATTCCTCCCGACCTGGGTATTCGGCGAGCGTCATCCGGGTGCATGGGGTAAGATCCGTGCTTCCAGAAGACATCTGGATGAGGAACTTTCCTCTGATATCCAGCCAGTACTGGCAATGGACCGTACAGAGAAACTGTCTCCGGGCGAGATCGTTCCGCTTGAGATTGAGATCTATCCGTACAGCCGTATCTGGCATAAGGGCGAGAAGCTTCGTGTCAGAGTCGCAGGAAGATACATCAGAGATCCATGGTTTGAGCCGTTCAGCTGGGATACAGAAAATGAAGGTCGTCATGTGATCCACACAGGTGGATGTTATGATTCCTTCCTGCAGATCCCGGTCATCCCGCCAAGATATCAGGCAGGAGACTATATCTACAGATAAGAATCAGCATATCATTCGAAATCATACGCCCCAAAATCCCTTTGCAGGACCATTTACAAGTGGTTCATGCAAAGGGATTTTGTTTGATGAGAAAGAATCAGATTCAGATTGAGTATTGCTCCGCTTTCGTGTTAGAATAGACCAAATATTGTGTTAAGAAAGGAATTGTCATGATCCAGGACATCAAACCGCATCAGTTTGATAATCAATACCATCCGGAAAGAGAACCTGAGCCGGATGATTATGTATTGTCTTATCAGAGTCAGAAAATCTTATGCAATACGACGGGCGGAGAATTGCGCCTGCCACGCGTTAAAGATCTTTCGAAAAAGGAAAAACTGATCTATCTGTTTGCAATCGATGAGCAGGCATTCTTTCTGTTGCCGGAGCTGCCGGGTGCAGTTCACAATGAAGAACCGTTTGCAGCTGCGTCAGAAAAAGAAGAGGAGCCGGTAGTGCTCTATGGAGACTTGTCAGAATGTCCGGACACATCCGGCATCGGCTACAGCTACCAGAATGTGTGGAGAAACCGACGAGGTATCAAAGCCGAGCAGGAGCTGATGTTCGCGATCGCGACCGGAAAGCACCTGTCACACTGGTATCGTACGAACCGGTACTGCGGATGCTGTGGACATGCGACAGAACATGATGAAAAAGAACGCGCACTGAGCTGTCCTTCCTGTGGGAACAGGATCTATCCCAGGCTGGTTCCGGCGGTCATTATCGCAGTGACAAACGGTGACACGATTCTGGTCACAAAATACGGAGACCGTGATCTGCCGTTTTACGCACTGGTTGCCGGATTTGTTGAGATCGGTGAGACACTGGAGGAGTGTGTCGAGCGGGAAGTGATGGAAGAAGTCGGCCTGCATGTAAAAAATATCCGCTACTATAAATCACAGCCATGGGGCATCGTGGATGATGTACTGATGGGATTCTGGTGTGAAGTAGACGGCGATCCGACCATTCATCTCGATCATCAGGAGTTAAAGGAAGGCATCTGGGCGAAGCGGGGCGAGGTTCCGCTGCAGCCGGATCACTTCTCTTTGACCGGTGAGATGATGCGGGTGTTCAACGAAGGAAAAGCATAAGTAAATATATGAAAGCCCCGAGAGGTGTTTGGTTTTACGTTTGAAGTAAAACCAAACACCTCTCGGGGCTTTTTATTACTTAGCTTGAGCGTCTTACTCCTTGATCATGGAGTGCAGTTCCTGCAGAGACTTCAGCTCACTGTCGCCGGATCTGTTCATCTGACGGATACCTTCTGCGGCAGCAAGTGCAGCTGCAACCGTTGTAAAGTACGGAATGTGCGCTTTGATGGCATTCTTTCTTAAGTAGCTGTCATCATGGATGCTTGCCTTGCCAACCGGAGAGTTGATGATGATATCAATCTTTCCGTTTGTGATCAGGTCAAGGATGTTCGGACGGCCTTCGTAAAGCTTTTTCACCTTTTCTACCGGGATGCCGGCTTCACGGATCAGATCGCAGGTGCGGCCTGTTGCCATAAGGGAGAAGCCGTCTTCGTAGAAGCTCTTTGCCAGATCAGCAGCTTCGGGTTTGTCGCGGTCATTTAAGGAAATGAGAACGGTTCCCTTGGTCGGGAGAACGGTTCCGCCGCCTTCCTGTGCCTTGCAGAATGCTTCGCCTGTTGTCGGGCCCATGCCGAGCACTTCGCCTGTTGAACGCATTTCCGGTCCCAGTACCGGGTCTACTTCCTGGAACATATTGAACGGGAAGACAGCTTCCTTGATACCGTAGTACGGAATCTCGCGGTCGCCGAGAGCGGAAACCGGTGAAGGTCTGCCTGTCAGTTCGGAAGTGATGATGTCTGTCGCGATCGGAACCATACTGATGCCGCAAACCTTTGAAACAAGCGGAACCGTACGGGATGCACGCGGATTCGCCTCCAGAACGAAGATCTTGTCATTCTCAATCGCATACTGCATGTTCATCAGACCGACAACATGCATTTCCTCCGCGATCTTACGGGTGTATTCCTTGATGGTTTTCAGATGCTCATCGGAAATGTGTTTCGACGGGATGATGCATGCGGAGTCGCCGGAGTGTACCCCGGCCAGCTCGATATGCTCCATAACAGCCGGTACGTATGCATGTGTGCCGTCTGAGATCGCATCTGCCTCACACTCTAATGCGTGATTTAAGAAACGGTCGATCAGGATCGGGCGATCCGGTGTAACACCGACAGCAGCGTTCATGTAATCGGTCAGGCTTTCATCGTCATAAACGACTTCCATGCCGCGGCCGCCAAGAACGTAGGACGGGCGAACCATAACCGGATAACCGATTCTCTGCGCGATTGCCTTTGCTTCATCAACTGTGGTAGCCATGCCTGCTTCCGGCATCGGAATGCCAAGCTTATCCATCATCGCACGGAACAGGTCACGGTCTTCCGCAAGATCGATGACTTCCGGTGATGTGCCAAGGATCTTTACACCGTTTGCCTTCAGGTCTGCAGCCAGATTCAACGGTGTCTGTCCGCCGAACTGTGCGATTACGCCGACCGGCTTTTCCTTGTTGTAAATGCTCAAAACATCTTCCAGTGTCAGCGGCTCAAAATAGAGCTTGTCAGATGTATCGTAATCGGTGGAAACGGTCTCCGGGTTGCAGTTTACGATGATCGTTTCGAAACCAAGCTTCTTTAAGGACATTGCAGCGTGTACGCAGCAATAGTCGAACTCGATACCCTGGCCGATCCGGTTCGGGCCACCGCCAAGGATCATGATCTTTGGCTTGTCTTCATTGACCGGATCATTGTCTTCGCCGATGTAGGTGGAGTAGTAATATGCACTGTCCTCAGTGCCGCTTACGTGAACCGCATCCCAGTTTTCAACCACACCGAGTGCAAGACGGCGATTTCTGACATCCGCTTCCGGAATCTCCAGGATCTGGCTTAAGTACTTATCTGAGAAGCCGTCCTTCTTTGCCTGGATCAGCGCTTCGTCTGACGGAAGGCTGCCCTTGCTCTGGATCAGTGCCTCTTCTTCCTCTACCAGCTCTTTCATCTGCTCGATGAAGTATGCTTTCACATGTGTCAGCTCATGGATCTCTTCGACTGTAGCACCTTTGCGGAGCGCTTCATACATGATGAAGTGACGTTCGCTGGATGCGTTGACCAGCATGGAGAGAAGCTCTTCCTTGGAAAGCTGATCAAAGTTTTTCACATGTCCCAGACCATAGCGGTCTTTTTCAAGAGAGCGGATCGCTTTCTGGAATGCTTCTTTATAGGTTTTACCGATGCTCATGACTTCGCCGACAGCACGCATCTGTGTGCCGAGCTTATCTTCTACACCTTTGAATTTTTCAAATGCCCAGCGGGCAAATTTTACAACGACATAGTCACCGCCCGGCTTGTACTGATCAAGGGTTCCGTATTTGCCACAGGTCAGATCCTTTAAGGTCAGGCCGGTTGCAAGCTTTGCGGAAACCAGAGCAATCGGGAAACCGGTAGCTTTGGATGCCAGTGCGGAGGAACGTGATGTACGCGGGTTGATCTCGATGACGATGATTCGATCGCTGACCGGATCATGCGCAAACTGTACATTGGTTCCGCCGATAACGCCGATGTGCTCAACGATCTTATATGCCTGCTCCTGAAGACGTGCCTGCAGATCTTCGGAAATGGTCAGCATCGGAGCGGTACAGAAAGAGTCACCTGTGTGAACGCCCATCGGATCAACGTTTTCGATGAAGCATACAGTGATCATGTTGTTGTCCTTATCACGGACAACTTCCAACTCAAGCTCTTCCCAGCCGAGGATCGATTCTTCTACCAGAACCTGTCCGACCAGGCTGGCCTGCAGACCTCTTGCACATACAGTCTTTAATTCCTCACGGTTATAAACCAGGCCGCCACCTGCGCCGCCCATGGTGTATGCCGGACGAAGGACAACCGGATAACCAAGACGGTCAGCGATCTCGAGTGCTTCTTCTACACTGTAGGAAACCTGGCTGCGTGCCATTTCGATTCCAAGAAGATCCATGGTCTTTTTGAACTCGATACGGTCCTCACCACGCTCGATGGCATCGACCTGAACGCCGATGACCTGAACGTTGTATTTATCAAGAATGCCTTCCTTATATAATTCCGCACAAAGGTTTAAGCCTGACTGGCCGCCCAGGTTCGGAAGAAGTGCATCCGGACGTTCTTTGGCGATGATCTGCTCAAGTCGCTTGACATTCAGGGGCTCGATGTAGGTAACATCTGCCATCCCCGGATCTGTCATGATCGTGGCTGGATTGGAGTTAACCAGAACGATCTCATAGCCAAGACTTCTGAGCGCCTTACATGCCTGGGTTCCGGAGTAATCAAACTCGCAAGCCTGGCCGATTACGATCGGGCCCGAGCCGATGATAAGTACTTTTTTTATGTCGGTGCGTTGTGCCATAAAGAACCTCCTTGTATTACATTATTCTCAAAAAAAAGCGTCTCCTAGTGGGAAACGCCTTCTTTGGCTAACATTAGTAATGTGTACCGGGGAAAGGAATTTCCCTTTCGATTTGTACGCTGGGACTATTATAAACGCATTCTTATAAATGTGCAATGCATTATTTCGATTTCTTTTATTTGAAGAAATGCCTTCCTCTTTACATTTCAATCATTGGTTGCTATATTATGACTGAGATGAATAGAGTTGAGGACAGGTCTTGTTATATTAGGAAGAGATCTGTTTGATACAGGGAGGATAGCTATGAAGATTGATAGAGAACGTGTTGCACGGATCCAAAGCCTCTGGACATCATTTCTGGATACCTGCGATGAGCAGGAAGTTGACAGCTGGGACAAGGATGAACTCGGCGAAATGGATGCGTACTATGCAAATGAGGCACTTAGTGTAGCGATTCATCTGATTGCCACAGACGGCGTCTTTGGTGATGACGAAGTAGAATGTCTGAATGCGATTTTTGATTATGACTATTCGGTAGAGACACTGGAAGAAACCTATGAAAACGTGGACGTCTATATTGATGCCATGTTTGATGAGGAACTGGATGACGGTATTTTGCTCTTGCGCGGCTGCAATGACGATCTGGCAGACGCTTATCAGGATATCCTTTGTGAGATCTGTGATGCGATCATCGAAAGCGATGGGGATATTACCCGGAAAGAGCGTGAAGAAGCGCGGGAATTGAAGTTTAGAATTGGAAAAGAATAATAACAGAAGTCTGGTCGGACTTGGACTATTGCTCATAACAGCATTTGTGTGGGGATTCGGTTTCGTGGCCCAGAGTATAGGCGCGGATTATGTCGGCGCTTACACATTTCTGGCGGTGCGAAACTGGATCTCGTTTTTTCTTTTGATTCCTGTGATCCGGCTGCTGGATGTCTATGCCTTGCGACGGGGGCAGAAGCAGATCACTGTGGAGTCCGCAAAGGAAAATGAAGATCCGGTCCGAAAAGGGAAAAAACTATGGATCGCAGGATTGATCTGCGGTGTATTTTTATTTGCGGGAAGTGCCACGCAGCAGATTGGGATCGCGTATACGACCACTGCGAAGGCAGGCTTTCTGACATCGATGTATGTCGTGATCGTTCCCGTGATCTATGCGATCATAAAAAAAGGAATCGGCGTGAAGGTCTGGGTCAGTGTGATCCTGGCGGTGGCCGGTCTTTATCTGCTTTGCATCAAAGACGGTTTTACGCTTGGAAAAGGCGATACGATCGTTTTGATCTGCGCACTGTTCTTTGCGCTGCAGATCTTATTTGTCGATAAGTTTGTGCCAGAGGTGGATGCGGTCAGGTTATCCCAGCTCCAGTTTCTGATCGTGGCTGTATTGTCGACGGTTTTTATGTTTGTGTTGGAAAAACCGACCTGGGAAGCGATCTATGCGGCGTTGCCGGCGATCCTTTATGCAGGCATTGTCAGCAGCGGCGTAGGATATACCCTGCAGATCGTCGGACAGACGATGGTATCACCTACGGTCGGCGGCATTACCATGAGTTTAGAGAGTGTATTTGCCGCACTCGGCGGCTGGATCGTTCTGGGACAGCTTTTGACCGGCCGGGAATTTGCAGGATGTGCAGTTATGTTTGCTGCGATCATTCTGGCACAGATCCCGATCGGACACTTTGTCCGCAGAAAAAGAACTCCGGGATTGGAAACCAGTGAGGCGAATGACGGATGACCAAAGAGCAATATTTGAAAATATCAGAGCCGTTCCGTCAGGATCAAAAAAAGGCGGCGCGCATGCGGTTTGCCAACAAGCTTTGTACGGTGATCTGCTATATCGGATACGCATTGCTTCTGCTTAGCAGGATTATTCTGCTGGATGTGAGATTCTGGCGACTGTTGCTGATCCCGGCAGCGGCCTTTCTCATCCTTAGCATCGTCAGAAAACAGATCAATGCGCAAAGGCCATATGAAGTCTGGCAGATCACACCGCTGATCGAAAAGGACACAAAAGGAAAATCGTTTCCGAGCAGACATGTTTTTTCCGCAGCGATCATTGCAATGGCGGTATTGTCAGTTTATCTGCCTGGTGGTATTATTTTGCTTGCAGCTGCGATCGTCCTGTCATGGTGCAGGGTGATCGGAGGCGTACATTTTGTCAAAGATGTTGTGACCGGGCTGGCGATCGGGGTGATCGTCGGACTGATCGGCTTCTTTATTATATAGGGGAGGATTTATCAATATGGATATTGTAGTTTTATGCGGTGGCTTAAGTCCGGAGCGTGATGTGTCGATCGTATCAGGGGGACAGATCGCAAAGGCACTGAAAGAAAATGGACACAGAGTCATTTTACTTGATGTATTTATGGGATACGGAGAAGAAGAACAGGATGTTTCCGACATTTTCTCTCACGCAGATGAGATTACGCTGACAGGGACCGGAATCGGTCAGGAAGCACCGGATCTGGATGCAGTGCGCGCGATGCGGAAGGGTTCGACGAAAGGATTTTTCGGACCGAATGTCCTGGCAATCTGCCAGATGGCAGATATCGTGTTTATGGGCCTGCATGGAGAAGACGGAGAAAACGGCAAGGTACAGGCAGCTTTTGATCTGTTTGGCATCCGTTACACCGGCAGCAGTTCTTTAAGCAGTGCCGTTTCCATGAATAAGGGATATACCAAACGGATCTTTTTTGCGGATGGGGTTCCGACCCCGAAGGGCTTTTCTGTTTTGAAAGGTGACGAGCCGCAGGATTTTTCAGAGACCGGAATGGAGTACCCGATCGTGATCAAACCGGCAAGCGCGGGATCGAGCATCGGTGTTTCCATCGTGCATGGTGATGATGAATATCAGGAAGCGATGGACAAGGCATTTGCGGTCGACAATGAGATCGTTTTTGAAGAATATATCAAAGGCCGTGAATTTGCGGTCGGCGTGATCCGCTATGAAGCACTTCCGGTTATCGAGATCGCACCGGTAAACGGCTGGTATGATTATCAGAATAAATACAAAGCAGGCAGTACAGTTGAGACCTGTCCGGCAGTGATCCCGGAGCTGACAGAGCGCCTTTTACAGGCAGCAGCTGTTCAGGCAGCATATTCTCTGGGGCTCAGCACGTATGCCAGACTGGATTTTCTCGTAGATGACTGGGGCAAGGTGTACTGTCTTGAGGCAAATACCCTGCCGGGCATGACACCGACAAGCCTTCTTCCGCAGGAAGCACAGGCTGCAGGGATGGATTTTAATGCATTGTGTGAAGAACTGATCAAAGTGTCTTTGGAGAAGTACGAATGCGAGGATTAACATTAAGAAAAATAGCAGAAGTCTGTGACGGCACCTATATGGGGGATCCCGGCCTTTTAGACCGTGAGATCGAAAACGTCGTGACAGACAGCCGTGAAGCAGCCGAAGGATCTTTGTTTGTGGCAATCCCCGGTGAGCGGGTCGACGGACATAAATTCATTCCTGATGTATTTGGGAAAGGCGCGCTGGCAGTCCTTTCCGAGCGCGAGCTTGACCATGCGGACGGTCCGTATATTATCGTAAAGTCCGGTCTGATGGCGATCCGGAAAATGGCCGCCTGGTACCGGCAGACCCTGACGATCCCTGTAGTCGGGATCACGGGCAGCGTCGGAAAAACCAGTACAAAGGAAATGATCGCTTCCGTATTGGAGCAGAAGTTCAATGTCCTGAAAACAGAGGGCAATTTTAACAACCTGCTTGGCATGCCGATGACGCTGCTTAAAATCAGAGAACAGCATGAGGTGGCAGTCATCGAAATGGGGATCTCAGAGTTTGGTGAGATGCACCAGCTCGCAGAGATCGCGCGGCCTGACATCTGTGTGATCACAAACATCGGGCAGGCGCATCTGGAGAATTTAAAGACCCGTGACGGTATCCTGAAGGCAAAGACAGAAATCTTTGATTTCTTAAAAGAAGATGGTGTGATCGTTTTAAACGGGGATGATGACAAACTCGCGACGGTCGGAACGGTCCGCGGGATCGTGCCGAAGCGTTTTTCGCTGAACAGAGACGACTGTGATGTGACGGTCAAAAATGTAATCAACAGAGGACTGGACGGGATGGAAGCGGATCTGACAACAGACCTCGGCTGTATCCACATCCATGAGCCGATCCCGGGGATCCATTATTTATACAATGCAGGTGCTGCGGCCTGTATCGGCCGGAGCCTGGGGCTGACCAACGAAGAGATCGCCGCAGGCGTTGCAGCGGTGAAAACGATCGCGGGTCGTCTGAACATGTTAAGACTTCGGGATGAGATCATTGTGATCGATGATTGTTATAATGCAAATCCGGCATCCATGAAAGCTTCTCTGGAGGTGCTTTCGAAAGCGCTTGGCAGAAAGGTCGCTGTGCTCGGAGATATGGGAGAGCTTGGCGAAAACGAGAAAGAGCTGCATTTTGAAGTCGGAAAGGCAGCTGCGGAGAACGGGATCGATGTCCTGTTCTGCGCAGGGGATCTTTGCCGGGAAATGGCAAAGGGCGCAGAAGGCTGTGAGACAGTCAAATGGTTTGCCGACAGAGACGCGCTGTTAGAAGAACTGCGTGCATTTATCAGACCGAAAGATGCGGTTCTGGTAAAGGCTTCTCACTTTATGGGATTTCCGGTGATCGTAGAGGCGTTGAAGGAAGCACTTGAAGGATAATAATAAACGGTGCCAGGCAGGGATGCCTGGCACCGTTGCTGTTAGCACCGTTTCTACGTTCAGATCAAACTCTGGTTTTTGTCTAACATTTCCTGTATCGTATTCTTTACATTAGAAGCAAGCGCCTTCTTTTCTTCGCGTGTCAGATCGCGGGTACTGATCGGTTCGCCGTACTCGAGCACAACATGTGTCGGCTTCACTGCCGGCGGATGGTCAAGCAGTACGGCATGTGTGTTGCTGATCGCGACCGGGATGATCGGGCAGCCGGTTTTTTCTGCGATCTTGAGGCTGCCGGCATGGAACTCGCCGAGCGTCTTACCGTCGCCTCTGGTTCCCTCCGGAAAGATGCAGATCGAGACGCCTTTCTTAACGGTTTCGATCGCTTCCAGGATGGTTTTCAGTCCGGCACGCGCATCATCACGGTTCATGAACAGACAGTACAGACGTCGCATCCAGGCACGCAGAAGCGGCACTTTTTCAAGATCATCCTTTGCGACATATCCGGTAAGACCCGGACAGAACGCATAGCTTACGATAATATCAAAATAGCTCTGGTGATTGCAGACATAGAGAACAGGCTCGTCTTTGGGGATCCGCTCAAGCCCGATCACAGTCGGTTTGACGCCACAGATCTTATAGACGCACCGCAGAGCATGCTGTACGATCCTCAGGCTGGAAATGTCCGCTTTTTCTTTGTTCTTTTTTTCGATCATTTTCTCGATCAGCAGAAGCGGAGAGCCGATCACAAGAAAAACTATGGCATATAAAATGGCAAAAATCGTTCTAAACATGTAGGATTCCCCCAAAAAGGAAGTGTTCTGCAAACTGGTTTTGTTCACATCTACCATAGTATAGCATAATCATTACGGAATTGTTACAACCTTTGTAAAAAAACAAGAAAGTGCCTTGAAAGGAAAAATTGGGCATGCTATAATATCCAACGTATAGGGTTTTAGAGATGACTTAAGAAAGACGGATCTGAAATCCTCATCGTTATTCTTTTAATAGACAAATAATGCAGATTGCATGGACATATAATACAGTATAAAAGGGGTAGTTTATTATGTTGAAGAAAAGACTGGTCACATTTGGATTGGTAGCAGCGATGCTTGTGACAAGTTGTCAGGTAGCATTCGCGACGCCGTATGATTCAAAGATCAATGATCTGGAAGCACAAAGCTCCGATATCCAGTCACAGATCAGCTCCATGAACAGTGATCTTGCGCAGCTGGTCGCAGATATCAAGGTCGTAGAGCAGGAAATTGAACAAAAGGAAGCTGACCTTGAGCAGGCACAGGCTGATCTGAAGGTGGCAGAAGAGAAGAGACAGTCACAGTATGAAGCCATGAAGGGTCGTATCGTATACATGTACGAGAACAGCGACAGCGATCTGCTGGCGACGATCCTCGAAGCGAAGAATTTCGCAGACGCATTAAATAAAGTAAAGTATTTCTCAGATGTATATGATACAGACCGGGAGATGCTGGAGGAATATAAGCAGACAGAGCAGGAAGTAAAAGACCTGATCGTACAGGTAGAAGAAGAAGAGAGCATCCTGCAGGAAAACAAAGAGACCTATGAGCATCAGCAGGCAGAACTGCAGCAGACCATCGAGGCAAAGAAAGCTGAGAAGGCAGATGTAGATTCAGAGCTTAAGGAAGCACAGAGACTTGCTGAAGAATATGCGGCAGCGATCGAAGCACAGAACAGAGCGCTCCGTGAGCAGCAGGAGAGACAGCAGGCACAGGCAGCAGCTGCACAGCAGAGTTCATCTGATGACAGCAGCAGCGCAAGCTCTTCAAGCAGATCAAACAATAATCAGAATAATGATAATGACAATGATGATGAGGATTCCGATTCCGGAAACAATGATTCTTCAAGCTCCAGTTCTTCGAGCTCGAGTTCAAGCTCAAGTTCAAGTTCCAGTCATTCAGGCAGCGGAAGCGGCAGCTCGGTAGTCGGATATGCAGCACAGTTTGAAGGCAACCCGTACGTATGGGGCGGCACCAGCCTGACGAACGGATGCGACTGCTCCGGTTTCGTAATGCAGGTATATGCACACTTTGGTGTATCCCTTCCGCATTCCTCCGCAGCAATGAGAAGCGTCGGATATGGCGTATCAGTTTCTGATATGCAGCCGGGTGATATCGTTTGCTACAGCGGACACGTAGGTATCTATGCCGGCGGCGGAAGCATTATCAATGCATCCAACTCCGCACCTTATCCGAAGGGCGGCATCAAGTATAACAACGCTTACTACAGAAGCATCGTTGCGGTAAGACGTATTTTCTAAGATGTAAAAATGAACTCCCGGATCCGAAAGGATTCGGGAGTTTCTCTATGATGTAATCTTGATTTATAAAGAACAGACTGGTACAATATATGTAATGCGAAAGCGATAATGCGTGAAGTAGAAAGGACGAAAGATTATGGCAAAAGCGATTAAATGGATTTTGGTGATTCTTTTTATTTGCGGTATCCTCTATGCAGCTTACAGATATCTGACCAGAGAGGATGAGTTTGAAGCATTTGATGATGACGATTTTGATTTTGACCGTGATGCAGATGATTCTATTCTTGGCAGAATTAAGAGCAAAGCAAAGGAAGTGCTGAATTTCTAAGACTGATCTTAAGGACCGGCAGACGGGTGCGTCTGCCGGTCTTTTCTTTTTGGCGAGAATATGCTAAGATGAATTTCTGTGATGTAACGCGTGAAAGCGCCGTTCATTTATCAATATCAGAAGGGATATAAAGGTATGATAGCAAAGCGTTTGCGCCAGTCGCTTGAAGAGGGGATTTCTATTCGTGACATCTTCGAGGAAGGCAAGAAAATGGCAGCCATTTACGGTGCCGAGAACATTTTTAATTTTACGATCGGAAACCCGAGTGTTGCTCCGCCGCCAATCGTCAATGAAGCGATGAAAGAAGTGCTCGATTCGGAAGTGCCATTGACGCTTCACGGATATCCTGCCAATGTCGGGCATCCGGATGTGCGCCGTTTTATTGCAGATTATCTGAATAAAAAATACGGCATGCACTATGACGAACGCGGGATCATCATGACAAACGGCGCGGCCGCTGCGATCGTCAATATCTGCCATACCTTGCTGGATGCAGGCGACGAGGTTGTCACATTTGCGCCCTATTTCTGGGAGTATAAGAGTTATGTCGGTACAGTGTATGGAAAGCTGGTTCCGGCTTACTGCAATATGGAAACGCTGCAGCCGGATCCCTGGACATTCGAGACGGCACTGTCGCCCAAGACGAAGTTTGTATTGATCAACACGCCGAACAATCCGACCGGTGCGGTTTATACAGAAGAGTCGATCAAAACAATCTGTAAGATCCTGGAGAAAAAGCAGAATGAGTACGGACATCCGATCTATCTGATCTCGGACGAGCCATATCGGAAGCTGGCGTATGATATCGAAGTGCCGTGGCTGCCGAACTACTATAGAAATACGATCGTGGTATATTCGTTCAGCAAGTCTCTTTCGATTCCCGGAGAGCGGATCGGCTATATGGCGTTCCAGTCAGACATAGATGATTACGATGATTTTATCGCAGGTGCGACAGCATCCATGCGTTATCTTGGCTATGTCAATGCACCGTCATTGCAGCAGAGGATGCTTTTAAAATGCATCGACGCGACGGTCGACATCAGCATTTATCAGAAGACAAGAGATATCCTTTATGAAGGCCTGACAAAGATCGGTTATCAGTGCATTCATCCGGACGGCGCATTTTATCTGTTCATGAAAGCACTTGAGCCGGATGCATTTCATTTTTGCGAAGTCGCAAAGGAAGAACGGCTTTTGATGGCACCCGGCGATGCGTTCTCCGGCCCAGGATGGGTCAGAATCTCCTATTGCGTTCCGTCGGAAGTGGCCGAAAAAAGTTTGCCGGCATTTGAACGGCTGTATCAGAAGTATCAGTAATCAGTGAGGACGAAATAGATGGAAAGAGAACTGGTATTAGTCATTGACTTTGGCGGACAGTACAACCAGCTGGTCGCGCGGCGTGTCCGCGAGAGCAATGTGTACTGCGAGATTTATTCTTATAAAACAGATCTGGAAAAGATCAAAGAGATGAACCCGAAAGGGATTATCCTGACTGGTGGGCCGAGCAGCTGCTATGAAGAAGGCGCGGCTGCATGTGATCCGGCTTTGTTTGAGCTGGGGATCCCGGTTTTGGGACTTTGCTATGGTGCGCAGCTGATGCAGCATATGCTGGGTGGTGAGGTGAAGCGTGCGGACGCGCAGGAATATGGGAAGACAGCGCTGCGAGTTGATCCGCAGGCAGCATTGTTTGCAAATGTTTCAGAAGAGACGACCTGCTGGATGAGCCACTTTGATTATATTTCAAAAACGGCGCCCGGATTTGAAGTGATCGCAACGACAGCTTCCTGTCCTGCGGCAGCTGTACAGGATGTATCAAGAGGCCTTTACGGCATTCAGTTCCATCCGGAAGTGCTGCATACGCCGGAAGGAACAAAAATGCTTTCGAACTTTGTTCTCGGCATCTGCGGATGCAAAGGAGACTGGCAGATCGACTCCTTTGTAAAAACAACCATCGAACAGATCCGTGAAAAAGTCGGCAATGGTAAAGTACTCTGTGCACTTTCCGGCGGTGTGGACTCCTCCGTCGCTGCCGTGCTGATGGCAAAGGCGATCGGCAATCAGCTGACCTGCGTATTTGTCGATCATGGCCTTTTACGGAAAGACGAAGGCGACGAAGTCGAAGCGATCTTCGGACCGGAAGGTGATTATGACCTGAACTTCATCCGCGTCAATGCACAGCATCGGTTTTATGTGAAACTGGCCGGTGTGGATGAACCGGAACAGAAGCGAAAGATCATCGGAGAGGAATTCATCCGTGTATTTGAAGAAGAATCCAAAAAGATCGGCGCTGTCGATTATCTCGTACAGGGTACGATCTATCCGGATGTGGTCGAGAGTGGTCTGGGCGGTGAATCTGCCGTGATTAAGTCCCATCATAATGTTGGTGGTTTGCCGGATTATGTAGATTTTAAAGAGATTATCGAGCCGTTGCGTGACCTGTTTAAAGACGAAGTCAGAAAAGCAGGCCTGGAGCTTGGCTTGCCGGAGTATCTTGTTTACCGTCAGCCGTTCCCGGGACCGGGTCTTGGGATCCGTATCATCGGCGACGTAACAGAAGAAAAGGTACGCATCGTGCAGGATGCGGATGCGATCTATCGGGAAGAAGTTGCGAAAGCGGCAAAAGAGTGGTATGAAACGCGCAAAGACGATCCATCCGTTTCTGAAGAAGAGATCGCAAAAGAATCCGGTAATCGCAAGTCGAAAGGACTTCCCGCACCGCCATGGATGCCGGATCAGTATTTCGCGGCACTCACGAATATCCGCACGGTCGGCGTGATGGGCGACGAACGGACTTATGATTATGCCATCGCATTAAGGGCAGTTCAGACGATCGATTTCATGACAGCGGAAGCGGCACAGATTCCGTTTGAGGTGCTGAATACCGTGATGAACCGGATCATCAATGAGGTCAAGGGCGTCAACCGGGTATTCTATGACCTGACTTCAAAGCCGCCCGGAACGATCGAACTTGAGTAATCGCGTAAGCTACGAGCCACGCGAAGAAATAAAATACAGGCTTAGGGAGCTCGCTCCCAAAAGCCTGTATTTTTATGTCTTCATGCGGCGACAGCCGCGTTGAGGTTGCCTCTGGGAGGAAACCGAAGTGGCGAGAAACACTTGGAAGTCGTCTTCTGTTTCACATTACGGTCACATTACTCACATTACGATAAAAACATTGTCGATATAGACAAATGATGATATAATATGCCTATGCAAAACGGAGGTGATAATTATGTTTGTGCAACAGGAAGTTATCAGACCATCTGCGGATTTACGAAATCACTACAATGAGATTTCCAGACAGTGCCGCGAGAATAATGAAGCAGTTATTATTACGGTAAATGGAAGAGGAGATACGGTTTCTCTCGCTTATGAGGAATATAAGAGGATGAAAGCAAGGATTCAACTTTTAGAGATTCTTGCAGAAGCTGATGAAGATGTTAAGTATGGAAGAGTTGCACCTATAAAGGATACGTTTGATGACTTAAGGAGTCTTCTTAAGGAGGGAAATGCTTGAAGTACGAAGTTATACGAACGGACACAGCGGACTCCTTAATTCGAAAAATAGTTCTTTATGTTGCAGAGAATTTTGGCGCAGATGTGGCACTGGAAAAACTGGATTATCTTGAAGAAGCGATTATGAATCTGGGGGACAATCCTTACATTGGCGTTGAACCAAAATACAATGTGCTAAGGCGTCAAGGATACTTGGTTCTTATTTTAGAAAAAGATCTTGTGTTTTATAAGGTTGATGATAGTAAGAAACAGGTTATTGTATATGCAGTTGTTGACCAAAGACAGGATTACTTAAGTATTATAAGAGGTTTGTAGCACCAGAGCCTCCATGGGCATCGTGCATATGAGAAGCTCGCTGAAACCGCGGGTTTCTTTTGTTTTGAAGTCATTTCAGCTACAATATAACTGAGATACTTATAAACTAACAATCTTTAATAGAAAGGAGGAGACAAATGATGGGGTGTTTGGATATGTCAGGGTAAGCAGTAGAGACCAAAATGAAGACAGACAGATGCTGGCCATGGCTGAAATAGGCATTCCCCCCGATCATATTTATGTGGACAAGATATCCGGGAGGAACTTTGACAGGCCGGCCTACAAAAAGCTGCTGACGATTATTCATGAAGAAGATCTTCTTTATATTAAGAGCATCGACAGGTTGGGCAGAGATTATAAAGAAATCCTGGAACAGTGGAGCATGCTGACGAAAGTAAAGGAGGTGGATATCTGTGTGATTGATATGCCATTACTGGATACCAGAAACGGAAAAGATCTGATGGGGACATTTATCAGTGACCTGGTATTGCAGATCCTGTCGTTTGTAGCAGAGAATGAACGCCAGATGATCAAACAGCGGCAGGCGGAGGGCATTATGGCAGCACGGGCAAGAGGTGTAAAGTTTGGCAGGCCGGAAATGCCATTGCCTGAAAACTTCGCCGAAGTATATGGTCGATGGGCGTCCGGTCAGATCAGTGGAATAAAAGCGGCAGGGGAATTACACATGCCGCCGGCAACATTCCGATATAAGGTCAAAAAAATAGGATCAGCTTCAAAAACAAACATGACCCTATAACGTGAATGAACTAAAAAAGTAATTAAGTCTACTTTATTGTTTTTTTTAAACAGTTTCATCATATGATCTAACAATTCTTTTTAAAAAATCATTATTTCATTTATATTCTATCAAAAAATAATCAAAAAAACCGTCAAACATCGCTAATTTATGCGGTTTTGGAATCTTTAGACAAAATCCCACTTTCTTGTATAGCTAATATAACTAATATCTATTCAGTAATCAATAGATTGGCATTAATGCGTCAAAAATTGGCATAAAAGTGCCTTTTTTTTGTGAGCAATAAAGTAGACTTTTTTGTTTCGAAAAAAGGGGAAGAGAATGCCTACTATTAATGATTTGACAGCAAAGAGATTTGGCAAACTCACTGCATTGGAACCTACAAACCAGAGGGATAGCAGATATGTTGTATGGAAATGCCGATGTGACTGCGGCAAGATCTTTTTCACCAGCAGTAAAAAGCTTACACGGGGAACGGTTCAAAGCTGTGGATGTGATCAGAAAGGAAAGCGCTCACGCGGCAAGCCGGCTGAAGACATCTCAGGCCAGAGATTCGGCATGCTGGTTGCAGTAAAAAAGATGCCGTCTAAGAACAAAAGAACCATGTGGCTATGCAAATGCGATTGCGGCGGAGAGAAGATCGCGGAAAAGCAGGGATTAAAGAACGGACGGATCAGAAGCTGCGGATGCCTGCGGGGGAATGCCATCGGCGCGCCGCGCAGAGACCTGACCGGACAGACATTCGGCAGGCTGACAGCCATCGAACCAACCGAGCGAAGGGACTGCAAGGGATCCGTTTACTGGAGATGCAAATGCATCTGCGGTAACGAGGCCGAAGTCACAGAAGACTGCCTGATCAATGGCAATACCGTTTCCTGCGGCTGCAGAAGACAGGAACTCAAGGACAACATCCATAAGACCCTTACCTTTGTTGACGGGACATGCGTTGATTACTTAAGGTCCAGAAAATCCAGATCGGATAACAAAAGCGGGTTCAGAGGAGTCTATCAGATCGGCGATAAATACCGCGTCAGCATAGGGTTCCAGAGCAAGCGCTATTACCTGGGCGTTTACAGCGATTTCGACGAAGCAGTCCAGGTGCGGATGGATGCGGAAAAAGAACTGCACGAAAGATTCATAAAGCTCTACGACTGGTGGAGCGCACGGGCGGTCTCAGATCCCGAATGGGCAGAAGACAATCCGATAACATTTGACGTGACAGTAAAGGATAAAGAGATTTATGTCACCTCTCCGCTGATGAAAGAGATGCAAAAAGAGCGGGCAGAGAAGCTGACAGAGATCCCGGCAAGGAGTGACGAGAAAACAGCATGACAGGTGAAGAACATACCGCGCACATCGCGGAAGAGAGCTTAGAAGAGACCGTTCTCCGACAGGAAGAAGAGATCGAAGGTCTAAAAGTACAGCTGGCTCTGGCTCAGGAGATCAAAAAAGAGGATACAAAGCACCGGTTCAGATGGGCGCTGCGGAATACGATCTTTACGCTGATCACGGTAGCAGCGATCGCAGTACTGATCGCGGTCTTCCTGATGCCAGTGATGCGGATTTACGGAAGCAGCATGAACCCCATCCTGCAGGAAGGTGACATCGTAGTATCGGTAAAAGACAACAGCATGAAAACCGGAGATGTCGTCGCGTTTTACTACAACAACAAGATCCTGGTCAAGCGCGTGATTGCGCAGTCCGGAGACTGGGTGGACATCAGCGAAGACGGAACGGTCTATGTAAATAATCAGCAGATCGATGAACCGTATCTGCAGGAAAAAGCATTCGGAGAATGTAATATCACGCTCCCCTATCAGGTGCCTGATGAAAAGGTATTTGTCATGGGAGACAACAGAAGTGTATCAATCGATTCGAGAAACACAGCCGTTGGATGTGTTTCGCAGGAACAGGTAGTCGGAAAAATCGTATTTTGCGTGTGGCCGTTACGCCATTTCAGCGGGGTGAAAGGCTGACGGATCAATTGAGTTTTATATCCCATCGAGTACTGGCAGAAGGGGTTGGCAATAATGAAGAGATGGCTTGAAAAATTCAAAAAGAAAAAAACTGCATTTACGATCGGCTCGGGAGCAACAGCAGTAAAGATTCCCGGTGCGAGCCTAGTGCTTTTTGCAGGAGCGATGCTCCTGATGAGAAAAAGAAAACGTGTATCCGTAATGGCACACGGGGAGAAAGGGGGTGGTTCCCGCCTATGATTGTGAAGAAACGGATTAACCCGGCTCATCGGATCAGGGGAAGACCACTGCCCCGTTCTGAACCGGGCGGATAGCAATTCGCAAAAGGAAACGGTTTATGAAAATGGGATGAAACAAACCATTGTTCATCCCAAAACAACCAACTAAAGGAGGACAAAATGAAAAAGTTAAAGAAAACTATGGCTTTAGCACTTGCTGGAGCATTGGTTGTTGCTATGGCGGTTCCGGCTATGGCAGCGCCTGGTGATTTTACAGGAACGGCAGAAACAACAATCACTGCTAAAGATGTTGTTGCTGGAGATTCAGTTAATTATATTCAATTGGTAGAATGGGATGCTACTACTAGCGACTGGAAACTTACTACCGATGGCACAAGCTGTGGAGTGTCATTAGCAAACTTGGTTGATGGTATCTCTGAAGAAGAAGCAGGGACAATTGCAACGAATGTGACAGCTACTGGTACAGCAATGACAGCAGGTGATCCGGCTACAACATTTACCGCAACAGTTAATCCTGGTCTGTATTATTTGAAAGCTATTCCAGCAACAGGTAATAAAGATACTCTTTATAATCCTGCATTTGTATCTGCTGATTATTACGACGGTGGTAATGAAATCAGCTTTGGAAGCACATATGAAGATTCTACGGTTGTAAAAAAATCAACGGTTCCATTTGATAAAGAAGTAAACAGTACCTCAGATACTTTCAAAGATGTAAAGCCTGGCGATACTGTACCTTTTAAAGTAACAACAACGATTCCGGCATTTGGTTCATCGTTTACAAATCCCAAATTTAGTGTTACTGATGTACTTTCTACAGGTCTTGAGCTTGAGGGAAATGTATCAGTACAATATGGCGAAAATACAGTTACTGCATCAAATGCTGATGTTACAATCACGCCAAATTCAGATAAAAGCGGCTATACTGTGGAGTTTAGCAAAGGGTATTTAACAGGATTGAACGGTGCCACACCGAATGTTGAAATCACATATTCAGCAAAAGTCACAACAGCAGGCGAAAACAATGTGACTTATATGGATAATAAAGCTACCCTGACTTTCTCAAATACACCTTCAACAAACGTATCAAAAGATGACATTACTCGCCACTACACGTTTGCGATTGATGGAAGTCTACTTGGCCAGACTGGTAAGGAAGGTAGTGAATTAATTAAAACTGGAACGGATGCAAATGGGAATATTCTTACTGAGAATAAGAAAACTTATCATGGTACAGAAGTAAGCGCATTGAATGGTGCAACTTTCAAATTAGTTGGAACTGGCGCACTTGAAGGAGTTGAAAAGACAGCTCAATCCGATGGAAATGGACGGATTAATTTTGATGGCCTTGATGCAGGAACATATAAATTGACTGAAGAAAGCGCTCCAGCTGGTTTTGTTAAAGACACTAGAGAATTCACAGTAACTATTACTCCAACATATTCAACTGATCCGGCAACACCAGATCTCTTAGTTAGTTATGAAATTACTATTACCGCACCAGCAAGCGGAAACACACCTGCATATAATGGTGGCGCAACATTTAACATGACTAATGATGGTGGAGTAACAGTGACCTCTTCAGAGGAAAGTGCATCTAACTTCATTAACAATACCCAGGGTGCCGAACTTCCGTCCACCGGTGGCATGGGTACCACAATCTTCTACATCATCGGTATCATCCTTGTAGTAGGCGCTGGCGTTGTTCTGGTTTCTCGCAGAAAAATGCGCGCACAGCAGTAACAGTATCATTATAAATTAAAACATATGGTTTTAAAGAACATATAAGTAACAAATAACGATTCCCGGGGCAGGCATCTGCCTGCTCCGGAACATCCCCTTATAATTCACTTCAAAAATATCGGAAAAGACATCGATCAGAATCGATAAAAGGCAGGCACGAAGGTGCGGATACGAAAAAACAAGCACAAGATTGACTCAGAGCATACTGAGCAAAAAGAGAATATAGAGAACACAGAAAGCGTAGAGGATACGAGTAATTCTCCGAAAAAGAAAAAGGGTTGGTTCAAGCGGCATATGGTCGGGTTTATCCTGACACTCATCCTAATCGGTGGGGCGAGCCTTTTGGCATACCCTTCAGTGGCGAATTACTGGAACCAGTTCCACCAGACACGCGCAGTCATGGACTACGTGCAGGCGGTGGATGATTTAGATGAAGAGGACTACGAAGCGGTTTTACAATCTGCCTACGACTATAACAGACGGCTGGCCGAGACGGGATTTAACTGGATGCCGGATGAGGCACAACTGGCAGATTATGAAAACCAATTAGATATAAACGATACAGGAATCATGGGATATGTAAATATCCCGAAGATCAATGTGATGCTGCCGATCTACCACGGCATTGACGAAACGATTTTGCAGATTGCGATCGGTCATCTGGAAGCCTCGAGTCTTCCGATCGGCTGCGAGAGCTATAGCTTCGAGGAACGGCGTGTGACAGATCCTTCAGAGGGGAGCCATACCTTGGTCTCTGGGCACAGAGGACTGCCGTCGGCACGGTTATTCACAGATCTGGATCAGCTGGTCGAGGGAGATCAGTTCTCCCTGACAGTCCTAAACGAGACGATGACCTATGAGGTCGATCAGATCCGGATCGTAGAGCCGTCAGATCTTTCGGCACTGCAGCTGGAGCTGGGTCAGGATTACTGCACATTGATCACATGTACGCCGTACGGTGTCAATACACACAGGCTTCTGGTGCGGGGGCACCGCATACAGAACACGTTTGATGACGGAAACATTAAGCCGGAGGCGATTAAATTTGAACCGGGGCTGGTCGCACCGCTGGTGGCAGCGCCGATCCTGTTGCTTTTGCTGATCCTGTTATTGATCACAACACGCAGCAAGAAAAAGGAACCACAAAAAGATAGCAAATGGAAACAAAGGAAAAGGAGGGACACCGGGACCGATGATGGCCGGGAGGTGGAGCATGAGAACAAGGAATGAAAAACTGACAAAAAGAAGATTCCTGCCGGTGATGCTGGCGCTCATACTGGCGGCGGCAGTGGCTGTGCCGATGGGAAGCGGCCTTGCATTTGCAGACGAGGATGAGGAAAAGATCGGTACGCTGACCGTGAACGTGCAGAACGCTCAGGACGAGTATGGCACCTTTGGCGAGGATCTGAACGGTGGAACATATGGCGATGTTGCGTTTTACCGTGTTGCGAAAGGCATAAAGAGTCAGACCCATGACACCTGGGACTGGACACTGGAAAAGGGATTTGATTCTGCCGACATGCAAAGCCTCTTAAAAGATGCCGAAGATGGGAAGCGGACAGAAGACGGTCAGGATGCCTATGAGGCATTGGCGGCGAAAGCCTTGAAGGCAATCGTATCTGATGATACAGGGGCTTATACACCGGTGGACGCAGCATCGTTCGGAGCCAAGAGCCCGTCTCTGCCGGCAGGCATTTACCTGGCAGTGCCGAGACAGGCCGGCGATGACGGAAAGAGCATTGTGGCAGATGAACAGGGCAATGCCACGGTGACGACGGATGAATACGTTTATACGTTTTCACCGATGATGATCTCGGTTCCGTCAAAGGAGGCGAAGGATGGCAAGATTGGATCTGCGGACGATTATGGCCCGTGGATCATGGATGTCCAGATGACCACAAAGGCTGCACGTAAACCAGCCGCGGGAAGCATATCCATCACAAAGAGCCTGTCCACGTTTGAGACAAAGAAGAATGCAAAAGCGACCTTTGTTTTCCGGATCAAGGCAGAAAAGGATGGCGTTCCGGTGTATGACGATGTGGTTTCCATCGCGTTTACCGATGCCGGTTCCCAGACACGTAAGATTGACGGCATTCCTGTCGGAGCAACGGTAACCGTGACAGAAGATTACGATGGTCATTCTTACAAGTTGACATCAGATCCGTCGCAGACGGTGACAGTTGCGGCTGACGAAATCAGAAATGTCAAGTTTACCAATGACTATGATGACACATTCCATGGCGGTGGCGGTGTGGAAAACGGCTTCTCGAAAGAAGTAAAAGAAGACGGAACACCGGGCAAATGGAATTTCAAACAGATTTTCAGTGGAGAGAAACAGTATAACGATTAACAGGAGACGCTTTGGCGTAAGGAGCAGCTTATGAAAAAGAAAGTAATGGCCCTTGGATGCGCGGCAGCCGTACTGATCGCATCCGTATCGATAGGCGGGGCATGGTCTTACTTTACAACCTATGCTGAGACATCGGGGGAGAGAACCATTTCTCTGGGTGATGTGACAGAGATCCATGAGGATATATCTGACTGGACGAAAAAGGTGAGGGTCACCAGTGAACCGAAATCTCAGCCTGTTTATGTGCGCGTTCAGGCGTTTGCGGGATCCGCATACCAAGATCTTTTGCAGTATAGCGGGGCGGACTGGGTAAAACCGGCCGGAGATGATTACTACTACTATACGCAGCCTGTTATCGCAACAGAGGAAGAGGAAGGCGAGACCAGCCAGCTGGAAATTTCTCTGAAAAACATCCCGGACAGTTTGCCGCCGGGAGACAATGACTTTAATGTAGTGATCGTGTATGAAACGACACCTGTGATCTTTGGAGCAGACGGAAATCCGATTGGATATGACCGTGTCGACTGGTCACAGAAGGTTAATACAGAAGCCGAAGGGGGTGAGTGATTATGAAAAATAAAAAACGATTCACCTCAAGAGCGACAACGACAGTCCTCGCGGCTGCGGCGGTCGTAGTTCTGGCGCTTTCTGGTGTAACAGGTGCGCGTGCGGCGCTGACCTATTTTTCCGAGACCTACACGACACAGGCGCAGATGTATGACATCGGCGTCAGCCTGATGGAAAAGAGTGGCGACGCAGAAGATTACGAGCGCGTGGCATGGCGTGATTACAGTCGCCGGGGCGACGGCGTCTGGAATCAGGACTATGTGGAGCTGCTTGGCGGCATTGAGCAGAACATCATTCCGGGCAAGGTTTATCCGGAGGAGCTGGCAGTGCAAAACAGCGGTACGATCGATGAGTATGTTCGTGTGACGATCCGTAAGTACTGGGTGGAACAATCAGGCGATGAAGAAACCGGCGTGACGGAAAGTAAAGACCAGACCCTTGACCCGGATCTGATCGACATCCATTTCATCAATGATTCTGTCTGGGAAATCGAAGAAGATACGCAGGGCGATGAGGAACGGACGGTTCTTTATTATAAAAACGTCCTGAAATCAGGAGATATAACGCCGCCGCTTTGCGACACACTGACAGTGGACGGTTATCTGGCGACAAAGGTAACACAGACACCGGAAACCTTTACAGGGGAAGACGGCAGCACATACACCAGAATCACGACCACATATGACTATGACGGTATGGCGTTTAAGGTAGAAGCAAGGGTGGACGCGATCCAGACCCACAATGCGGATGACGCGGCAATCAGCGCATGGGGACATAACTATGCGAACTTTACGGAGTAAGGGAGACAGGCTATGAAGAAGAATCGAATCATAAAAAATACGATACTCGGTCTGGTGGTCGCCTCCGTACTGTCAACTGCCGTACCGGCAATGGCGATGTCCTATACAGGCGATCCCGACTGGAGCGTAAGTTTTTCGCAGGATGAAAAGATGGTCTCGAATTTTACGACGGGACAAATCTACGATGTGATGGACCAGATGCAGCCTGGTGATAACGCGAAGATCGAACTGACCGTACGCAATGACAACGATGCTTCCACAGACTGGTACATGAAAAATGATGTCATTGAGTCTCTGGAAGAAAGTGTCAGCGTAGCATCAGGCGGTGCGTACAGCTATCGCCTGACCTATAACGGCGAGGATCTGTACAACTCGGATGACGTCGGCGGAGACGGAACCAGCAAGGCCGGCATCGGTCTGCACCAGGCGACCAATTCTCTGAAGGACTATTTTTATCTGGATACTTTGAAAAAGGGCGAGACCGGCAAGGTAACGCTCGAAGTAGCACTGGAAGGTGAGACACAGGGTAACGACTATCAGGATACACTGGCAAAAGTTGATATGTCATTTGCCGTAGAGCTGACGCCGACCGGCGGAAACACGACAAAGCATAATACCATCAATCGTTCCAAGGTTGTAAAGACCGGTGATACGAATATGGCTCCGTATGCCATCGCAGGCGGCATCGCGGGTGCAATACTCCTGGTACTGGCTGTTGCCAGCGCAAGACGTCGCAGAAAGGAGGCCAGAGCATGAAAAAGAGATTAAAAGGCCTTCGGAAAAAAGCACTGTGCTTCGGGCTTTCACTGGCAGTCATGCTGGGGCTGGGCGTATGGGC
This sequence comes from Lachnospiraceae bacterium, assembly GCA_015057865.1. GTDB lineage: Bacteria > Bacillota > Clostridia > Lachnospirales > Lachnospiraceae > SY8519. The sequence goes on from SVDH01000001.1 coordinate 153,367, forward strand.
GGCAGCACCTGTCATGGCGGCAGATGAGGCATATGATTATACGATCCGGATTTATTCCGGCGCGCAGGGAACCTATAACGGTGAGCAGACGATTAAAGCTAATTATGGGGATAAGATTTCATTTTATCCTCAGAAGAATACGACTGTTACAGATGAAAAGTATTATGTGAAAGGAATCCGCGAAGCGGGACTTGACAATAATGAAGCAGTAGAAGAGTCAACAATAACGGTCACAGAAGATGTGGATTATGTCATCGCGTATGGCATAAAGGATAAGACCGTATCCTACACCATCAACTATGTGGATGCGGCCGGGAATACACTGGAGGACAGTGAAACATACTATGGCAACATCGGAGACAAGCCGGTTATCGCGTTTCTGTATATCGAAGGTTATCAGCCGCAGGCGTATAACCTGACCAAAACCCTTTCTGAAAACGAAGGGGAGAATCAGTTTACGTTCGTATATACGGCCAATCCGACTGAAACCACGACAACCGTCACGACCACGACGACAACAACGACAACTGTCGCAGGTACTGGTACCGGTGGCACAGGCGGCACAGGAACCGCTGGTACAGCTGCAGGTGGCACGGGAACCGGCGGAGTAGCCGGTGGCGCAGGCGGCGCCGGAACAGGTACCGGGGACGCTGGCACAACAGGGCCGGCCGATATCGTAGACCTGGATGATCAGGATGTACCATTGGCAGGTGTAAACGATGGAAACGGCGGCAATGGTGATGACAACAGCGCAGTCGGAGAAGAGACTATCAACAATGAAAAGCCGCCGCTTGGAAAACTGTCTACCGCAGCGAAAGCTGCTATCGGCGTAATCATCGCAGCGGCGATCATCGTGCTGATCATCGCACTGGCAATGCGTGCCCGCAAGCGGAAGAACGAAGAAGAAACATAAAACATATTTAAAGAGACAAAAGAACCCTGTAAATAGACAGATTAAGTACCAACAGCAATCTGGAAAAGATGTTGAGGACTGACAGATGATGAAAAAATGGATCGAGTTATTAAAAAAGAAAAAAACGGCTATGACAATCGCGATGATACTCGTCGTATTTGTCACAACATATGCTTTGATCCTGCCGGCATTAACGATCGAAAAGAGTGCAGCCAGTGAAGAGGCTGGCATCGTTCTGGATCAGGAAGCGGCGCATCAGACAGATGCGGAAGTCCTCACGGCAGAGAATGATGCTGTGGAAGATGAACAAGAAACTGAGGTACCGGCTGATGTTGTGGTTGATACACAGGCAGTTTCTGACACATCTGATACTGATGCAGAAAAAGACACATCCGCAGTTGCTGAAAATACAGCAGCGGATGCTGTCGCTATGCCCGCACAGGACTTCGAGCAGGAGTTAAAAGAAGAGGGAATCACTGTCTTCGTAAAAGCCAAAGAAGGCGCGTTGCCGGAAGGCACCACGATGAAAGCTGAGCCAGTAAGTGACCAGGAGACTCTGGACAAAATCACTGATGCGGCACAGAAAGAAGCCGGCGATGACACCAGAATCAAAGAGGTACAGGCAGTCGACATCTCCTTCTGGAATAACGATGAAGAAATCGAACCAAAAGAGAATGTTTATGTAACGATCGCATCTTCCCTGATCGAAGATGCTGAGGAAAACGAACCCATCATTGTCCACGTAAACGACGATGACAGCGACAAAGTTGCTGACAATAAGAAAGGCAAGGCTGAAGTTGTCAAAGCGATGACAGACAAGCAGCTGAAGAAGGAAGACATCTCACCGGCTGATGACGAGATCGTGTTTGAAGCAGATCAGTTTTCTGTATACGGCGTCGCGTATACGGTGGATTTCCATTGGGAAGTTGATGGTGAAATTTACGAGTTTTCACTTCCGGGAGGCGGATTCGTTAGTTTTACACAGCTCGTGGAAATCCTAGGTGTGGCTAAAAACGATGTACAGAGTGAAAACATAGAACAGTCGACAGAAATTCAAAACGCTGAGGCTTTTGAAAGCAAGCCTGCCGACAGTGCTGATGTACAGGATGATTCAGCTATTCTGCTGGATGATATCTCGATTAGTGAGGAAACCAAAAAGTTTGTTGCAGATGTAGAAAATGTGGAATTCAGTTCACCAGAATTAGTCTGGGTTGGGAAAATCGATGAGAATACTACCGTTGGACAGATAAAGGACGAATACAAACTTGAGTGTGAGTATAGTTATCGTCTGACTTGGGATGAAATCGAAAAAATCAATGCTACAGTCATTGAAAAGGGGGATTGGGGAATTATTTCTCTGAAAGCCTTTGATACAAACGAGCAGCTCAAGGTTACGATGAAGGATGGACGTGAGTTCATCATCGAAGTTACGGACTATGCTAAATACGAGCCTGTGGAGAATGATGGTGTTACGATACCGAATCCTAACGGAACTACTATAAATTTGTTCGATTATTGGGTTGACAGCAATTTGAAGGACAGAACAGGGAAATCGGCATGGCCCGGATATAATGGAAATAATTATACTTCTACATGGCATCATGGCCAAGAGCTTTTGGGCAGTGGTAACAATAAAGGCATTAACAGCTGGTCGGGTAATGTAAATGAAGGTCATGCTTTAAAATTCAATCCTTCAGATCATCATACGGTTATTGACGGTAATTATAATAATTGGCGTACACGCAGTGAAAATGGAAGCCCAAGAATAAATAGCTGGCAGGGGGATGCCGATCCATTGCAGGGTTTGGTAGAACCCACCCTGAACAGCGAGGGATACCCTACACTTACGAATAATAGCGACCTTGGCACCAACGGAGAAAAATTGAACTATCTCTTTGATGGTACCTCTGGTGATAATATGGGTAAAGCAGTGCATCCCGGTGTTGATGGTCTGTTATATGTGGACAAAGACGGATACTACACCTACGATAGCCGTGATTTTACAGCTACCTACAACGGAGACACAGCCAAGACGTTTACTCTGGCACCTCAGACCGCTGCAGAAGGCAGCGGACCTCGTGGGTTCTGGCCATTTGGTTCGGAAAAATTCTGGTTTGGCATGCATTTGAAAGTGGACTTTTCCATGCCGTTCAACGGACAAGTCCTTAATCCTTCAGGTGTATATAAAGATATGGAGTTCTCCTTCTCAGGTGATGATGACACGTGGATTTATGTAGATGGTATCCTTGTTGGTGATGGAGGCGGTGTTCATAACCGAACGGAGATAGATGTCAATTTCCGGACAGGTACTGTGTATGTAACAGGAAAGAATGATCCAAGCTATACAGGAACTTTCGAGCAAACAACTTATTTGGAGGACTACTACCGAAATGCAGGCAGATTTAATCCGGATGATTGGACTCCTGTCCTGAATGATCAAGGAGAGATCGTTTACAGAACAGTAAATGGAACTAGTCAACCTGTGCTGACATTCAAAAACGGCACTGATCACAATCTCCAAATGTTCTATATGGAGCGTGGTGGTGGATACTCCAACTTGATGATTCATTATAATCTGATTTCGACTACTGATTTTTCGGCGCATAAGTCCTACCATAATACAGATGGAAGTGTGCTGAGAAGAAATGATTATAAGTTTGAATTGATCGGGTACGATAATCCCGAATATGCATCTGAGGACGAGCTTGTTCATGCTATCATGCCGGATGCCATTCCCTGGGATGACTCAAAACCATTAGGAACTTTTGAAAATCCGCTTTGGAACGATGTAGAGGCTACAGGAACGACTCCCGCAGGTAAGTCTTTGATTATCGGTAATACGGAAGACGGTAATGTCAACTTCGGTAATAAGGAGATATCTTCTGCATATGCCGGAAAATCATATAAGTATATGGTACGTGAGATTGTTCCAGATAATGCTGTTAATGTGGACGGTGTCGAATGGAGAAATGCTTCCGAAGAGGTGAAGCAGGAAGGCGGTTTTTCCTTAGGAGGTATAACGTACGATTCCAGAGTATACTATTTCATCGGTACTGTGGTGGAAACTGCTCCGGGTTCCGGAAAGTATAAAATGGTAAAGCAGCGCTTTCTTGATCCGGAATGCACACAACCTGATCCTGCGAATTTCCACAGTTTTGTAAACGGAGCAGAAATACCAGTCTCACTGAAGGTTATTAAAAAGAGCAACGATACCCAATCACTGCTTGACGGGGCTGTATTCTCCCTTACCAGGGCTATGCAGAATGCGGATGATAAATGGGTGGTGCGCGAGTGGGAAAACAGTAATCACACGACTCAGCACGCGCAGCCTGTCACTGAAACTACATCAAGCGGAACGCTGACATTTAACAACCTGGCTGAGGGACATTATATCCTTGAAGAACTGCAAGCTCCTGTGGGGTATCAGAAGGGTGATCCAAGCCGCTGGCTGCTTACGCTTGAGAAACAGGATTCTGCAACAAAGATTCTCCTAGTGCCGTATATTACACCTTTGGATGCAGAGGGAAATACGAACGGCAGCAGAGTCCAGCTTAACCCGCCGAACGACGAGAATATCATAGAATACGAAGTGTTGAATGGCCCGCTGCCGCCGATCGATCTTTCTCTTCAAAAGAAGTGGAATGATAACGGCGATACAAGCGTGCCTGAAGACGCACAGGCGACTTTCGAACTACACAGGATCAAGACGATAGCACCAGTAAATGTACAGCTGTTGGATAGTCAGGGAAAAAAGGTTGATGAGATAACGGCGTATGTAGGCGATACGATAAAGATCTATGACACAGAGACGAACACTGCGAATGCTTTTAAGCATCACACGTCGACTCCAAGCTTTTTTGATCCTGATTGGACAAGATCCAGAAACGACACTATTAGACCAAACGACTCTGGATGGGAAATACGAACCAGAACAGTGTATGATTGGAACTGGGGCTCGTGGAGTATGACAGAAAGCAGTTCAACAAGTACCTCGAACGGCCAGTACACAGTGAAGCAGGCAGATGTTACTGCTGGCGTCGTGCAGCTGCGATTAAGTGAAAACTACATGGCATCGCAAACATATGGTTTTGACAAGCTGCCAAAACTCTATATCTCCAACAGTGCAAGTGGTTCGACAACGGTGGATGAGGTTATAAGCACCTTCACCTTGAAAGCACAAAATGGAGACGGTGATGCAGGAGATCCCTGGAAAAAGTCGTTCGACGACCTTCCGCTTGTGGATGAGAACGGTCATCCCTATAACTATTACTTCAAGGAAGTTAGTCATTTGCCCGCCAACTTTAATGTACAGACTGTTGAAGGCAATATGGGAACTGCCGCAAGTCCGCTTACTGAAAGCGGGGATGTTGTTGTTACAAACAAAACACCTGAGTTACCTAACATCACAGCCTCCAAGGTCTGGAAGGATGAAAATGGAAATATTATAGATGATGAATCTGGTCTTGATGGGCTGGAAGTTAAACTGACCCTATATAAAGGAGCATCACCAGCTCCTTCGACAGAAGTAAAGAAAGGGGAAGTGACCAGAACGGTTTCTGGTAATGATTCTACAACCTGGTACCTGCTTGACGAAGATGCAGATGTTACGGACTATACAGTTAAGGAAACTGAGGTGAAGATCCCAGGCGGAGATTTCATCCCCGTGACTCCTGATGCGAATCCTTCGGATAATCCTTTCGGAGGAAAAGTGAGCGGATCTTCATCGACTGGTTACACAGTCACAAATCAACTACCAGAGACAGAAATCTCAGTAACCAAGCAGTGGAAAGACGGAACTACCACGAATGCTGACAAGGTGTTTGAAGAAGCTAAAACTATCAATTTCACTTTGCATCAGAAACTTGGCAGCAATGGAGGCTCACCTTATACGATTGAAGGTCAGCCTGTCAGAGGTACAGTGACATACACACCGGCAAGCGGATCAACTGCGGCTTCTTGGAGCACTGAATCTATTAGTAATCTGCCGAAGTATGTGTATTCGGACGGAAACTGGCTTGAGGCAACGTACTATCCGGTCGAAGATGCTATAGATGGTGTTGCGATTACTTATCAGAAAAAAGGCGGAAATGCATCCGAAGAGCCATCAGATGCTGCAGTTACAACCGGAGCAGTTACCATTATCAATACAGATATTGTTGTTCCGCTTAAGATCGTAAAGGTTGAAAAAGACCACCCGGAAACAGGCCTTGCTGGGGCAAAATTCCAGCTGACCAGAAAGCTTTCCGGAGAGGGTGGTTTTACTAAATTTGTTCACGATGATTTTGAAGAGGATCCGGACAACGGTAATAAAAAGACTGGACCTTTCACAGTGTCCTCAACAGACGGAATCATTCTTGAAGGGCTGCTTCCCGGTGAATATAGGATTGAGGAAAAGCAGGCTCCAGATGGATACGTTATTACTCTTCAGCCATTCACGTTTACCGTGAATGCCGATGGTACGATTACGTCAACGGATGCAGACACATCACTTGTTTTGCCTCTAGAGAAAAGCGGAACGGGTCCTGAAGGATTCCAGATTGCCAACGTCCCCGGCGCGGCCCTTCCGAACGCCGGCGGCCCGGGTACACGGCTCTTTACGATTCTTGGCGCAATTATAGTCGCAGGAGCAGGATTGTTGTTGTGGAATAGAAAGAGGCATAAAGCAGAGTTTTAATAATTTATGAGCAGGATAAGAAATCTGCAGCAATCTGAAAAGGCGAGAAGGATTGATGAATTATGAAGAAATGGATCTCGACATTAAAAAAGAAAAAAACGGCTATGACGATCGCGTCGGTACTGGTGGTATTTGTTATGGTTTTTACGTTGATCTCCCCAGCCATAGCGATCGAGAAGAGTACGGCAAGTGAAGAAGCCGGGATCGTACTGGATCAGGGTGCGACAAATGATGCAGAAGCTGTCATAGTAGAAACGGATGCTGCCCAAATGGATGCTGCCGTAACAGAAGAGGCAGCAACTGACACGAAGGCAGATGTCAAAGCTGAAAAAGCTTCCGAAGCCACATCCGCAGCTGTAGAAGAAACAGAAGATGATGCGGACGAAATTGCTATGCCCGAGCAGAACTTCGAAAAAGAGCTGAAGAAGGAAGGCATCACCGTCTATGTGAAAGCTGAAGAAGGCGCACTTCCGAAAGGAACAACAATGGAAGTCGAAGCAGTCGATGACAAAGACGTCTTGGACAAGATCTCTGCAGAGGCTGAGAAGAAGGCCGACAAAGACACAACAATCGGTGACATCCAGGCAGTCGACATCTCCTTCTGGAATGACGGAAAAGAGATCGAGCCGGAAGAGAACGTTTATGTAACGATCGCATCTGACCTGATCAAAGATACCGATGAGCAGATGATCATCCATGTCAATGACACAGACAGCGACAAGGTAGCTGACAACCAGAAGGGCAAAGCTGAAGTCGTTAAACCGATGACAGAGAAGCAACTGGAGAAGAAGGATATCACCCCGGCCGAAGACGAGATCGTGTTTGAAGCGGATCAGTTCTCGGTGTATGGCATTGTGGGAACGGAAGTCATTAGTGGAGGTGATGAGACCTTCAATATCACACAGGATGGATGGACAGTCACGGTTCATACGCCTGAAGGAGCTTTTCCATCCGGGACGGAGATGAGGATTGAGAGAGTCTCTGATCCGGAAGTGCTTGTAAAACTTATGTCTGCTCTTGACAGTCGTAAGGTGTATGACATTGCTGCAGTAGATATTAGCTTTTTCTATAAGGGCGAAGAGATTGAGCCAGCGAAAAAAGTTGATGTAACCCTGAAATCAAATCTTCTCTCAGCAGATCAATATCAGATTGTTCACTTAAAGAACGATGAAGAGGCAGAGATTATACGAGATGCTTCTACAGAATATGGCAAAGCTGAGTTCACTCTTGATAGCTTTTCGCCGGTAGCTTCTGCCATTGAACAAGACCATGTCGATAAGAGTGCGTTCAAAGCGTTTGATGGATCCACAAACGACACTTATATTAGTGGACAGCCAGCGAATGACCTTACACCTGGTGCACCGGCATCTGTTGTACCTGTTATCCCGGGATATGTATTTGTTAATGCTACTATCAATGACGGGACTACAGGCGAAGTAGCGGCAAGTAATGTTGAAGTAACATATTTCGGAAGCTTCATTTCTGACGGCATAACCTATGTATATTACAGAACAGAAACTGACACAATGGACCTCATCGTCCACGTTCAGGACAACGAATTTATTCAGCTGAACTATTTGCCTGAAGATAACTATTATAATATCAATTACAGAATTGAAGGTGACAAATCCGAGACAAGTGTGGATGAAGTTTTTGGAACAGACCGTACAACAAGAGCTGTTAATAATTCATCTGATATTGGATATACGGTAACAATTCCTCGCGGTTATACAGCGACTGTGACCAGAAATGGAACGACTGTCGCCACACTTGGCGTAGAGCCCACATATACTGTTTTTAATAATAAGATTATTACAAAGAACGGAGAGTTAACTCTTACCGATACATACACCATTCCTAAAACAAACACAGATCAAAATATTGTTGTTACACTAACCAAAAGAACAAGCTATACATTCGATGCATCGAAATTCCTGAGTACTGTATATACTGGCGGAAACTCAACAACAATGGGTGACAATACAGTTAATACAAACAGCAGTGCACGTATTCAGGGTGATGGAACCTTAGGAAGATCGGGGACTAACAAGGGTAAAAAAGCTTTCACTGGCAATGAGGTGAGCTGGACTTTTACTACAAATAATACAGAAAATTCTCATTGGCTTCTCGATGCGTTACAGATCAATGGAACAGATATCAATGTTCCGTATGGTGACAGTGGTCCTGTGACAAAGACAACAGAATTACCTAGCGGTGCAGTTGTGACAGTAACTTTGAATTCCGTTACTGGAACTGGCAGAAATGCCAGAAGGAACTATACAATTACTGTTTCCAATGTCTATGAGGATGTAGTTATTTCAGGAGGCAATATCTATAATGCCGATAACTCGGTTGAGATTATCACAGAAGTTCTTAGCAACGTAGATTATTCCTTCTATGGATTTAGCTCATCTGATAATGCATATAGCAGCTCAGTTCTTCCTGGTTGGGTAAGCTGGGGAGAAGGCGAACCAATAGGAGAACTTACATCTGGATCACCTCAAAACAGTGGAACATATCATATGTATTGGTTTGGTAATAATACGACCAATAATGGTATGCGATTTACTGTTAAACCGGGATATATAAATCCTGAACTTGCATTCGTCACAAGCACAGAGAGGGATCTTCATAATTATGTGAATGGGTTAAGCTTTGGTTCTATGTCGGACGAAAACGGAAAGTATTATCCGATTACTAGCAGCCCTAACAGTAATGGCTATTATGTTTTCACCATTACTGGTATGGGAAGCAATAAGCTTGCTCTACTCCGGATTCGCGCTGAACTTGCTGAGTATGGTGTCACCTATAGCTCTGGTGGCGTAACCACCACAGCAGGTACAATGCCTGAAAATGACTATGGTTACAATGTTGAAAACAAAGATACTATTGTTCTTTCTTCCAACATTCCTGTAGATAGCTCGGGAAATCAGACGTTCTCATATTATTGGACAATTCAGGGTGGCGGAAACACCCAGTATGCTCCGGGACAGTCAATTCCTCTTGCAGATGTAGCGCAATATGCTGTTGAAGACGAAGAAGGAAACCTTGTAATTCCATTCGTTGCGCATTGGACGCCGAAATCTCAAGCGAAACAGGTTAACTACCGAATCGAATACTGGGTAGACGGTAACGATCCTTCGACGACAGATGACGATGTTATGAAGTTTTTCTACAGCATGCTTGCTCCTGAGGGATCTGCAATCTACGTAAATAAGAATTCTGACTACATCCAGAATTTCCTTGAGGTTTATCACGGACTTCTCGAATATGATGAAGAGAACTCAGCTTCATATGTAGGGAATCTACAGGAAGGGGACATTGTTAAACTTCGTTTTCAGTGGGTGCGCCATCCGCTAATTATTGAAAAAGAGGTCGATAGTGTCAATACTACGGATTACAACAAAGACTTCGAAATGAGTCTTTCGTCTCATAGAGAAGTCGTAGTTCCTAAATATGACGAAAGTACAGCGACTATCGACCCTGGCCAAACAGAAACAAAAACGGATAATGAGAGTTGGGATAACTTCACGCTCAAAAATGCTAAGACGCAGGAATTTAGCGTGATGAGAGAGGCAACTGTCGATTTTGAAGAGCTTGAATCAAGTTGGATTGGGTTCCACGAACCGACTTATATCCTGACTACATACGAGGAAGACGGTACAACAGTAAAAGAAGAGAGAACAGTAACTAAGCAAGATCTTTCAGCTATCAAGGTCACTGAAAAGATGAAAGTTACTGTCAAGAACGAGCGTGGCCGTGTTCAGGTATCCAAGAATGTTGAAGTAGTTGGCGATGGAATCACCACTGCAGATGTAAACGATACAATATACTTTGCCCTTAAAAAGCACGGTCAGGATGATTTCGTACAAAAAAATGGATCTATCTACACAATTCCGGTAGTTATTACTGCAGGCGTAGCCAGCCCTGCAACAATAACCTTTACAGGTATTGAAGATGGCGAGTATGAGGTTTGGGAACTTTCTGATACAAACGGTACAAGTAAAAATGTAGGTGATGTATTTGAATCAAATGGAAAAGTGATTCAGGTTTCCGAAATCTACGGTATTACAAGTAAGGGAGAAGGAAACAATATTACCATCAGTAACAATGATTCTGATTGGGCGAGATTCACCAACACATATACTGACGCAAGCGAACACATTTTCTTCCGCGCACGTAAACGTTGGATGGATAATGAAGGTAATGTAGGAAATCAGTATGCTCCAAATGGAGGAAGTGTAGAGTTTACGATTTACCGTCAGGATGGGACTACCTATACACCCATTGAGTCAGTTACGTTGGATGGAACGCCTGATACAGACCCTAAGAAAGCAGGTGTTTATGGTTGGGAATCTTCTCGCTGGTGGGCAAGGTTTGACAATCTTCCGCGACTCGATTCCAATGGTAATCAAATTAAGTATGTTGTAAAGGAAACATCTGCTCCAGCGGGATATGTACCGTATAAAGCGGTAGGAACCTCAGCTGAGAATGAAATGGGGCCAAATGATTACCTGGAAAATAACGGTGGAACTATCTACAACCGACGTGTTGGACAGGGGCTCATCATAAAGAAAATTGGTGATGATGCAGCCGAAGGTCTTGCTGGAGCAACCTTTACATTGGATACTGTCGAGGGAAATCTGACAACTGGAGATGATGGCATTGCTATCGATAGTAGTAATAATAGCGTTTTCACTCTTCCAATAAGAGAGGGAACATATACTCTCTCAGAAATAGGTGTTCCGACATATTATAATGGAATCTCTGATATTGAGATAGCAGTTACCGATTCGGGAATTTCGCTTCCAGAAGGTACTACAGGTGCTATAGTAACCGGTCCTAATGATAATGGTGCTTATACCATTACAGTAACCAATACCAAGAAGACAGCAAATGTAACTGTTATTAAGAACGTTGCAAATGGTAGCGCTGCAGATAAGAGAAAGTCATATAGCTTTACTGCAAGTGGTCTGACTGAGTCAGGAATCACATTATATGGCGAGCATATTTCTGAAGAGAAATCAAATACTAAGACATATTCTGGTATTCCTTTCGGCACAGCTATTTCTGTAACAGAGTCTGATGAATATAAGGATTTTGATACAAGTATAGAAATCACGTATGCGGATGGCACGAAAAAAACGAAAAATACCCTGTCGACAGGTGATATCACGCTAGAAGGCGATACGACAATCACATTTACCAATACTCGAAGAACCGCTGACATCGTATTGATAAAAGATGATGGCAAGGGAAATCTGCTGGATAAAGCACGATTCACCTTAGCATTGAAAGACTCCAATACAAATGCGCAACATTATGTAAATGGAGAATGGGTAGATATTGGATCTGGTGATAAACATGATTTTGAAGTAACAGGCGGTCAGATTACAATAGAAGGTCTTCCTGTCGGTGACTACATCTTAACAGAGACAGCCGCGCCCAATGGCTACATTATTCTGTCCAACAAAGTGGAATTTAGCGTAAGCAGATCTGGCGAGAATGTAACAATTGCTGTTACCAGTGGAGAATTTGCTAAAGCAAGTGACAATACGCTGACAATTAGCAACATTCCTGGTGAGGAACTTCCGAACACCGGCGGCCCTGGTACAAGGCTCTTTACGATCCTCGGATCGATCATGGTCGCAGGAGCAGGTATATTGCTTTGGAGGAGACGAAGAACAGTATAAGAAATAATATCAGAAGAAACAAGATAGAGCGGAACTGGTCATTGTGCCGGTTCCGTTTTCTTAATATACGGCATTTTTGGCATAAAGCATGGCGTTTTGGATTGTTTGACGGTTGTTTTGACGATGGCAATACTATAATATATATTGCAAGGGAGACTGTATGGCAAAAATGGTTGCAAAAGGAGACGCAGACGGTGAAGAAATGGATTGAAAGAATCCAAAAGAATAAAGCGTCGTTTATGATCGCAGCGGCTCTGGTGGTATTTGTTACCACATATACGCTGATCCTGCCGGCACTTACGATCGATAGGCAGACAGCTGTCACAGAGGCAGGAATCGCGCTTGAAGAAAATGATGCCGCGGCGGAGTCTGCCCTTTTGGAAGAGAAGAAACCAGAAGAGCCGGTTTCTGAAGCAGTGCAAACAGCCGAAGCCGATCCTGACAGCATGCCTGCCCAGGAGTTTCGGGAAGCACTGTTAAACGACAGGCAGGAAGAGGTTTTTGTCGTATCTGCAGTTGTACCGGAGGGCACACTGCCGGCTGATACCGAAATGAAGATCGAAGCGGTTGATGAGCAGGAAGTTCTGGATGAGATCCTGGATGCGGCAAAAAAAGAGACTGATGAGCTCGCGGATTCTGCCCAGACTGAAATAAATGACGCACAGGCAGTTGATATCTCGTTCTGGAAAGATGGAAAAGAGATCGAACCGGAAAAAGATATCCTCCTTACCATGTCTTCAGCACAGATCGCAGAAAATGACAGCACACTGGTCGTGCATGTAAATAAAGAAGACAGCGACAAAGAGATTAAAGCAACCGAAGGAAAAGCAGAAGTCATTCCGCAGATCGATGAGAGCCGCCAGCATGAGCTGGACATCGAAACGGCAAGTGACGAAGTTATATTTGAATCAGATAAGAGTTCCGTGTATGGCATCGTCGGAACAACGATCGAAAAGATTGTGCTTGCAAATGATGGGCATAATTATCATGTGACTGCGACCTATGGAGATGATACCGGGATCCCGGCAGATGCAGAACTGAGTGTAGAGGAGATGACGGAAGGCTCCTCAGATTATGATGCCTATGTAGAAAAGACGGAAAGCGCGCTTGGTCTGGAAGAGGGCAGCACCGAATACATCCGCCTGTTTGATATCAGCATCGTTAAGGGTGGAGAGAAGCTTCAGCCTGCAGAAGGGACCAGTGTGGATGTGAGGATCGAACTGGCTGACAGCAGCAGTGATCGTTTGAATGTGATCCATTTTGCGGATGGATCAGAAGAGGGAGAAGAAGTCCGAAGCAGCACGGAAAACAGTGAAAATGGGGCTGTGGTTGCGTTCCAGGCGGATGGTTTCAGTGTGTACTCGATCGTGGATGCACCGGAACCGAAAACGGTCTCCCAGTCTGTTAATAGCCTTGATGAGATAGAGGCGGGTCAGAAGTACCTTCTGTCAATTGCCAGAAGTGGCATGAACTATATGACCAGTACAACGGTTAAAAATGGCGGAATATATGAGCTTAAAGGTGATACAAACAATGCAGCCGGCGAGAAATGGTCTTTTGAGTTCCCTGAAGCAGGAAAAGTATATATCTACTTCACTGATCCGGATGGCGGAAAACAATATCTGAATGTCGATAACGCCAGGAACATCAGCTTCTCCAATAACCCGCAGGCTCTGAATATAGAAGAGACGAAAAATGCGGCGGGAACATTTTATATTTATACTGTGATTGGAAATAAGAATTATGCACTCAGTGTCAGGGGCAACAGGAATTTCTTCTTTGAACAGAGAAATAACGGCGTCAATGCCAATGAGCGTGTCGTTCTTACAAAGTGTGTGAAAGATCTCTATGAACTCGAAGGCAAGACTTTTGGCATCGCCTATAATGACGATTCCACTACGGCTGCGGCCATGTCCGCGGATAAAGTAAATGGTCAGAACCGTCTGGCAGGACAGGATCTGGTCATCCGCGCAGATGTGCTTAACAACAGCGGGAATCTTCTGGTCGCCGAGAACAGCGACATCCAGGAGTGGACATTCGAAGCCATTGAACTTGACAAGTACTATATCAAGACGACGGTAGACGGAGCGGAAAAATATCTCCGCATCAATTACAGCAGTGTGACGCTGGTGGATGATAAGGCTTCTGCTTCACAGATCCGGGCCACACCCGGAACAGATGCCAACAGCGGCAAATGGCATTTTACCGTGAACGGTTATTCTTTGAATTTTTCCGGAAGCGCTGCGAATGGTTTTAATGCGGTCCAAAACAGCAATGCCTCCACGTGGCTGAATCTGGTTGAAAAATCCACCCTGTCGGATGATGACTTCGTTGCGTATTCCGCCCGCAAGATCAGCGTCAGCGACGATTCGATCGGGGCAGGAGCAGCGGAAAAAGCCAGGATCATTGTTTATACCCGCGTATGGAATGAAACGACCAGGAAATATGAGTTTTACGCCGTGGATCATGACGGATCCCTCATACGTGTCTATGACAGCGGTGATATGATCAACTGGACCGGCAACAAAGTCAATTCGGCTCTTTGGGAGTTCACGGAATATACCAATGCTGACGGCACGCCGAACTATTACTATGAGCTGCAGAACACTGCTTATACCGGAACATATCTTGCGCCCCAGTCCGAGAGCATCATAGCCGATCATACTGTCGGCATCAATATGAATGGGCGCCGTGAGGGCTTTGACTTTACGACCATCGTTGCGTGGGATGATGAAGCGTATGGCTATTCCGGCCTGAAGATAGAGCGGGATGAGAAAGGCGCGCTCAAGGCCGTTACATGCCCGTTCGATGAGGCGGATGATTTCTATTTTGCTGTGATGACGCCTCCTGTCGGAGAAGAAGATGATGTTACGACAGTAGAGACAGTGGACAACAACAAATTCGGCATCAGTATCAAGATGATTGATTTCAATAATAGGATCGATAAAGATAACCGTGATACCGTGCAGAGAGAGTATTTTGGCCATCATCCGTGGAATTCGGCTCACGCGTATGAAGCGGAAACAGGTCTGGTATCTACCAATCTTGTAAACGGGTATCCGACGATCACGGCAAATACCGAAAAGGAGGGTGAAAGCCTGTCAGGCCTCTTTAATGACATGACGCCTGCCAATCATCTGTTCATTCAGAGCGTATATAATGAGAGTGGCTACTTTGAATACGACAGTACCCAGAACTTCGCGCATTTTAATACGAACAAATATGGTCACGAAGACCAGGAAAATCTCGGAAACTTCACGGTCTACAATCAGCTGGGCGCGATCGGAACGAATACAGGACCTACCAGGCTGCATGGCCAGTTCATGCCATTTAATAACATCAGTGACGAGACCGGCTATGCGCATGACGACCAGGGGAATGTGATCACGAACCAGCGCGATATCAGAGGAAATGAACTTCCGGATACAGATCCGCGCAAGGGCGAGCCCCTGTACTCGATTCCGCAGAATGAAGCCGATTATTTCTATGGCATGGAACTTTCCGCCGTATTCACGCAGACACCTGACGGCGTGGATGACTGGGGACATGATATCATCTTCGAATTCACAGGTGACGATGACTTCTGGTTTTACGTTGACGGTGAGCTTGTGCTGGATCTGGGTGGCGTCCACAGCGCCATCGGCGGCACGGTGAACTTCAGGACAGGCGAAGTGAACTGCAACGGCACCGAAACGACGCTCTATGACATCTTCAGGAGCAATTATCAGGCACGCGGATTGGATGATTCTGCAGTTGATAATCTCTTCGTAACGAAGACATTGGATGATGGAAGAACTGTCCATGTCTTTAACGATTACACCACGCATGAGATGAAGATGTTCTACATGGAGCGCGGTGGCGGCGCATCCAACTTGAAGATGCGGTTTAACCTGGCTTCTGTAAAGCCCGGCACAGTGGAGCTGTCCAAGAAGCTCAAAGGTGTTGATCATGCATCGAATAAACTGATCCAGTATCCTTATCAGATCTGGTATCAGACAGCTGAATACGAGAGAGATGCAGACGGTAAATATGTGCTTGATGAAAACGGCAATCGTGTAATAACCAGCTATGGTGAGCCTGTCCTTATGGAGCAGCCGGCTCAAAATACTGATCTGACCGGAAAGGTATATGCATCCTATAAGGGAACGAATAAACTGATCCCCTATAAGAGCTCCATGCAGATTGGAGGAGAGGCATATAGCAACGTGTTCCTGCTGAAAGCAGGAGAGACAGCAGTGGTCAATTTCCCCGAGGACACTTATCGTTATAAGATCGTCGAATGCGGCGTGGATACTGCGGTATATAATCATGTCTACATAAACGGCGAAAAGTCCGGGGATGAGATCTTCGGAAAACCGCACAATAATACTGACGGATGGGATCCCGAGAGTGGGCCGGAAACTCCGCCGACTGCGACCACAACATATGATGGAACGACCAGGTCGGATTTCGGCATTACGTATGATACGACCAGGGACCGCCCGAGAGTAGAGTATATCAATGAGGTTCCGCCGGAAGTTATGCGTACGGTATCTTTCAAGAAGGTGCTCTATGATACGGAAGGCAAGATCCTTAGCGATGAACAGGCCACACAGATCAAAGATGTATTTACATTCAGGCTCTATCTGGGCAATGAGTTTGCGGACCAGGAGAACCTCCTCCCGGCAAATATGTACACCTATTATGTCAAGGGACCGGATGGTAATTACTGTAAATGGGACAAGGCCCACCAGGAATTTGTGTCACTCGATGTTGGTACGTTTGAAGAATTTAAAGCCCTGAGTGAAGTGGAACAGGATGCAGGGACATTTACCACATCAATGTATGGTTCCGTCTCAAAGATCCCTGCCGGTTATACCGTCGAGGTGCGCGATCTGATCGTCGGTACCAAATATAAGATAGAAGAGCCCGACCGGGAGCTCCCGAGAGGATACACGCGCCGCGACAGCGACGGTTATGTCCGTACGGATACGAATCCCGATGTTGTCTATTATACCGAAGAGGGTACATATGGACAGCATCCCACAGAAGGCAATACGATCACGGCAGAACCCATCAGTGACACGATCGCGTCCAAGACCGAATCACCGATGATCGAGATCCGCAACCAGCAGGGCTGGGGTCTGACCGCGAAGAAAGAATGGACGGATAAGGACTTTATGATCCACGATCCGATCTATCTGGCAGTTTACCTAGATGATGGGAACGGCAATCCTGGAGACCTCATAGACGGATCCGTTCGTAGGCTGGATTCCGATGAGACGGAGATCTACTGGTTCTTCCCGGATCTGAAAGTGAATGATGTACCGCATACTTTCAACGAGTTCATCGTTCGCGAGGTGAAACTGACCGGTGAGCCCACTGTGGAAAAGAACGGTGTTGTAACCGGTTACACCGAGATTGAACCAATTGCAGATGGCGGCAGCATCACTGTCAGCGGAAAAACGATCAGCGGCAATCCCCGTACGGAGAAGTATACCGTTGATTATGATAAGGGCCAATCCACCGGACAGAACGAAAAGATTCGTGTTGACACCGTAACGAATTCCAGACCCGGGATTCAGATCTACAAGACAGACTGGAGCGGTCAGACTTACCTGTCCGGCGCGGAATTCACACTGAAAGATTCTGAAGGAACCGATGTGGGATATGCGTCCTATACTTCAGGCAGCGATGGTCTGGTGACTACGGCCTATCTGAATGAGGGAACCTTTACGCTGGACGAGATCAAAACGCCGTTCGGATATGTGGCAATGGATGATCCGATCAAGATCAAAGTGATGACGACAGAACCGCTCAACTATGATCTGACCGTGCCGGTAGGAAACACGACTTACTATATTCAGGTGAGCGGACCCGATGGTTTCTTTACGACCACTCCGGCGACAGATAAAGCCATGGCACGCATCACGGTGAAGAACCGGACCGTGGAGGAACTGAAAGTCGTAAAGGTCGGTGTTGACGGCAGCTCGAAGATTTCGCTCGAAGGTGTCCATTTTGCACTGTACGATCAGGTGAAAGACAGTGAAGGCAACGTACGCCCGGCATATAATCCCAAGACCGGTTATGAAGACCTTGTGACAAATGACGAGGGCATCCTTACGGAAATGACGATGGCCATCGGACCGGGCACATATTATCTGAGAGAGAAGGCTGCGCCAAGCGGTTATAAAAAACTGGCGGAAGATCTGTGCTTTACGATCGGCACGAATGGAAGCGTAACGATCAATAACAGCGGATATAAGAACTGGCTGACCAAAAAGAGTGCCGTAGCGGGTACTGTCTCATATCAGATCGACATTGAGAATACGCCTCTTGGCATTACTGTACGGAAGGCAGACGAATCGGGAAATGCATTGTCCGGATCAAAATTTGAACTATGCAGGAAGAATGATAAAGGTACATTTGTTGCTGTTGCCGAATACGGGCTCGGAGAAAATGGGCTGATCAATCTGACAGACAAATCGGAAATGACCTTTACCGGAATGGCCAACGGCATTTATAAGCTTACGGAGACCAGTGCACCTGCAGGCTATGTGATCCTGACGAAGGACATCTACTTCAAAGTATCCGATGGAGCAGTGATGCTTACCGATGATAAA
Source organism: Lachnospiraceae bacterium (assembly GCA_015057865.1). Classification (GTDB taxonomy): domain Bacteria; phylum Bacillota; class Clostridia; order Lachnospirales; family Lachnospiraceae; genus SY8519. The sequence continues at coordinate 172,249 of SVDH01000001.1, forward strand.
GGAGAAGCAGAAACGTATTCCGATGTAGAGCTTAAGGATGATAACACAACAATCGTGGTGAAAAATGTTCCCGGTGCCGCTTTGCCGAATACCGGCGGTCACGGCACAAGACTCTTTACGATCCTTGGATCTATGATGATTCTGGGGGCGGGAGTGCTGCTTTGGAGAAGAGTCAATGAGTCAAGGGGACGGTTCTTTTGATTCACATACGTCCAGAATCTTTTGATAATCCTCCGGTGTATCCATGTCTATTAGGATCCCCGGATCTTCGATCGCGAGATAAACCGGTTCTACGGGCAGGGAGGAAAGCGCGCCGCGCAGACCGCCATCCCCGTCAAACGAAAGGATCATATCTAAAAAAGCGGCATCTATGGAAACAGGATGCCCTTTTTTTGTGCGATCACCCGGATAGACCAGAGGTTCTGTGCAAGCAAGAAGACTCTTGACGGCAGAAACCGGGATCAGCGGAATGTCTGCCGGTGTAAAAAGAATGCGTGAATAGTCATTTGTGACTGCTCCAAACCCGATCTTTGCGGAAGTAAACATATCCGTTGATGCATACGCCGGATTATGAACGAATGTAATATTGTTTAGGTCGCGGCATGCTTCTTTGATGTCGTCTGCGTGATGACCGGTGACGATGATGCAGTGATCAACGCCGGCATTTAGCATTGTTAAGATCAGATGCACGATCGCAGGATGTCCGTCGATCGGAAGCAGTGGTTTGTGGCGGCCCATTCGTGAGGAAAGGCCGGCGGCCATGATGACACAGCAGGTTTTGTTTGACATAGTTTATCCCTTTACTTTCAGACTTTTCAGATAATCTTTTTGCTCCTGAGTGACCCGATAGCTTTCTCTTGCTTTCTGGATCGCCTTGTTATGCGTCCAGGGGGCCAGTTTTTTCTGTTCGATATATGGCAGAACCGCATCGTACTGTTTTGCCAGGGCCGTGGCAAAGTACCAGGCGATCATCATGTTGATGTAGTATTCCTCAGACCGTATTTTTGACACCAATTCCGGATATGCTAGGTCAAAGTCTTCATCCAGGAAATGCTGCATCAGCATGCCGATGCCAAACCTTACCGTGTAGGTTTCCTTTGATTTGATCCAGACGCGGATGTGGGGCAGCAGATCCTGTCGGTGCTTTTTAAAAACCTTCGGAGAGAGCTGGTCACAGGTGGCCCAGTTATTAATGAACGGCAGAAATTTCTCTGTCTGTTCCATGCATTTGTCAAACGCTTTGATTTCAGAGATCAGGAAAGCATGCAGCTGGTTTTCATCAAAATACCGGTGAGGCAGATCCTGCAGGAATTCGTCGATGCCTGGATCCTTTGACAGTTCTTTTGCCAGCTTGCGAAGCACAGGTGTGCGGACGCCGATCATCGTCTCCGGACGGATCGAAGGGATCAGCTTCACCTGGAATTCCCGATAGGGTTCATCCTGTAAAGAAAAAAGCGTTTCTCTGATTTCTTCTGCGATCATGATCAGTCCCTCCTTATTCAAAAATTATCGCACAGGCATCTGTTTTGTCAAGAGAATCGCCTGCCTTGAGAAAAAGGAAAAAAGCGAGTACAATAAAAGACAGAAGCAGACATTTTGTTCGTTATGTCAAGAGGGAAAAAGATGAGACCCGTACTGATCATTGTATTGATATTGATCGCGGCGTACTTATTCATGGTTTGCCCCAATGTCAATCAAAAACGAAAAAAGAGATTGCGTCCCTTCACAGAGACTTATGTTGCGCACAGAGGTTATTTTGACAATGCGTCGGATGCCCCTGAGAATTCTCTTGCGGCTTTTTCAAAGGCGGTAGAGAATGGGTTTGCAGTAGAACTGGATGTACAGCTGACATCAGATAGGAAGCTCGTGGTGTTTCATGACTCTGATCTGAAACGCATGTGCGGTGACGACAGGGTTCTGCGGGAGTGTACTTATGAAGAACTGCAAAAACTGACGCTGGCGAATTCGCAGGAGAAGATCCCGCTGTTTTCCGAGGTGTTATCGGTTATTGATGAAAAAGTGCCGATGGTGATCGAGATCAAGGGAGAGTTCGAACCGGATGTGATCGCGGTACATCTTGCAAAAGAGATGGAAGGATATCAGGGGATTTACTGTATCGAATCGTTCCGCCCGAAAGCGCTGATGTGGTATCGGAAGCATCATCCGGAGGTTTTACGCGGACAGTTATCGACAGATGCATTCCGGGATAAGGAAGGGAAGCGGCTGAATCCGATCATAAAATTTGTCGGAACCAATATGATGTGCAATTTCCTTGCAAAACCGGATTTTATCGCTTACAACCACAAGCATGTGACACAGCCGGCATTCCTGCTGTGCTGCTGGATGTTCCCTGTGATGCGGTTTGCCTGGACGATCAAGGATCAAAAGGAGCTTCGCCGGGCAAGAAAGTTTTTCCATGTGTTTATCTTTGACAGCTTTGATCCGCATATCGGAAAGCGGAAGCATATGGCCAAATAAAAAACTCTGTGACAGATTGTTCTGCCACAGAGTTTTCTTATACATAGATCATTATTTTGCGATTTCAACAGTCGGGAATTTCAGCTCTTTGTATTTTGCCATTCTCTCTTTTGCAACATTCTGATTCTGCATGAAGTGGATTCTGGTCTGAACGATCTCTTCGAGATGTTTCTCACGGCACTCGTTTACATTTCTGTCACGGCAGAGTCCGTCAGGAGCAAGAACGAATTTTGCTTTGCCGTTCTCGTCTTTTACGATGTCGCCGCCTGCGCCGCAGACTGCACATTCAAACGGCCACTGGATGCCGTCCCAGTGTACTTCACCTTCCATGATCAGATCGCTGTGGCAGTTCGGGCACAGACCCTGATCCGGATCGCCGAGCCATGTACGCTCTTCAACCGGTGTCTGGATCGCTTTCACAACGTTTTCGCCAAGCTTATGTGCGCGTGCGATCTGGTCATCCTTTAACAGAACGTTGCCCGGACGGCCGTTTCTGGTGGAAAGGAATTTATCAATAACGATCGTAGACTGTGTGAACATGGTTGCGGAGATCGTATCGAGCGCAAGTCCCTGCCAGTCTTTGCAGGAGCCGCCGACTGCCATGATGCCGGCTACCTGATGCGGATCTTCTTTGACTTTGCCGATCTTTAACAGGAAAGAAAGCTCGTATGCAAGGAAACGATGTGTGAAGCGTGTATAGATGGATGTCGGCATCAGATCATAAGTCGGTACGCCGATGACAAGACCGTTGCAGGTCTGCATCTCCGTGATCAGAGCGTCAACATCGTCTTTATCTTTCAGAACACATCCGTTGTACTCGCCTTTGCCCATTGCGACATTTCCCATGCTCATCGTGCAGCCTTCGCAGCCCGTGCAGGGAAGGATGTTATAGTCAAACAGGTTGATCATAACGACTTCTGCGCCGGCTTCCTGGCAGGCAAGCAGAGCTTCCTTTACTAAAATCTCACTGTTTCCGTTGTGGCGTCCTGCCACGATTCCCATTACTTTCATATCTGTGTTCTCCTCTCTTATGAATTCCCACTTGATACATATGCCGGCTTCTGACCGGCGTTCCGTTATCGCTTATTAAAATTTTAACATAGTGCCAAAATGAAAAAAAGCGAAGAATCCAAATGAAATAAAGAAGTCTTTTATAACATTATAACTTATGGTAATGAAAAACTTGCATAACTGTTATGGTAATGATACGATAATCCGGAAGGGACGAAAACCCTTAAAAAAGGAGAAAACAATGACTTTTAACCAGATCAAATATTTTATTAAAGTAGCAGAATGTTTAAGCTTTACAGAAGCGGCAAGATGCCTGTTTATCACACAGCCGGCGTT
>SVDH01000001.1:176173-181125 GCA_015057865.1 Lachnospiraceae bacterium
CGATCCGACCAATCGACATGCCGGAAGCAAAAAACCATGAGGTTTGCATCGCATGGCATAAAAACAATTACAATCCGGCAATCGCGCTTTTTGCAGAAATAGCAGAAAAATTTACCCAGTCCATAGAGGGAATTACGCTGAACCGAAAGATTTACTCAACAGCCGGAAGGAATCATATCGAGTGTTAAAGTTTTTAAAAAAGTATTGGTTTTTTGCAGTGCTGGCTTCTGCCTTTATGGTAGGCGAGGTACTGGTAGATCTGATCCAGCCGCGCTTGATGGAGACGATCGTGGATGAGGGGATCCTTGGGATCAACAACGGAGGTGTTTCCGACATCCCGTTGATCGCTTCTACCGGAATCCGGATGATCCTGATCGTGATCGTCGGCGGCGGATGCGGTATTTTGAGTGCGGTGTTTACGAATCTATGTGCGCAGAATTTCGGAAATGATGTGCGCAAGGCCTGTTTTTCGCGCATCATGCAGTTTTCCTATGAGCAGACGGATCATTTTACAACAGGATCGCTGATTACGCGGATCACTAGTGATGTGTCGCAGACACAGCAGATGGTCAGTCAGATGATCCGCGGTTTTGTACGTTGTATGATCTTTTTTGCGGGCGGCAGTTTTGCGCTGGTGACGCTGGATATGCATTTCGGTGTGATCGTTGCAATCGCAGTGCCGCTGCTTTTGCTGGATATTATTTTCGTGCTCTGGAAAACCAATCCGCTCTTTTCGGTTTTACAAAAACGTCTGGATCGGATGAATACCGTGATCGAGGAAAATGTATCCGGTGCGCGTGTGGTCAAGGCGTTTGTGCAGGAGGAGCGGGAAACACAGAGGTTTGCCGATGCCAACCAGCAGCTGGTGGATACACAGTTTCGCGTGCTGATCCTGATGTCTTATCTGCGGCCAATCATGAATATTGTCTTAAACCTTGCGATCGTCGGGATCTTATATGTCGGCGGTGTACAGGTGCAGGGCGGCAACATTGCGCCGGGTGCTGTGATGGCGGCCATTACCTATATTTCCCAGATCTTAAACGGTATGATGATGCTGGCCATGATCTTTCAGACGATCTCGCGGGGGTCTGCTTCCGTGAAGCGGTTAAAAGAGGTGCTCGATACGGAGCCTGCGCTGCAGGATGGCAGGGGCTTTGCAAATGTGAGTGTAAAACCGGAAGCGCCGGCTGCGGCAGTTGAATTCCGAAACGTGCATTTTTCATACCCGGGGCGCAGGGAGGAAATCCTGCGAAACATCAATCTGACGATCCAACCGGGCGAGACGCTTGGCGTGATCGGAGCGACTGCAAGCGGTAAGAGCACGCTGATCAGTCTGATCCCCCGGTTTTATGATGTGACCTCCGGGGATGTTTTCGTGGATGGCGTCAATGTTCGTGATTATACGCTGCATGAGCTGCGGGAAAAGGTTTCCTACGTGCTGCAGAAAAGCGAACTGTTTGGAACGACGATCCGGGAAAATATCGCGATCGGGAAAAATGACGCCGGAATTGATGAGATCAAAAAGGCAGCAAAGGCTGCGCAGGCGGATGGATTCATCATGCAGCAGCCACAGCAATACGATACGCCGGTGGCCGAAGGCGGCATGAGTCTTTCGGGCGGGCAAAGGCAGCGTGTGGCGATCAGCCGGGCGCTGTTAAAGCATGCGAAGATCCTGATCTTTGATGATGCGACCAGCGCATTGGATCTGAAGACAGAGGCGAGGCTCTACGATGCATTGAAAACGGAATACCGCGATATGACCAAAGTGATCATCGCGCAGAGGATCGCTTCGATCCGTGATGCGGATCACATCGCCGTATTGAACCGCGGAAAAATTGTCGGTTACGGCAGGCACGAAGAGCTGCTGGAAACCTGCCCTGTTTATCGCGACATTTACGATTCCCAGCTGAAGGAAAAGGAGGTGGCATCATGAGCACGTCCGATACTTCAGTAAAAACCATTTCCAATGCATCCGGAAACCGATCGTCTCTCGTACAGATGTCGATGGGGCGGCGCGGTCCGGGGATGCGTGGTGCGCCCATTGAAAAACCAAAAGACGGGAAAACGACGTTCAAACGGTTGCTGAAATATTTCCGACAGGAGCTGGGACTCGTGATCGCGCTCGCGGCAGTGGTCGTGGCCGGTGTGGCATGTTCCGTGATCGCGCCGGGGCTTCAGAGCAATGCCATAGACCGGATCGTCGGGGCAAGGTTTGATACACTGCCGAAGCTTCTGATCATTATGGTGGTCTTTTACATCGGATATGGTCTTTCGACCCTGATCCAGGGACGGCTGTCCGCATCGCTCAGCCAGCGGATTATCAAGCGGATGCGTTCAGACCTGTTTGGGAAGATCGTGCGTCTGCCGGTCAGCTTTATCGACGGACACTCGCACGGCGATCTGATGAGCCGCATGACCAACGACGCGGAAAATGTTTCCGGTGTTATTTCGCAATCACTGAGTTCACTGTTTTCCGGTGTCCTGATGCTGATCGGAACGGCATCGGTCATGCTCTGGTACAATGTGCCGCTGACACTGCTTTCCTGTTCGACAGTAGTCCTGACGGTGCTGTTCACTCGTTTTATTTCTAAAAAGATGCGAAGCTTTTTTGTAAAGCGTCAGCAATTGCTCGGCCGTGTAAATGGTACGGTTGAGGAAATGGTTTCCGCAAGCAAAACGGTGACGGCATACAATTATCAGGACGAAGCCATCCGTCAGTTTTCGGAAACGGCAGACCAGCTGACCAAAACGGGGATCAAGGCAGAAATCATCGGAAACTGTATGGGGCCTGTCATGAATATGTTTAACAATGTTTCGTTTGTGATCGTTGCTGTGTTCGGCGCATGGTTTGCGTTAAAAGGATATATCACAGTCGGCGTGATCTCGGCATTTATTGTCTATTCCAAGCAGTTTTCCAGACCAATCAATGAACTTGCACAGCTGTATGGACAGATCCAGACAGCGATCGCCGGTGCAGAGCGGATCTTTGCAATCCTGGATGAGAAGGAGGAACCATCCGGGGGAGAAATACCGGCGCAGCCGGTGCGCGGCGTGATCGAGTTTAAGCATGTGAACTTTTCCTATGTACCCGGCAAGCAGATCATTAAGGATTTTAACTTAAAAGTTGAGTCCGGCAAGAAGATCGCGCTCGTCGGAACGACCGGCAGTGGAAAAACGACGATCATCAATCTGCTGATGCGGTTTTATGAGATCGACAGTGGTGAGATATTGCTGGACGGTGTGAACATCAAAGATCTTTCCATTCATGATCTGCGGAATGCGATCGGTATCGTTTTACAGGATACGATCCTGTTCACGGATACCGTAAAATATAATCTGACTTACGCGGATCCGAATGTTTCGATGGAAGAGATCCGGGCAGCGGCGGCATCGAGCAACTGCGCAAAGATGATCGAGGCATGGCCGGAAGGGTATGATACGATGCTTTTGGCATCCGGAACCGGTCTGTCGCAGGGACAGCGGCAGCTGTTGACGATCGGACGGGCATTTCTGTCTTATCCACAGATCCTGATCCTGGATGAGGCGACGTCAAGTGTCGATACAAGGACAGAGAAACATATCCAGGATGCGATGGTAGAGCTGATGGCAAACCGCACAAGTCTGATCATCGCGCATCGAATCTCGACGATCCGCGACGCAGATCAGATCATCGTCATGGACCAGGGTACGATCGTAGAAAGCGGTACGCATGATGTACTGCTTGCAAAGGGCGGCGTGTATCATGAGCTTTACATGACGCAGTTTGCGGGACAGAAGACATGATAATCAGGCTTTAAGGAACAGAGGTTGCTTATGACAGAAAAAGCGAAACAGGAACTCAGCTTTTTTGACTGGGAAAAACAGATGGAATCCGGCTTGGTATCAGAAGAGTTTAGGGAGCCGGATGCCAAGACCTCGTTTGAACGGGTCTACCAGGTGGTGCGCCAGATCCCTGAGGGGAAGGTGGCGACTTACGGACAGGTTGCACGGCTTGCCGGAAACAAGAAGTGGAGCCGCGTGGTCGGCTATGCACTGCATGTCAATCCGGAACCGGGCAAGATCCCGTGTCATCGTGTGGTCAATCGTCTGGGTGAACCATCGAAAGCATTTGCTTTTGGTGGAGTGAATAAACAGATTGAACTGCTGGAAGCGGAGGGCGTCACTTTCACTGACGGCAGAGTAGATATGAAGCAATATCAATGGGATTTATGAAGGAGAGTTGCTTATGGGAACGATGTTAGAACTGGTTCGAAAAAGAAGGAGTGTCAGGACGTTTGACGGCAGACCGTTAAAAGAGGAAGACCTTGCGACGATCAGGTCTTTTGCGAAAATGGTTGATAACCCGTTTGGGCTGCCGGTAGAATTCCGGATCCTGCACGGCAAGGAGAATGGTCTTTCCTGCCCGGTCGTAGTGGGGACGGATCTTTATCTTGGTGTCAAAATGAAACGGGTGCCGGAATTTGAAGAAGCCTATGGATATTCGTTTGAAAAAATGGTTTTGTATCTGGAATCGATCGGTGTCGGTACGGTCTGGGTCGGCGGCACGATGAACCGGGAGGCATTTGAAAAGGCGATTGAACTGGCAGAAGACGAAGTGATGCCATGCATGACACCGCTCGGATATACCGCAGATCAGATGTCGATGCGGGAGAAGATGATGCGAAAGGGCGTCAAAGCAGATAAGAGAAAAGATTATTCTGAATTGTTTTTCTGCAAGGATTTTTCTGAACCGCTGACACCGGAAAAGGCGGCGTGTCTCGGATGGGAGCTTGGTGATGCATTGGAGATGATCCAATGGGCACCGTCTGCCGTCAACAAGCAGCCATGGCGGCTTGTCTTCGAAGAAGGGAAAGTACATTTCTTTGAGAAGCAGGATAAGGGATATGTCAGCCATGCGACAGGAGATCTGCAGCGGATCGATGTCGGGATCGCGATGTATCATTTTGAACTGG
>SVDH01000013.1 GCA_015057865.1 Lachnospiraceae bacterium
TGCCGACAGGAAAGAGATGCTTAGAATGGGAAAAAGAAAAGCCCAGGCTTTTACCTGGACTTTGTCTTCAGTCTGAAGGGACAGGCCATTCGGCCTGTCCCTTCTCGTTTAGCTTACATTCTTAAGCTTCTTGTACTTCTTGTGGTTCCTGTGGTTCTTCTTTCTTTTTCTTTTTCCTGCTTGCAATGGCCAGTACGACTTCGACTGCGAAGAGGATGATCATCAGGATCGTGAACTGGTCGATGAGCTGCATCGTCTTTGTCATATCCTCTGTCAGGATGAAGACGATGATGGCTGCGATGGCCGGTGCGACGGTGAAGCACTTGATCAGTGTCTTGTTTCTGCGCCGCTTGTCTTCCTCTTCTTTTCTTGCTTCAGCTGTGTCGGCTGTGCCTGCGCTGGTCTCGTCTTCGTCTTCATGATTCTTAAAGAACCATGCGATGAGCAGGAAGATCAAAAGGATCACGCCCGCGATCATTAAGATCAGGTTAACGAGTGCCCAATAGCCGCCGATGAACGGTGCAAGCGGGATCTCGTCGTCTTCGACTTCTTCGATGCCGAAGGTGACATCGTCGTCTACGACTGCGACCGTGAATGGCGGTCCCTGCGTGCCGTCTGCTACAGCTACACCGTTTTCAAATATCTGGCGGTTTGCTGCTGCATTCTGGATGCCGCCGTCCGGTCCTGGAGTACCCGGTTCCACAGTCGGCGTGCCATCCGGTGTCGTCGGTGTGCCTGGTGTGCCATCTCCGGTGCCCGCCGGAACGGTTACCGGTACGATCGTCAGGGTTGCATTCTTGACATTGACCGCGAACTGGTCGCTGACATCATTGCCGTTTTCATCGGTTACGATCGGCGTGCCGGTTACGGCAACTGCGTATGTACCCGGATCTGTGCCTCTTGCTTCTGCCTTCAGGCCGCTGACTTCGTAGTTCACGCCTTCCAGAGTGAATGAAGTGTTGACAAATCCTTCGACAGATTTCTCTGTGCCGTCGTACGGATAAGTTGCACTGTTAGGCGTCAGCGTCAACTCATAGCTTGCGTCACGATGCAGGACATTGAGCAGTCCAAATGCAGTGCTGATCTCGTAGTTATCTCCGTTCGTGCCGTCATCAAGCTGATACGTAAATGCGTTTTCACTCATGCCGACTAACGTCTGGCTGCCGGTCACATCGTACGATGCGCCTTCGCCGTTTGCAAAGCCGTCACCCGATACCGTGATCTCGCTATTGGTGATCGCACGGCCATTGTAGGTATGGCTTGCGGAGCCGGATGTCATCGTGAGCTTACGCTTATCGATCGTCATCTGGTTGTCTGATGTAAAGATCGTGAACTGATCCGTCACATCGTGACCAAATGCATCTTCTACGACTGCGCTTCCGCCAACTGTTACCTCATAGGTACCTGCATTGACGCCGCTCTGCTCTGCATAGAATCCGGTGATGCGATAGGTGTTTCCATCGATCCGGATGATCAGCGGACGGCCGTTCGGTACGACGCGTCCTGCGCCTGCGACAGCTGCCTCTGTGGCACTGCCATCATCTGCTGCACTTACTTCAAGCTCCGGTGTGGCTTCTTCTACACTGACTACCTGCAGACCGCTTACCTCATGCTCGCTGCCGTCATAGACAAAGCTTCCGCCCGGTGCTGTGATATGGACGACATATTTCTCTGTCCGGCTGGTAACCGTCAGGGTTCCGAATTCTGTCGTGATCGTGTAGTTTTCTGCCTTCGTACCGTCGTTTAAGGTATAGGTAAATGTGTTCTCGCTGCTTCCGACATTCAGCTGGCTGCCGGTCACATCATACGTTGCGCCTTCGCCTTCGACGAAGCCGTCACCACCGATCAGGATGCCGGCATTCTCATCTTCAGCTGTAGTCAGCGGAATGCCATTGTATTCTTTGTTTGCACTTATAGATGTCAGAACAACATTCCGCGGCAGGATTGTAAGATCTACCGGGTTCACCTTGATATTAAACTGTGCTGTCACGTCATTGCCGTCTGCATCGCGTACGATCGGCGTACCGGATGCTTCCATCGGATAGATTCCGGCATCTGTGCCTTCCGCGTAAACGGTAATGCCTTCGACTGTATAGGTGACACCATTGACCTCAAATGTGGTCTCTGCAAAGCCTTCTGCCTCGTGCGGTATTCCGTCATAGGTGTATTCCGCTCCGTTTGGCTGCAGACTGATGTCAAATGCTTTGTCTCTGTCGGTTATGGTCAGCGTGCCGTATGTGGTTGTGATCGCATAGTTTGCTGCCTTTGCGCCGCCGGTCAGCGTGTATGCAAAGGTGTTATCAGCACTTCCGACCAGTGTGCGGCTGCCGGTGAACCGATATGCCGCGCCTTCATCTCCTACGAAGCCGTCTCCTGTTACCGTGATCTCGTCATTGGTCAGAGGTGTTCCGTCATAAGCGCGGCTCGCGCTGCCGGATGCCATTGTGATCTGACGCGGTGTGATGACGAGCTCTCCGGAGGTTGTCGAAACAGCAAATTCGGATGTGACATCATTGCCGTCTGCATCGAATACAAACGGGGTGCCCTTGATGATCGCAGGATAGGTGCCTGCGTCGGTTCCGGTCGCTTCTGCTGCCAGACCGGTCAGGGTGTAGGTGTTTCCATCGACGGTGAATTCTGTCGTGTCAAGTCCGGAAACGGCCTTCTCGGTTCCGTCATAGAGCGCTGTCAGGCTCTTCGCCGATACTGTGATCTCGTACTTCGTCTCACGGCTGTGAACGGTCAGCATGCCAAAGACCGTTTCGATCTCATAGTTTGCTGCCTTCGTGCCGTCCTGCAGGCTGTAAGTAAAGGTGTTCTCACTGCTGCCTGCGATCGTCTGCGCGCCGGTCACTTCATACGAAGCGCCTTCGCCATCGGCAAATCCGTCACCCGATACGCTGATGCCATCATTCATCAGGGTTCTGCCGTTATACCGGCGGGAATCCGATGCGGATGTCAGGATGACCTTACGCGGTGTGATGGTAAGGGTATTCGGGCTTGTATGAACGATGAACTGATCTGATACATCGTTTCCTTCTGCATCTGTGACAACAGGTGTTCCCGTTACCGGAACAGAATAGGTGCCTGCGTCGACTGCAGTCTTTTCTGCCTGCAGACCGGATACATAGTAGGTGTTCTCATCAATGACGACTGCGACCGGTTCGCCGTTTGCAACGATGGTCTCTTCTGCATCTTCAGATGCTGCGTCAGCGATCAGTCCGCTGACGGTCTTCTCTGTGCCGTCATACAGGAATTCGCCGCCGGCTGCCTGTACCGTGATCTCATATTTCGCGTCGTCTGCGCGGTTAAAGATCGAAAGGATTCCGAAGACCTGCGTGATCTCATAATCATCTGCGCTTGTGCCTTCGTTTAAGGTATAGGCAAATGTGTTTTCTGTTGTGCCGACCAGGGTTCTGGTGCCGGTCACATGGTATGCTGCGCCTTCGCCTTCGGCAAATCCGTCGCCGGTTACCGTGACCTCGGTTGCGGTCAGCGTGTTGCCGTCATACATCTTTTCGGCTGTTTCTGATGTCATGGTCAGATGCCGTTTCGTGATCGTCAGCGTTCCAGCTGTCGTTTCGATCGCAAACTGCTCTGTGACATCGCGGCCTTCCGCGTCTCTGACGACAGGCGTTCCTGTGATGTTGACTGGATAATTGCCTGCATGGACTGCTGCTGTCTCTGCGTTCATGCCGGATACCGTGTAGGTATTGCCGTCAACTGCGAAATGCGTATCTGTCAGGCCGGAGACCTTATGCTCGGTACCGTCGTACTGTGCTGTTGCGCTGTTTGCGGTCAGCTCGATCGTGTACTTCGCGCTGCGGTTTGTGACATTCAGCGTGCCATAGATCGTCTCGATCTGATAGTTTGCAGCATTGGTTCCTTCATTTAACGTATAGGTAAATGCGTTTTCGCTGCTGCCTGCTGTCGTCTGGCTGCCGGTCACATCATAGGTCGCGCCTTCGCCTTCCGCAAATCCGTCGCCTGATACGGTAACTTCTGCATTGGTCAATGCGCGGCCGTTGTATTCCTGCGAATCCGTTGCGGATGTCAGGGTGACCTTACGCGGATCGATGCGGAGTGTACCGTTTTCTGTCTGGATCGTAAACTGATCCGTGACATCATTGCCGTCTTTGTCTCTGACGACTGCGGTTCCGGTGATCTTGTTTTCATAGATGCCGGCGTTGGTCTGTGTAACGCCTGCGCTTAAGCCTTCGATCGTATAGATCTGGCCCTTGTCGGCGAACTTTAAGTTCGTCAGTGTGCTGACGCTCTTTTCGGTGCCGTCATACAGGAACTGGCCGCTCTCTGCGGATACCGTGATGACCGGTTTGACTGCACGGTTGTTAATGCGCAGTTTTCCGAACTTCACGTTGATCGCGTAGTTATCTGCAGCGGTTCCGTCATTTAAGGTATAGGTAAATGTGTTCTGGCTCTCGCCGACGGTTGTCCGGCTGCCGGTCACATTGTAGGCAGCACCTTCATTCGACGCAAATCCGTCCGCGTCGATCGTGATGCCTGCATTTTCAAAATCGCCTGTGGTCAGCGGGCTGCCGTCATATTCTTTTTCGGCATCCGCGGAGCTTAAGGTGACAGGACGCGGATCGATCTTAAGTGTGCCTGCCTGCTCTGTTACGACGTAGTTGTCTGTTACATCCACGCCATCATGGAGGATCTGATACTGATCCACGACGTTGTTGTATTCTGCATTGTCAGAAACGTTTGTGACGCTTCCGGCTGCGCTTGCAGTGAGTTTATCGCCTGCAAACAGCGTGCCTTCGGTCAGATCAACTGTCGCATTATCATGTGCGATGCCGTCATAAGTCCAGCGATCGCTTGCTGCTGTCAGCGTGATCGCTTTCGCTGCATTTGCCATCGTCAGGACACCCGGTACCGTCTCCACATCATAGTTTGCAGGGTTGCCTGTCGTAAACGCAATGCTCTCGACTTCGTTCTTCATACCGGACTCGTGCGGGAACAGGATGCTTCCTGTCATCGTAGCCGTCAGGGCATCTTCGCCCACGAGGCCTGTGACATCCGCATGGTTCCAACTCTGCGCTGCGCCGGTATACATAAAGGCTTTGTTCTGTGCCGTGACGGTCACTTTCGCACGTTGAACTGTTAAGGTGCCTGGCACCTTCACAACCTTCGTGAAGTTTTCGGTCTTGTCGTCGCCGTCTGCGTTCTTGATGACATAGTCATCGTTTACTGTGGTCTCGCTCGTTCCGGCGTCGGTCTGTGAACCGCTTACGGTCGCTTCGACCGTGAAGCCTTCCGGCAGACCGGTTGCGGTGACTCTGTTCTCCGGTGTTAACGCGGCGCCGTCATAGACTTTTTCTGCGCTCGGCGCTGTCAGGATGACGTCGGTATCCTGTTTTGCGACAAACAGTGTGCCGAGTTCATAGGAAACGGTGTAGTTGTTCTCGTTTGCGCCGTCCCAGGTGATCTCGATCAGGTTCGGCGTGCTGCCAACCTCTGTGATCGTTCCGACTGCATGCAGGATGACGGTCTCGCCGTTTACGAGGCCTGTGATTGCTGCCCGGTCAAGGGTCAGCGCTTTGCCGTCATAGATCTTGTTCGCCGAGTCACTCGAAACAGTAACCGGACGTTTTGCGATCTGTAAGGTGCCTGGCACCTTTTTGATGTTGGTAAAGCAATCGGTCTTGTCTGCGCCGGCTGCACTGCGGATGATGAATCCGTCGTTTACGATATTCTCGCTGGAACCGGCTTCGGTCTGTGAGCCGGATGCCGTTGCTTCTATATAGAAGCCTTCCGGTAAGCCGGCTGCAAGAACGTTCTTGTTCTCTAATGCCGTGCCGTCATAGGTCTTCTCTCCGGATCCTGCCGTCAGAGTAACAGCAGTCGGATTCTGGGTAACAGTCAGAGTTCCCAGCGCTTCTGTTACAGCATAGTTTGCCGCTTTTGCGCTATCCCAGCTGATGCTGTAGGTGTTATCGGTACTGCCGACTTCAACCCTTGCGCCTGTCGCGGTAACCGTAGCGGTCTCGTCGTTGACAAGACCTGTGATCGAAGCTTCGTCACTGGTTAAGCCGGTTCCGTCATACGCCTTGGTTGCGGACCCTGTACTGATGGTCACCGGTGCCGGATTAACGGTCAGAGTACCCGGAACTGTTACGATCTTGGTAAAGCTCTTGGTCTGGTCTTTGCCGGTTGCATCTTTAATGATATAGCCGTCATTGATCACGTTTGCGCTCTCACCGGCGTCTGTCTGGCTGCCGGTTACGGTCGCTTCAACGCTGAATCCTGCCGGCAGGCCTGTTGCAACGACTTTGTTGCCCGCGCTCTGGTAGGTAACGCCTGCCTCTGCCGCGTTGCTGCCGTCTGCAGTCAGCGCGCTGCCGTCATAGGTCTTGACCGCACTCGGTGCCGTCAGGACAACTTCTGCGTCGCTTTCTGTGATCGTCAGCGTACCCAGGTTTTCGGTAATGCTGTAGTTGTTTGCATTTGCCTGATCCCATTCGATGGAATAGGTATTCTCGGTGCTTCCGACCTCAGTGATCTTGCCGGTAGCTGCTATCGTTGCCTGCTCTCCTGCCACAAGGCCGGTGATCTCTGCCTGCGGGCAGGTCAGCTCTTCGCCGTCATAGGCTTTTGATGCAGAGCCTGTGGTGATCGTCACCGGTGCCGGCATAACCGTAAGCTTGCCGTCGCCTTTCACGATATTGGTAAAGGAATCTGTGCGGTCTTCTCCGGCTGCATTGTAGATCACATATCCGTCGTTTACGACATTTGCGCTCTCGCCGGCGTCTGTCTGGCTGCCGGTTGCGGTCGCTTCTGCCGTAAATCCTTCCGGAAGGCCGTCTGCCGTAACACTGTTTGCCAGCAGCGCATTTCCGTCATAGGTCTTGGATGCGCTTGCCGCAGTCAATGTAACCTGGCCGCTGTTTTGTGTCACAGTCAGTTTGCCAAGGTCTTCTTTTACTGTATAGTTGCCGGCCCGGGTCTTGCCCCAGTCCATGGTATAGGTATTGGTGCTCTCGCCGACCTCTGTCTGCGTACCGATCGCGGTAACGGTCACGGTCTCGCCGTTGACGAGGCCGGTTGCAACTGCCTGGCTGCTGGTAAGCGGCGTGCCGTCATAAGCCTTCTCCGAGGATGCGGTTGTCACCGTGATCTCCTTCGGAAGGACTTTCAATATGCCGTCTACTTTTACAACATTCGTGTAGTTCGCGGTCTTGTCTTCGCCTGCCGCGTTTTTGATGACATAACCGTCATCGACAACGTTTGCGCTCTCACCGGCGTCTGTCTGGCTGCCAGATGCTGTCGCTTCAATGGTAAATCCTGCCGGCAGACCTTCTGCCACAACACGCTGTCCGTCTGTGCCGTCAGCTGTCAGTGCTGTGCCGTCATAAATCTTTTCTGCGCTCGGCGCGGTCAGCAGGATCTGGCCGTTGTTTTCAAGAACGGTCAGTGTTCCAAGTTCTTCTGTGATCGTATAGTTGTTCTTGTTGACACTGCCCCAGGTAATCTCATAAGTATTGGTGGCTGTGCCGACTTCTGTCTGGCTTGCGGTCGTATAGATGCCAACCTGCTCGCCGTTGACAAGTCCTGTGATCTCAGCTGTCTGATCGGTCAGCGGTGTGCCGTCATAAAGCATCGTCTTGCTGCCGGTCGTAACGGTGACCGGAACAGGACGGATCGTCAACGCGCCGTTGCTTGTGCTGACATTGGTAAAGAATTCCGTGCGGTCTTCTCCAAAGCCATCAAAGATCTGATAGCCTTCCTCGACCACGTTTGCCGCTGTGCCTGCATCTGTGATGCTGCCTGCTGCAGTTGCTTTGATCGAGAATCCTGCCGGCAGACCGGATGCGGTAACCGTATTATTTGTCAGCACGCTTCCGTCATAGTCTTTTGCGTCAGATGCCGCGGTCAGTACGACTGCTGCCGTGTTTTCAGAAACAGTCAGGGTACCGAGTGCGTCCGTGATGGTGTAGTTGGCAGCATTTGCGCCGGTCCATTCGATGGCATAGGTATTGCTGCTTTCACCGACCTCTGTCTGGGCGCCGGTTGCGGTCAGGGTCACGCTTTCGCCTTCCACAAGGCCGTCAATCGTTGCCTCTGCATTTGTCATCGGTGTGCCGTCGTATTCTTTGTCTCCGGAACCGGTTGTGATCGTAACGGCTTTCTTTGTTACCGTCAGCGTTCCCGCTACCAGCTTGACATTCGTAAAGCTGCCTGTACGGTCCTCGCCGTCTGCATTCAGGATCACAAAACCGTCCGCAACGGTATTTGCGGATTCGCCGGCATTCAGCTGGCTTCCTGTTGCGATCGCTTCAACCGTAAATCCATCCGGCAAGCCTTCCACGCCTACTTCTTCTGCCGTCAGTGCCACGGCATCGTATTCTTTTTCAGCGCTCGGCGCGGTCAGAACGATCGCCTCATCATTGATCGTAACCGCAAGCGTGCCGATGACCTCTGTTACGCTGTAGTTATCTTCGATCGCCCCATCCCAGGTAATGTCATAGGTATTCTGGCTTGTGCCGACTTCTGTCTGTGTGCCGGTCGCGGTAAGCGTCACGCTCTCGCCCTCAACCAGGCCCTCGATCGTGGCATCTTCATTCACAAGCGCTGTCCCGTCGTATTTCTTTTCGCCGCCGCCTGTCGTGATCGTTACCGGTTTCTTGGTAACGGTCAGGGTGCCGGGTACGAGTTCGATGTTCGTAAAGCTTGCGGTGCGGTCCTCATCGTCTGCATTATAGATCCTGTATCCGTTTGCTACGACATTCTCGCTTATGCCGGCATCGGTCTGTGTGCCGATCGTGGTTGCTTCTACATAGAAGCCTTCCGGCAAACCGTCTGCGGTGACTTCGTCAGCGGTCAATTCCGTGCCGTCATATTCTTTTGTAGCACTCGATGCGATCAGGAGCACCTGTCCGTCATTGTTTTCAACGGTCAGCGTTCCGAGTTCATCCGTGATCGAATAGTTCGCTTCTGTTGCGTGATCCCAGGTGATCTCGTAGGTATTATCCGTGCTGCCCACTTCGGTGATCGTACCGGTCGTCTTGATCGTAACGCTCTCGCCCTCGATCAGACCTTCGATCGTAGCTTCCGCATTGGTCAGTGCCTGGCCGCTGTAAAGCGCGGTTGCGGAACCGGTCCGTATCGTCACTTCCTTCGGCGTAACGGTCAATGTACCCGGTACTGTTTCAATATTGGTAAAGCAGGATGTCTTATCCTCGCCGGATGCATTTCTGATCACAAATCCGTCTGCAACCTTGTTTTCACTGCTGCCTGCATCGGTCTGTGTGCCTTCCGCTTTCGCTTCTACATGGAAGCCTGCCGGCAGACCCTCTGCCGTGACTTCGTTTGCGGTAAGCGGCTGACCGTTATAAACCTGCTCTGCGCTTGCGGCAGTCAAAGTAACCTGCGCGCTGTTTTCCGCAATGGAAAGCGTTCCCAGGTTTTCTGCCAATGTGTAGTTCGCTGCGTCAGCGCCGTCCCAGGTAATGTCATATCCGTTGACAACAGATCCGATCTCCGTGATCGTGCCCGTTGCTGCCAGCGTAACGGTTTCTTCTCCCGCAAGGCCCTCGATGGAAACGTCCGCATTGACAAGCGGTGCGCCGTCATAGGCTTTGTTTGCGGAACCTGTTGTGATCGTCACCGGTTTCTGTGTGACTTTCAGTGTACCGTCAATCTTCTTGACATTCGTAAAGTTCGCGGTCTTGTCTTCGCCGTCTGCATTTGCGATGACATAACCATTGTCTACGATATTTGCGCTCACGCCGGCTGCGGTCTGTGTGCCGCTTGCCGTTGCGGTGACCGTAAAGCCTTCCGGAAGACCTGCTGCTGTAACAGTTGCGTCTGTCAAAGCAGTGCCGTCATAGACTTTTTCGCCGCTTGCTGCCGTCAGGGAAACGTAGGTGTCGTTTTCCGTGATGGTCAGCGTACCGAGGCTTTCTGTCAGTTCGTAGTTTTCTTCCTTTGCATTATCCCAGGTGATGGTATAGGTATTCGCGCTGCTGCCGACTTCCGTCTGCGTGCCTGCAGCCTTCAGTGTTACGCTTTCGCCATCCAGCAGTCCTGTGATCGTGACATTCGCATTTGTCAGGGCGATGCCGTCATAAACCTTTTTGCCGGAGCCGCTTGTGATGATCGCCGATTTCGGGCTGACGGTCAGGGTACCGGCTGTGGTTGTAACATTGGTAAAGTTTGCGGTCTTGTCTTCGCCTGCCGCGTTTTTGATAACATAGCCTTCATTGACAACGTTGTCGCTTGTTCCGACATCGGTCTGGCTGCCGGTCGCGGTCGCTTCGATCGTAAATCCGTCCGGAAGACCGTCGGCTGTGACTTTATCGTCGCCCGTGCCGTCGGCCGTCAGTGCTTTTCCGTTATAGGTACGGCTTGCGGAAGGCGCAGTCAAAGTGATCTGCGCGCTGTTTGCCGTAATGGAAAGCGTACCCAGATTCTCTGTTACTGTATAGTTCTCTTTTTTCGCACCGCTCCAGTCGATCGTGTAGCTGTTTTCGGTCTCGCCGACCTCGGTGATCGTACCGGTCGCTTTGAGTGTGACGGTCTCATTGCCGATGAGGCCTTCTGTCGTGACCTCTTCATTGGTCAGTGCGGCGCCGTCATAGGCCTTCGCGCCAGATCCTGTTGTGATCGTGACCGGTGCCGGGTTGACGGTCAAAGTACCGTCGACTCTTACAATATTCGTAAAGTTCGCGGTTCTGTCATTTCCGCTTGCATCCCGGATCACAAATCCGTCAGCGATCTTGTTGGCACTGCTGCCTGCATCGGTCTGTGTGCCTTCGATTGTCGCATCGACTGTAAAGCCAAGCGGAAGACCAAAGGCTGTGATCACGTTTGTGCTGTCATCTTCGCCGCTGCCGTCTGCGGTCAATGCCGTTCCGTCATAGGTCTTGGATGCGCTCGGTGCCATCAGGACTACTTCCGCGTCGCTTTCGGCAATGGTCAAAAGACCAAGGTTTTCGGTGATCACATAGTTATCAGGATTGGTACGGCCCCAGTCGATGTCATAGGTGTTGTCTGCGCTGCCGACTTCTGTCAGGCTTCCTGTCGCGGTTACGGTCGCGGTCTCGCCATCGATCAGGCCGATGATTGTCGCATCGCCGCCCGCAAGTGCACTGCCGTCATAAGCCTTGGAAGCGGATCCTGTTGTGATCGTGACCGGTGCCGGGTTGACGGTCAGCGTACCGTCTGTCAGCGTGATGTTTGCAAAGCTTTCCGTCTGGTCTGCGCCTGCAGCATCCAAGATCGCATAGTCATCATTGACAACATTTGCGCTGCTGCCCGCATCGGTCTGTGTGCCGGCTGCCGTCGCAGTCACGGTAAATCCTTCCGGAAGTCCTGTCGCTATGACCGGGCCCTCTGCCGTCAGCTCTGCGCCGTCATATGTTTTGGACGCACTTGGCGCCGTCAGAACAATGGGCACCTGGCTCGCCGTTACTTCGAGCGTTCCCAGGTTTTCTACAACAGTGTAGTTATCCTGTTTGGTTTTTTTCCAATCTATGGTGTAGGTGTTGCTGCTTGTGCCGACCTCTGTCTGGCTGCCGTTTGCTTTGACCGCTACGGTTTCACCGTCCACAAGTCCTGTAGCGCTCGCCCGCTCTCTTGTCAGCGGCTTGCCGTCATACTGCTTTGTGTCGCCTTCTGTCGTGATGGTCATCTCTCTCGGTGAAATGGTCAGTGTACCGTTTACCGTATTGACAATAAACTGATCGGTCACATTGTTTCCGGACGCATCTTTTACGATGGCGGTTCCGGAGATCTCTGTCTCAAAGGTACCCGCATCGGTTCCTTCTGCAGATGCGCTTAATCCAAGCACGTTATAGACAGCGCCGTCTACCGTCACTTCGAGCGCCTCAAATCCGGTCACATCATGCGGCTTGCCGTCATAGACGGCGGTATCGCTGTTGGCTGTGACCGTGATCTCTTTTTTCTCTGCATAGGTATTGGTCAGTTCCAGAGAAACGTCTTCATTTTCAACGTTTGCGGAAACGGATGTCGCACCCGCTTCGCGGTAATAGCCTTCCGGTGCTTCGTATCCTGTTTCCGTAAATGCGATCTCGGTTCCGTAAGGAATCTCAGGAAGCGTCCAGGTATAGGTCTGGCCGTCGATCGTCGCATCCGCAAGCGTGAATGCGGTATCATTATAGCTGTTCGTGATCGCAAAATCAGTCATCTCTCCGATCTGCTCATCAGTCAGACCCTCAAATGTCTTTGTCAGGGTGACATCATGACGGATCAGCGAGTTGACAAATGCAATCGTTCCATCCGCATCCCCGACGGTATAGGTGTAGCTGCCGGTGTAGGCTTCGCCGTTTACCGTCGTGTCGCATCCGGTATTTTCTTCTGAGATCACGATCTCCGTTCCGTACGGTACATTCGGGATGACATAGGAAGTCGGAACGGTCACTTCACCGCTCTCTGTCTGTACTTTGGTTTCTGCGCCTGCCAGCAGGAAGTTCGCCTGCGGTTCGCCGTTTAAGGTATAGGTAAACGCAAATGTTTTGTTCTGGTCTGCGGCGTCATCACTGACCACTTCTTTTGTGACGGTCACATCATACGTGTTGACCTTCCAAACCGCATAAAGAACATTATCATCTTTATTTAAGGTATCGACACCGATCGTATCGCCAAGCTTCGCTGTTTTTGCGGATGCATCCAGCGGATCCGGTGACGTCGACCAGCCAACCAGCGTATAGCCGGCTCTTGTAAAGCCCTGGTCTGTCAGTGTGATCGAAGCGTTGTTTTGCAGATTGGTATGGGTGATGATCTCTTCGTTGCTGCCGTTCAAACCGCCGTTTCCGTTAAAGGTGATCTGTGTCAGCGCAAGATCAAGACGCTCTGTTTCTGTCAGGATCGGATAAAGCGAAACGGTCTTGTTCTCATCTGCCAGACCGGAATCGACTTCAAATACATCACCCGTCTGATAAGCAGATGGTGTGTAGTACCAGCCAAGGAAGGTATATCCGTCCGGGACAACAGGCATCGCTCCGACTACTGCGTCGGATTTGTCTGCATAGGTGTTGTTATCCTGCGGCACATCGGAAACAACAATCTGGTTGTCGTTTTCATCTGTCAGGTACTTTCCATCCTGGGTGACAGCTTCTGTCTTATAGGAAACCTTGTATTCGCCGACCTTTCTCCATTTTGCCTGGAGGATCAGATTTCCGGTGACACCGGATGCGAAATTGTAAGGTTTTGCCGTGCCGTTTGTAATGTCATACCAGCCGATCAGCGCGTATGCATTATTTTCTTTTTTATAGGTTTTTCCGTCGGTCGAATCGGATTCTTTATCGGAGTAATAAGCGCCACGCTGCGTGGGCTGTGCAGCCTCATGATCTGCAAGCGAGGTGTTGAATTCGTCGTAATGATAATAGTAGGTTCCGTTTGCGTCCTCGACATAGTTTCTGGAAATGTCACCGTACTGCTCGACGGTCTCACCGTAGGTCTCCCAGAAATAGGTGGATTCGCCTTCTGTCAGCGCGCCGCCGTTTGGATCGATCTTGACCCAGTACCAGACATCTTCCCAGCCTGCGTAAACATTCAGGTCAGCGTTTGGCATCGTGGCGTTCCAGTCAAACTCTTCGGTGCAGGCCTGGTCTTTGTACCATTTGCCGTCCCAGACTTTGCCCGGTGTCGTGGAGATCGGAACGATGTTGTCTGCCGGTTTGTAGGCTTTCAGCGATTCGTTATACCGTACGGTCTTCGGATCGAAGCCGGTCAGCAGTGTGCCGTCTACAGGGTCTAAGTATTTCAGATCATATTTTTTCAGCTGATAGCGGACAGCGAGGTTGTAGTAGGTGGTCGAGCCGCCTCCAAACCAACCTCCGGATGATGCACTCATGGTGACTGTTGTTCCGCTGCCTGCGGTGATCCAGTCACTGTCAACCCAGCTGTGGTTTCCGGTATAACGTCTGTACTGCGCGACAGAATAGCCGTTGTATTTTTCAGACAGGTTGAAATTACCGCCGCTTGATGCACCTGTATCGGTCGCCGTGTTATTGTATGAACCGTCTGCATTCTGCAGATAAAATTCGATTGTTGCTTTCGGTGTTCCGGTGTAGTAAAGCCTGATCTCATCTGAACCGAACAGCTCATCCGGCAGGATAAACTGTCCCAGATAGGACATTCCCATCGTACTACTGCCGTTTTTATAAAAATAGGAATGCATACCGGCCGGCCAGGTGTAACCATTCTGTGCCAGAGACTGCCCGTAAAGGCCTGTGAAAACCGTGACTTTTGACGAACCATTTGTCCAATCACTACTGCTATATGACGGCTTACTCGTGGAAGATCCGCTCTGATAAAACCGCATCGTGATGAGCTTGCGGTCAAAATACACATTGAGTACGGTGGTACCGTCTGCATTGACTGTTACTTGTGTATCGCTTTTTCCTGCATTAAAACTGAACCCCTCGTCTGCCTTGGAGAAGCTGGATACATTTACTTTTGTGCCGACGGTAGCAGTCTTTGTTTCCTGTGAATCGAAAGAATAGGTTTTCTTGGAAGCGTTTTTGTCATCCGATACATTCTGCTTCCAGTAAACCACGTTATAAGTAGCTTCGCCTGCGGTCCACTGTGCATAGATCGTCGTGTCTTTTTTCAGGATCTGATTGAAATTAAATGCTGTGAAACTACCGGATTTTTCCGGATCAGCATCCTTAGTTGTCGACCATCCCTCAAACTTATGTCCTTTCCAGACAGGATCTGCCGGTTTTGCTGAGGATGCATTGGCGTCTGCAAGGATAGACACCGGTGCGATGTAGGTCGCGCCGCTGCCGGTCTCCGCCGTGAAAAACGTGATCCAGTGTGCGGATTTAAAGACCGGATAAAGTGAGGTGTCTTCATCCACCGTAATGGTCTGATTGTTGATATAGGTTCTGTCATCGCCGTCTGTTCCCGGCGTCTCTGCCCAGCCGGCAAACGCCATCCCGGCTTTCTGTGCCGGAACGGTCAAGTTGACTTCATAGTCTGCGCCCGTTGTCAGCTGTACACGGTTTAAGATGACCGTACCTGCTGCGTTTTCATAGAACGTCACATAGACCACCTCGTCCACATACGGACGGACGGTCAGGGTCTGTGTTTCGGTTACGGAAATCGGCGTGCCGAATGTGATCTTTTCACCCCATTTTTCACCTGCTTCATCATATACATACCAGCCTTTGAAGCTCTCGCCTTCGCCGATCTCAGGCGTGCCGACCGACTGGAGTTTTTCGCCGTCTTTTATGATCTGCGTATTCACGTCGTTGCCGGCAGTATCCCGGAAGGTGTACGGCGTACCGTCCATGTTCTGGAACTCATAGGTGATCTGCGGGGTAACGACTTCTTCCGGCTCAACAGTAACGATGACATAGATGGAAAAGCTTTCTGTCGCGATCTCTGCTTTGTTTCCATCGATCTGCGCGTCATCGATAACCTCTGCGTTGCCCGCATCATCGATGTGGACAACGTCGTGCTCGGCAGATGCGTCCATACCGGTTGCCTGGAAAGTGACATGCACTTCCTTTGCCGGCTGAATCTCATTTCCTTCCTGATCGTAAAAGGTAATGTCAATGGCCTTTATGGTGGCTACTTCGCCTTCCACTGCATCCTGCACCGCGTCAAAGACATCGGCGTAGCTCACCGTGGTTACTTTCATCGTGGTCTCAGCCGGGAACGTGCCTTCGTCTGCCGAAACGCTCACCGTTACGCCATTTGCCCTGCCCGTAAATGACTGAGCAGGCATCTCATCTGCATCCGCCTCTTCCTCCGGCTCCTGTTCAGCCCCGACTGCTTCGTCAGATGTGCCTTCATCGGCTGCTTCCTCATTTCCACCCGCGCCTTGAAGCACGATCTCCTGATCCGCCTCATCTGCCTGTGCATCATCTGCTTCGTCAGACGCTTCAGCATTTTCATCGGCTGTTTCATCACTTTGCCCGGCCGAATCGTCAGCTTCATCAGACGGAAGTGTGAGCTCCTGCGTATCCTCTGCAAGACCCTCTTCTTCTGCAGCTTCCGCTTCCATGGTTATGGCATCCTCTGGGATAGAAGTCGCCTTCATCACGCTGTCAGCTGCGTAGGACAGACCAAAACCGGTCACCACCGCAACAGCGATGATCACTACTAATATTCGTCTTAGAATGGTCTTTTTCTTCTTATTCATATCTGTCCCTCTCTAGTGAATCGGTCAGTATGGAAAAACTTTGACGACTTTTAACACTAACGTTCCTGATATAATCGAAGCTCCGCCCTCGAGCGCCGGTTTCTTCCGTAAAACCAGGTCAGCACGATCACGACTGCGACTGCGACCGGAACGAGCACCCGGCTTCCCGTATGTGTTGCGGTCGCCGGTGTCGCGGCAAGCGGCACATCTTCATCTTCGATCGTGTCTGCAGGGATCTCTTCTACGACCTCGATCACGATGTCTTTCTTATCTGCAGAAGATACCGTATCCTCTGCCTGCACCGCCTCCGTTTGTACTTCCTCCGTTTCTGCTGCCGAGACTGCCTGCGGCAGCGTATATGTCATGCCAAACAACAGCGAAGCCATAAGGATCGCTGAAAATATTTTTTTCCGTTTCATGTTCTTGCTCTTTCTCATGATCTCACTTCCCCGTTCTTATCTACTTCAACGACAGTGCCAGATGCAGCACATTCCCGATATGATCGGAAACATAAATGTCCCAGCCTTCGTCCGGGTATGCAAACCGGATGCCGTTTTCTTCGTCCGCCGAGATCGGATAATAGACCTCACCGGATTCTCCAACCGCATATACTTCAGCGTAGTCTACGCCGATTCCTTCGTCCTGTACAAACAGGGTAAATTCATCTTCTCCGATGACGGTGTCTTTGAGCACCGGTCCGGACGCGTCTACGTCAGACACCTCACACTCTTTTACGACTCCCTGACGGTTAAAAAGCTCCACATAGATCTGCATCGTGCCGTTTCGGATCGGCTCAACGGTGAAATCCTTCGCCCCGGCCTCGTAGACCGGCAGGCTGTGATCTTTCAGGGTCGCCGTGACTTTTCCGACCGGCAGAATGGAACTGACATGCACGGAGTACACCGGCAGACCACGTGTCTTGGTTTCCGCCGCGCGAACCTCGTACTTTGGTAAAATAAACAGGACCGGAAGCAGCAGAAAAACGATCACTGCCCCGACGAGGATGGCGCGCTGCAGCGTAAACCGCTCTTTCCGGTAAACGGTATACGAAGAGATCGCATCCATCGGGATGGTATTCGGCTCTCTGCCTGTTTTTTCAAAAACCTCTTCCAGAATGCCTGCCATCTCCTGCGTCGAAAGCTTCGCATGCCGCCTTCTTGCGATCTGCGAACCGTCCGTCTGGATCATGCGTTTCTCATCTGTTTCTCCGGACGAATCAGTGGTCGCATCGATGTTGTCGTCCTGCTTTAAATGCTTTTTCCCAAGCTTGATAAACCGTCGGATCGTCGCGTTTCCGACATTCATGATCTCCGCAATGTCCGCGACCGGCAGATTCTGCTCATAGCGCATCAGGGAAACCTGCGACTCCGCCAGCGGCAGACGCATCATCTGCGCGCGCGTGTATGGAGATGTCGCGGGCGCAATATGATCCACCGCATATCGCATGGAGATCCGGCTAAGCCATACCGGAAACAGGTTCGGATTGGGCAGACCGGACAGATTGTTTAAAACGTTGGAAAACACATCGACGAGCGCCTGCTTTGCCGCATTTTCATCATCAAGCAAATACTGCAAATACAAGAACTGCCTTTCGCTGACTGCAGCAAAAAGCTCCGCAAATGCATTTCCGTCTCCGCGTTTTGTTTTGATGATCAAATCATTCAGATAAGCCTGATCCAGTTTTTCCACAAGAAGCTCCCTTTAACCCTGCACCGCTTACGCGTCTTTCTGGCTGTTCTTCCAGGCGCGCCGGTCAGACAGCGCCACCAGCTCGGTCAGTGTCTTCGCCTCTTCGCCCTCTTCAAATGCGATACCGTAACTATATTGAATCTGCATTTCGGGATGCGCCAGGTTCTGTTTTGAAACCTGATCCTGAATGCTCTCTAAAAACTTGTCGATCCTGTTTTGTGAACAGTCCTGCATGATCGCAACGAACTTATTACCGCCGTTTCTTCCGATAAAGCATGCGCCGCTGACTGCATTTTGCAAAATCTCAGAAAACGCCTGAATGGCCGCGTCGCCGCCGCCATGTCCGAGTTGCTGATTGAGTTTCCCAAGATTCGTCAGATCGATCGTGATCGCCCCCATGTCTTTTGGCAGAGGCTTGTTTAAAAACTGCGCCAGATAAACATCGACGCTGTAGCGGTTTGCAATGCCGGTCAGGGCATCCGCATAGATCGCATGATCAAGCTCGATGTTCTCACGCCTCAGATTCGCGTAGGAATTGAAATCATAAAACAGGAACACGAACGAAATGCCGATCGCGATCCAGAGGATCACGCAGATGCGCCGCACATGCGGGTCGGACGCGATCAGCCGGTAAAGCTCAATATCACGAATGATCGTAAATAACGCAATGCACGTTAAGACGATCAGAATTACCATTTGTATTGTTTTCAGACGGTCAAACCGTTTCATTTTGTTTCCCCCATTAGTTCAGCCCATGGATCCCGCCTGATCCAATCGCCAGAATCATCTTCCCGCGGATCTGGCGCTTGTTAACTTCGCCAAACATCCTTGAATCCATCGATACTTCGCGGTTGTCACCCAGCACAAACACGTTGTCATCCCGCACCGTATACGGGTAGATCACCGCGCCGCTCTCTTCGTTGGTCTCACCGACGCCCCAGGGATCCTCCATCAGGCTGCCGTCGATGTAAACCTCTCCGTCGATCAGCTCGACCGTCTCGCCGGCCGTCGCTGCCACGCGCTTGACATAATACTCGCCGGAAGGCACGCGCATCGTGATCACATCGCCGGGCTCATACGTCTGCACAGTTCTGAGGTAAACCACCACATTTCCGTCATACAGCGTCGGTTCCATAGACGCGCCGCCGACAATGGAAATCCCGATCACAAACCGGAATACTATAAAAATAATAACAATGAGTACCACAAAAAAGATGGAATCGTGCAGCCACCCTAGTTTTAATGCGTTATATTGTTCCAGAAACCGTTTATTCTTCATGAGATTTATTATACCCTTCCTGCAGTGATTAGTAAATTTTTTTTCTGCTGCAGAAAGTAGAATTATCCAAATCTATGATATCTTTTTCAGCGTCAATAGAACCGTCAAAACTGTTTGTTTTCCGTCATCATATACAACTGCACATTTTTTGTTTTACGAACCGCTTTAACGGGCATCCAGTTTTCGTTTGATCCAAAACAGCGCGATCACACAGATCACGATCTGTACGGCGGAAGAAGCCGGTGTGGCAAGACCGATATGGAACAGAGAAACCGGCTCCTGCCGGCTCATGATAAAGGAAATGGGCACTCGCACCAAAAAGGCACCGATGATCCCCTGTACCATGACAAGCTTTGTCATCTCCATGCCGTTTAAAAAGCCGATCATACAGAACATAAAGCATGTCAGAAGGCAGTCCACACCATATGCTTTCATGTAATCTGCTGCCGCCGCGATCACATATGGATCGTCGACAAACAGTTTCGCGAGCACATCTCCGTAGAAAAATGCCAGCACAAACATCGCGACGCCAACGACCGTAGATACTGCGACCGAATAGCGCAGGACTTTCCAGGCTCTGTCGTATCGTTTCGCGCCGCGGTTTTGTGCAACAAATGCAGACATCGCCTGCATAAACGCGATCGGAACCAGGATCAGAAGGGTTACGATTCGTTCCGATATGCCTACGCCGGCAGACGGACCGACGCCCAGCACGTTTACGATCGCCAATATGATCAGAAATGACAGATTGACCAGAAGATCCTGCAGCGCGATCGGCGTTCCCAGCGCCAGAATCTTTTTAATGACCGTTTTATCCGGACGAAGTGATTTTCTTGTCATCGTAAACGGCAGTTCTTTTCTATTGATCATCCACCAGGAAGCCAGCACACTGATCAGCTGTGCTCCCACAGTTGCGATCGCGGCACCCAGCGCACCCATGTGTAACACCGCAACCAAAAGCAGGTCCCCGCAGACATTGCAGCAGGCCGCGATGATCACTGTGATCAATGGTGTTCTGGAATCGCCCAGGCCTCTGAAAATGCTTCCGATCAAATTGTATAACACGATGACGATGCCGCCCAGACCGCAGACCCGCACATATTGGACCGTTGAAGCGAATGCTTCCGCAGGCGCATTCATAATGCCCGAAAACGCAACTGCTCCGGCAGATATGACAACGGTCAGAATGATCCCGAAAATAACAAACAGGAAGATGCCGTTTCCGGTGATCAGGCCGGCCTCTTCTCCTTTTTTCTCACCAATTTTTTCTCCGATGAAAATCGTGAGTCCCATCGCCAGACTGCTGGTCAGTGTCGTGATCGTCAGCATGATCTGCGAACCGGTCGCAACCGCAGATACTTCAGACGGTTCGGAAAAATTCCCGACAATGATCATATCGATCGCGCCATAGAGGAACTGCAGAAAAAGAGCAAATATGATCGGGATCGAAAACAACAAAAACGGCCCCAATATTTTTCCACTTGTAAAATCTCTGTCTTTTCCCATAAATGCTCCTGCATCGAACTGTAATTTATATAATAGTATAGCAAGAATCCGGGGATAGAAAAGGTACAAACTACAGAAAAAATGTTATACTACATTTAACAGTGCATTTTAGGAGATAACACTATGGCTTTTGATGGGATTGTGATCGCAAATATCAAAAAGGAGCTTTCGGATCAGTTTACGGGGGCGCGGATCAGCAAGATCACGCAGCCGGAACCGGACGAACTGATGCTGACGCTGAAAGGTGCGGATGCGCAAAAACGGCTGCTGATCTCAGCGAACCCTTCTCTTCCGCTGATCTATCTGACGACGGAAAACAAGAAGAGTCCGATGACGGCGCCGAACTTTTGCATGCTTTTAAGGAAGCATATTTCGGGCGGACGGATCCAGTCGATCGAGCAGCCTGACATGGAGCGGATCCTGGTCTTTAAGATCAGTCATCTCGACGACATGGGTGACATGCGGGAAAAGAAGCTGATCGTCGAGCTGATGGGTAAGCACAGCAATATCATTTTCTGTGATGAGGAGGATATGATCCTTGACAGCATCAAGCATATTTCCGCGCAGGTCAGCTCAAAGCGGGAAGTACTGCCGGGGCGGAAATGGTTTATTCCGACGCAGGGCGAGAAAGCCTGCCCGCTCGACGTTTCTGCAGAAACGTTCAAAGCGCAGATTCTCTCCTGCCCGATGACTGCCGCAAAAGCGATCTATACTTCCTACAATGGCATCAGTCCGCTCATTGCAAATGAGATCTGTTATCGCGCAGGCGTGGATGGGGATAGCCCGACGGCGGCATTGTCTGTCAGCGGCTCGGCATCCGCCACTTCGGACGCGGAATCGCAATCGACATCTGCCTCATCCGCCATCCCGGATGCAGCGGCGCTTGACCGCCTCGCGGATGTTTTTTGCGATGTCATGAATCAGGTGACATCCGGCAGTTTTTCCCCGAACATGGTCCTCGATGGCGA
This sequence comes from Lachnospiraceae bacterium, assembly GCA_015057865.1. GTDB lineage: Bacteria > Bacillota > Clostridia > Lachnospirales > Lachnospiraceae > SY8519. The sequence goes on from SVDH01000013.1 coordinate 21,578, forward strand.
CAAGCCTGTCGAGTACGCCTCCCTTCCGCTTACAATGTACGCGGACTTGACGGCCGAATCCTACCCGGATATCTCTTCACTTTTGTCTGCCTATTATTCGAAAAAAAGTGTTTATACGCGGATTCACCAGAAGTCTTCCGACCTTCGTCATATCGTAACGACTTTGTTGGAGCGCGCCCGCAAGAAATACAGCCTGCAGGAAAAGCAGCTCAAAGATACGGACAAGATGGACAAATACCGGAAATACGGTGAACTTTTGCACATCTACGGATATGAGATCCCGCCGAAATCCTCCGGGCACGAAGTCGAGGATTATGAGACCGGGCAGCTGATCAGGATTCCATTGGACAAGAATCTTACGGCGATGGAAAACGCGAACAAATATTATGATCGCTACAATAAGCTCAAGCGTACGAAAGACGCGCTCTCGATCCAGGTCGAGGAGACAAAAGATGATGTGAAATATCTTGAATCGATCGCTTCCGCGCTCGATCTGGCAGAGGATGAATCCGATCTGGCGCAGATTCGTGAAGAGCTGGTGCAGGCCGGATATATCAAGAAACATTCTTTTAAAAAGAAAGCAAAGACACCTGCCGGGAAGCCGCATCACTACCGCTCCTCAGACGGGTTTGACATGTATGTCGGCAGAAATAATCTGCAAAACGATATGCTGACATTCAAGATCGGCCAGGGGAATGACTGGTGGTTCCACGCCAAGGGCATCCCGGGCTCACATGTACTGGTCAAGTGCCCGGACGGCGATATGCCGGACCGCACCTTTGAGGAGGCAGGGCGCCTCGCGGGGTACTACTCCCGCGGAAAGGACTCCGAAAAAGTCGAGATCGACTATCTTCAGAAAAAGAATGTCAAGAAACCAAACAAGGCAAAGCCCGGCTTTGTGGTCTACTACACGAACTACTCGCTGACCATACAGCCAGACATCACAGGAATCGAAAAGCTGCCGGACTAACGGAACGCAAAGCTGCCGACTTTCGGCAGCTTTTTTGTGCTGCGGAAGCTTACTGAAAGCAAGTGCTGGCGCCAGTACTTTACAGGCTATGCCGGTATCTTTCCGAGGCGCGGAACTTGCTTTGTTATACTTTGACGGGTTTGCGCCCCTGACTGTTAAGGATTGACGACTTTGTGTCACCGTCTGTTAGACATTGACGACTTTGCGTTCTTAAGTGTTATAGATTGACGGCTTTGCGAAATGTGATGGCGCAAAGTCGTCAGTATCTAACATATGTGTTCGCAAAGTCGTCAGTTTTTAACACACCACGTCGCAAACCCGTCACCTTTTAACATGCCTTGTCGCAAACCCGCATTTCTTTAACACACCACGTCGCAAACCCGCCAAACTACAACAGGCGGGGCACAGCCCCGCCTGAATTCCGTCATCAAATATGAAACCGCTCCCCGGAATCGTTTTGTTCGGCCATCCGGTGGAGTTCTTTTTTCAGCATATAATGCTCCGGAGCAGACAGGTCCGGGTCTGCTGCCAGGATCTCTTTGGCTTCCTCGGAAGCCTTCTGCAGCATCGCCATATCCTGGAAGACATCAGCGAGCTGGAAGGAAAACGCGCCGCTTTGGCGGATTCCGAAAAAGTCTCCCGGGCCGCGCAGCTTCAAATCTTCCCTGGCAATCTCAAAACTGTCGTTGGAACGGTTCAGGATCGAAAGACGCTCATTTTCCGTATTTGCTTTTTTGCCCTGCATGAAAATGCAATACGACTGCGCATCGCCCCTGCCGACGCGTCCGCGCAGCTGATGAAGCTGTGCGAGGCCGAACCGCTCGGCATTTTCAACCATCATCACGGTTGCATTCGGCACATCGACGCCGACTTCAATGACGGTCGTAGAAACAAGGATCTGTGTTTCTCCCTGCAAAAATGCTTCCATGACCGCATTCTTTTCTTCCGGCTTCATGCGCCCGTGCAGCATGCCGACGGTTGCGATTCCTTTGAAACGCTCTCTGATCTTTTTTGTGTATTCGATCACATTTTCTCCATCCATCTCTTCGGACGGTTCGACCAGCGGACAGACGATATAGACCTGATGTCCGGCTTCAACCTGTTTTTCGATAAATGAGTAGGCGTTGCTCCGCCAGGTCGGATCTACCACGCAGTTTTTGATCGGCAGGCGCATCGCCGGCACTTCATCGATCACAGAGATATCGAGATCCCCATACAAAATGATCGCAAGTGTCCGCGGGATCGGTGTCGCACTCATGACAAGATAATGCGGCAGTTCTCCTTTCTCCGCCAGGCCCGCCCGCTGCTTCACGCCGAAACGGTGCTGCTCATCCGTCACAACAAGCGCAAGATTGGCATACTCGACACACTCCTGGAAAAGCGCATGCGTTCCGACGATCAGGGCATTCTTTTCCCTGCGGATGATCTCAAGTGCTTCCCGTTTCTGTGCTGCCTTCAAGGAACCTGTCAAAAGCACGACCGGCGCATCCACACCCATTTGCTCACAAAATGCCGTAAGCTTATTGGCGTGCTGTCTCGCAAGCACATCTGTCGGCGCCATGATCGCGGACTGATAGCCCTGCCCGGAGATCTCAAGCATCGCTGAAAAAGCGATGACCGTTTTTCCGGATCCGACATCGCCCTGGATCAGACGCTGCATCGTATACGGTCCTCTCAGATCCGCAAACACATCCTCCATCGCGCGTTGCTGCGCGCCTGTCAGCTGATACGGAAGCCGCTTGATGATCTCAGGCAGGATGGATTCCTTTGTAAAATTAAGATGATTTGCTGTTTTTTCCTCCTGCTCCTTCATCAGATGCATCTGTAAGAGGAAAAGCAAGAACTCATCAAACACCAGGCGTCTTCTGGCCTCGATGCATGCGTTGACATCAACCGGGAAATGGATGTTCTGGATCGCATAGGCATATCCGCAAAGATCATATTTTTGCCGGATCTGCTCCGGAAGTCTGTCACGAAGCGCGGCCGTCTCATCATCCAAAATGCAGTCAGAAAGCGCCTGATCCACAGCCTTTTTCACCGTATTGTTCCCAAGACCTTTCGTCAGCTGATAAACCGGCTGAACCGTTTTCTGCAGATCCATATACTGTTCGGGCGAATGAATCAGCGGCTGCTCCAGATACAAAATTCCGTTTTTCTCCGCCACTCTGCCATACAGGATATAATCCTGCCCCTTTTTGAGCACCGAGCGGATATACGGCTGGTGAAACCATATCGCGCGCAGCTCAGGTGCCTGACCCCCTATCTCAAGAATGGCCGTTTTGAGGCGGCTTTTTGTGTTGACGATCGGGGGACGGGTGATGTGGACATAAATGGCGGCATGCTCGCCGGGGGCGAGGTCGGCCGGGTCTTTGATGTCCGGGTATGAAATATAATCGCGGGGAAAATAGAGGAGTATATCACGAATCGTGTATACTCCTACTGCATGAAATAACTCTTCTGTTTTTTTGCCGATGCCTTTTAATTCTGAAACCGGGGCATCCAAGTTCATGGCAATCTCCTATTCCACAGAAATGATATAGTAATAAACCGGCTGGCCGCCGAGATGGACTTCGATCTCATGATCCGGGCATTCTGCCTCGATCACCTCAGCAAGCGCCTGTGCATCTTCTTCGGTACGGTCTTCGCCGTAGTAGATGCAGATCAGAGAGGTCTCTTCATTGGTCATGTCCAGAACCATCTCTTTTGTCACATCGGTCATGTCCGCACCTGCTGCACGGATCTTGCCATCTGCGATACCCATAAAATCGCCTTCCTTGATGGCGATATCATCGATCGATGTGTCGCGGATCGCATAGGTCACCTCGCCGGTATGGACCGTCTCGATGATCTCCTTCATCGTCTCCGCATTCTCCTCGGCAGACTGCTCCGGAATGTAGTTGATCATCGCAGTGATACCCTGCGGGATCGTCGTCGTCGGAATAACGATGATATTCTTTCCTTCACTCATCTCAGCTGCCTGGTTTGCGGCAAGCAGGATGTTCTTATTATTCGGGAACAGGAAGATCGTCTTTGCAGAGATCTTCTCGATCGCGTCAAGGAAATCCTCCGTGCACGGATTCATCGTCTGACCGCCTGTGATCAGGATGTCAACGCCAAGCTCCGTGAAAACAGATGCAAGTCCTTCACCGGCTGTAACTGCCACAAATCCCATCTCTTTCTCCGGCTCCTTCGGCGTATCAGCTTCCTGTGCCTTTGCCGCTTCCGCCTGCTGTGCGGCGAGCTTCTCCGCATCCTTAAACAGACGCTCCTGATGCTCCTCGCGCATATTGTCGATCTTGATTCTGGAAAGGGATCCTAAGGAGAGTCCCTTCTGCAGCGCATTGCCCGGCTCATTGGTGTGTACATGCACCTTGATCAGGTCATCATCTGCCACTAAAACGATCGAATCACCAATGCCCTCCAAGAATGCACGGAAATCCATCTCCTGCTCCTCAGAGATCGGCTTATCAATAACCACGATAAACTCGGTACAATAACCGAACTTGATCTCTTCCTCTGTCTCCGCCGTGATCTTAAGCGGCTTCGAAACTGCTTCTGTCTCGAATTCACTGTAATCGATCTCTTTGCCAAGGTATGCGTCTCTCGCGCCCGAAAGCACACAAACAAGACCCTGTCCGCCGGAATCCACAACACCGGCCTGCTTTAAGACAGGCAGCATCTCCGGCGTCAGCGCCAGAATACGCTCTGCCTCATCGAGGATGGCATTCAGATATGCTTCCATATCATATTCATCATCGTATGCCAGATCCATCGCAACCGTCGCTGCTGCTTTGGCTACTGTCAGGATCGTACCCTCTTTCGGCTTCATAACAGCCTTGTACGCTGTCTCAACTGCTCTCTCAAACGCCTCGCCGATCACCGGCTTATCGATAACGTCAACCTTCTCTACAACCTTGGAAAAACCACGCAGAAGCTGAGAAAGGATAACACCGGAATTACCCCGCGCACCACGCAGGGATCCTGATGAAACTGCCTTCGAAAAGGTCTGCATCGTCGCCGGGTCCAGTGCGGAAACTTCCCTGGCTGCAGAAAGGATCGTCATCGTCATATTCGTACCGGTATCACCATCCGGGACCGGAAAAACGTTTAACTCATTGATCCATTCTTTTTTTGATTCCAGATTCTTTGCTCCAGCCAAAAACATTTTAGCAAGAAGCTGGGCATCTATCGTATTTGTCTGCAAAATGCATCCTCCTAGTCGATCACACGGACACCTTCAACAAATACGTTGATCTTGTCAATCTTCATGCCCGTAAATTCTTCTACTTTATATTTGACTGTAGACATCAGGTTCTCTGTGACTGTCGCAATGCTGACACCATATGCCACGATGACATGGAAATCCAGCACGATATGATTGTCCTGGATATTGACAGAAATACCGTGATGCAGATAATCTTTCTTTAACAGCTTAACAAGCCCGTCTTTTACATTTACTGCTGCCATGCCGACGATCCCGAAGCACTCAACTGCTACAGAACCGGCATAAGTAGCTACAACCTGAGAATCGATCAGGATCGTTCCCAAAGCATTATCAATCTGACCTCTCATTGATTACCTCCATATTAAGCTTCTGACCGATAAACACACTCATTATACATACTTTAGGCCAAAAAGGGAAGTGGTATGACCTAAAAATAATCCAGGCATTTATAAAAAAACAGTTGCAATCATTATAAACTTCTGCTAGAATACTCATGTTGTCACGAAAATAAGGAGGTGGAACTATGGCAAAATGCAGTGTTTGCGGAAAAGGCGCGCATTTCGGTTGCAACGTCAGCCATTCTCATAGAAGATCAAACAGAATGTGGAAATCCAACATCAAAAAAGTGAAATGCAATGTGAACGGCTCACCGAAGCGGATTTATGTTTGCACTTCCTGCTTGAGATCCAATGCTGTTGAACGCGCGTAAGGATTAGCAAAATAAAACACTAAAAAAGATCCGGTTTCCCGGATCTTTTTTCATTTTCAGATTTCTGTCGGTTCTGCTTCAGCCACACCGTTCTCAAGGATATCCTGCATCATCTCTGCAGCTTCTTCCTTCGCCTGACGGTATGCTTCCGCTCTTTCCGGATTCTTCTTTGCTTCTCTTCCCTGTACAAAACGATCGACAAATTCTGGGATCATATCAAGGATCTTCATGACGCCATCCTGATTCTTGACACTGATGATGCGTGTCGAACCGTTCTGGATCACGAGTACCGCACTCGGAGAAATCTTCGCGCCGACACCGCCTCCGGTATTACGCTTTTTCTCCCCGGCAAATGAACCGGATCCCATACCGAAAGAAATGTCTACAAGCGGAAACAGAACCGTATCGCCGATCTTGATCGGATCACCGACAACCGTCTTACTCGAAACGAATCCGTCCATTCCCTTCATTAATGCATCAATGGTACCTGCAAATGTATTCTCCGCCATAAGTGCGTGCCTCCTTTATTTCTTCTTACTTTTCTTTTTATTCTGTTGTATTACATGTATGAATCTGCGTACTTCTTTTTTCCGGAACAGTGCCAGCAAAAACAGCAGGACATGAACGATAAAGATATGTCCGCGCGCTTTCACGCACCCGTCAAAGTAGGACTCCTCTGTGTCAAAGTCCGGATAAAACTGAAGGTCTGTCGCGAAAATAAATGGGATCGCTGACAGTCCGCCACACAGCTCTCCGGTCGTCGCCGGATTCTCAAACCCGAATGCGACCTTTCCCGACAGCTCTCTCGGCCGGATCCTGACAAGAAATGTCTGCAGGATCGGCATCACTGCCGAAAGTACGCCTTCTTCTATAAACGCTTTCACGATGCCGGCGATCCGCTTTACGCGCTCCCATACAGAAGCTTTCTTTTTTTTCTTCTCCGCCTTCTCATCGTCTGCTTCAATCGTCTCTTGTTCTTCTTTTTTCTTCTTTTTCGGAAGGATCGGAATCCCTGCGACCCGGAGCTTATAATGAAATTCCTCTCTGTAGCCCGCTGTAAAAGACACAAGCCCGAGCAGCCATTTCAGCTTAAAGTCCGCACACTTCTCCTCGCTTTTTGCAACCAGCCGGTACCGCATGGGCACAAGCAGGATCACTGCGATCACGATCGCGATGATAAGCAGGACGATCCCTATGATCTTTCCGATCATCAGAAGTATCAGCATATCATCTGCCCCCGTCCTGTCCGATGACGATATACGTCATAGTCCTTGTTTTCCCGATACGCTTCCTCTAAAAGCGATCCTGTGATCTCCATGGCTTCCCGTTTGGATCCGGCCATTCCGGCCACATAAAGCGCCTCGTCCGGATATTGCTTTTGCAAAAGAACGGTACTTGGCAGGATCGAAAGGCGGCCGTCTTCGGTCCGGTCACATACGATCAGGTAAACCATCGGATGAACCTGCCTGTGCATGATCTGAAACTTCAGCCTTTTGCTGTTTTTGACCGATGCACCGATCCTTAATCTCTTATCCCATTCCATAGATCACTCCGTACGGATCGCATCTACCCATTCATGCTTTTTGCGCATCTCCTGATAGGTACGATAAGCATCCTCTAAAATACGCTTTTCATTTGAAAACTTCAGCAGGTGGATCGCTTCATGGTATTTATAATACCCGGAATCTGTAAAATACTCTTCCCTCTGCGGCTTGCTGTAATAACTGTCCGTCGACATCAGATACCAGTGTACCTCTTTTGTCACCGTATCGTCCGGTACGGAAAAAGAATACTGACTCTTCCCGATATAAGAAACAACAGATGCTGTGACACCTGCTTCCTCTTTGACTTCCCGCAGCGCAGTCTCGATGTGATTCTCTCCTTCTTCCACTGTTCCCTTCGGCAATACCCAGCCTTCGTAACGACGCTTATACTGCTTGAACAACAGAAGGATCTTACCGCGATAGATTACCACACCGCCGCAACTCGTTGCTATGATCATGTTCTGTCCTCCGAAATGTGCAGCTTGATGCTGTGTCCGGCAGATTTTTGGCGTCTGCCATACTTAACTAACAGTATACGCTAAACATAATTAAGTTTCAACTATCGAAACCGTTCTTACCGTACCCAATCGAAGGCATTATCATTCATCAAAATAGGCGTCAAACACTTCGCCGGCCACAGGAACCGCTGAGGATGAGCCGCTTCCGCCGTCTTCCACGATGACTGCGATCGCAATCTCTTTTTCCCCGTCCTGTGCATACCCGACGAACCATCCGTGGCTGTCTTTGTCTTCATTATATTCCGCTGAACCGGTCTTTCCGGCCACATCATACCCTCTTCCCGAGAGCGCGCTTCCGGTACCGTAATCTGTCACGGCCTCCATCAGCGAACGGATGCGCTGCGTATCCTCTTTGTTTAAAAGCTTTCCGTATTCCTGCTTGTCAAACCTTCTGACGATCGTACCGGCCTCATTTTCAATATGATCCGCGATATACGGCTTGCAGAGGACGCCGTCGTTGCAGATCGCGGAAGCGATCATCGCCATATGGATCGGAGAAACCAGGGTATCTCCCTGCCCGATCGATGTCGTCATGATCTTTGCTTCGCCTTCCGAATCCGTAAGTGTAAACTGACTTTTGGCGGTCTTAAGGCCTGTCGGCAATGCCTGGTTAAACAGCATGGAATTACAAAAACCGTTCAGTTTTCCGACATTTAAGCTTAAGCCGATCGTAGAAAAAGCGGTATTGCAGGAATGCGCAAAGCTTTCCTCGAGATCTTCTTCTCCGTGCACCGCGCCTTTATAACAGTGAATCGTATAGTCATCCCGCGTGATCTCACCTTCACAATCATACCGGAACGAATCATAATTGCTGTTTTCCCGCATATATTCCAGCGCCGTGATGATCTTAAACGTCGATCCGGGCGGATATAAGCCCTGCGTTGCACGGTTTAAGAGCACACTGCTGTCCTCATCGTTTACAATGTCATCCCAGTCATAGGCAACCGTATTCGGGTCAAAATCAGGCTTGGATACCATTGCCAGGACCTTGCCGGTATCCGGCTCGATCGCGATCACTGCCCCGTCATTTCCGCCAAGCGCGTCATAGGCGGTTTCCTGCAGCTCGGAATCGAGGGTTGTCACAACGGAATCGCCCTGGTCCTTTTCGCCTGCCAGGTTATGGTAGATCCGTTTTAAAACAAATGCATGCGACCGCAGCAGATAGAAGTTATACTGGGATTCCACACCGGCCTTGCCGTTTGTCGTAAACCCAACCGCATGCGCATACAGATCATCGTAAGGATATTCCCGTATTTCGGAGTCTCCGTCTTCATCGCTTGTCGCCAGGACCTTGCCGTCTGCGGAAAGGATGTCGCCGCGGATGACGTTTTTCGCATACAGTTCCTGACGTTTATTGTAAGAGCTGTTGATCACCGAATCGCTTTTTGCGACCAGAAACCATATCATGTAGACAGCAAGCAGCAAAAACAGGATGGTGAACGCAATCGCGATAAAGTTTAACTGTCCCTTACCACTTCTCTTCGTATTCTGTTTGGGAGCGCCTGTTCCTGCGCCTGTTTTTCTGTACTCGGTCTTCTTCCTCATCCCAAAATCCTTCTATTTCTTCCTGCGTAATCTGACGTTGCCGCGTCCTCTTTGGCTGTTCTGCCCCTCGTCCTGACGGCTTTGTCGTCTGCTTTGTCGTACGTGCACGGTCTTTGTTCTGCTGCTGCATATGACGCTTTAGCACTTCTTCCGCGCCGCCCTCATTGCGTTTTACGGGAACCACCTCATCCTGCTCCAGATCAAAATCTTCGACATAAATCTCGTTTTCATTATGTCGCAGGATATAAATGCCCTGAATGATCGCGAATATGACGACCGTACAGAAGATCGACGTACCGCCGTAACTGATAAACGGCAATGTTACACCGGTCGACGGGATAAACTTAATGACGCCGCCGATGTTCAAAAAGACCTGCGTGCCATACGCGACACCGAATCCGAGTGCGATCATCTGATAAAACGTATCATGGATCTGTCTGGCAACCCTTGTCAGCATGATGAAGCAGGAAAGGCAGACAAGTATGATGCAGATCGCAAAGATCCCGCCAAACTCTTCCGCGATCGCCGCAAAAACAAAATCTGATGTTTCGACGGGAATGGTCTCAGGCATGCCCTGATACAATCCCAGGCCGAACCAGCCGCCGGTTCCGATCGCAAACATCGCCTGCGCCACCTGATAGCCGCCGCCCTCAATATTGGCAAACGGATCCTTCCAGGCAGCGATCCTTACTTTTACATGATTAAATACCTTCGAGGCGCCTAGCGCCGCGACCGCCCCGACGCCAAATCCTCCGATCAGATAAACCGGCGCGCGTGTTGCCACAAACAGCATACAGATATAGGTCACAAAGAAGATCAGCGCCGCGCCAAGGTCTGAGGAAAGCACCAGAATGATCACATGCAGCGCCGCCGCTATGGTCGTGATCACGATATCCTTAAACGCCGTACTGCGGTAAAGCCTGCAGGCGACAAAGAATACGAAGATGATCTTGATCAGCTCCGATGGCTGCAGCGTAATGCCCGCGACCGTAAACGAGATCTTTGCGCCGTAGGTCACACTGCCTAAAACAAGCACTGCGCCAAGCGCCAGAATGCCGATCACGCCGTAAACCCATGTCAGTTTTCTGATAAAATGCGCGTGAACGACAATCCGCGGTACGAACGCGGTGATCGCGACCGCAAGGATCGCCACTTCAAACTGATGCAGGGCCGCGTCAAAATCCAGTCTCGTCAGCTCTGAAAATCCGATCAGCATCAGCATGCACATATGATGAACGATCAGGCGGTCCGCATTTTTATAAATGATCCGGTAGATCAAAAAGATCACAAGCGTCAGGCCGACTTCCCCAAGGTAAAGCGCCCAGATACTCCACTTCTGCTCTACCGCAAAGATCACAAGGTGACACAAAAAGTGCAGAGCATACATGCAGACAGACTGTCTGAGAAAGATTCGGTTCTCTCTGTCCGGATCGCTCTTTCGAAATAGCACCGTAAAGCTCGAAAGTGTATAAACCGCGAACAATATGATCACAAGATATTTTGATAATTCTGTCAGGATATGAACCATATCTTATTCGACTCCCCGGTTGAAATGACCGCGTGTATACCGGTCATCAAAGCTCCCTGTACCGCTTGTGACATCCGACAGGATCTGCCTGATCTCGTCACTGTGCTCTGTCGTAAAGCTCACTCTGATATATGCCGGTCTGATCCGATCCAGGTCCTCTTTTCGGTCCGGCAGATACAGCGGTTTGTTATTATAGATTATGTTATAGCAGTCTTCGCATCTTGCGTCAACGAAAAATCGGTTTCCGAAACGATCCTTAAGAAAGACATAAGAATCTTTGCTGCCGCCTTTCTTTTTACAGCCTGTATAATTCCGATAAATGCACTGCGCAGAGATCATCAGCGGGATCCTGCCGTAAACAGAAAGCATCGCGCCCTGTTTTTTCTGATATTTCAATTCTTTTTTATTCAGTTCATACGACATCGTATACTTTTGGATCTCGTGCTGTTCAAACGCTGCTGCCGTCTCATAGGAAAAAACATAAACGCCCGCATCCAGCCGGATGTCTGCTCTGTCAATGCCAAGGCCGGCCACAAAGCCCAGGCTGTCATAACTCCTGACCAGATATTCATCAAACGGAACCGACCGGATCAGCTCTTCGATCCGTTTTGTCCCTTCTTTTCGCAGACAATACGGCAGGCAGAGTCCTGCCCTGCTTCCGCCTTCCCGGATCTCTTTTACCAGACCGGAAAGCAGCTCTTTCTCATATGTCCCAAGATCAAGCAGGATCAGATCCGGCCGGCTTCCCGAAAGGACCACTTTCAGCTGCTCCGCTTTTGTGATCTGCACGACAAGCTTCGGCTTTTCCACTTCACCGTGCGAAGGTGCCTGGCACCTTTCCGCTTTAAAGTGTGAAGGTGCCTGACCCCTAACGCACACGCGCCGTGTGCCGGAAAGCATCGCCTCGGTGAGCACGGTTAACGCTTCTCTTCGGATCCGGTTGATGGCGCTGACGGGCAGGAAGCAGTTTCCTTCCATGACCACGGAGATCTCCCCTGCCTGAAAATCTGAATCGCCTGTCTTTGAGAGACGTTTGATGAGATCCTCTTTTAAAAGGGGCTGTTTCGCGGCCTCCTGCACCACATCACCGGTCACGGAAACGACTGTTTCCTGACAGCCTGCGGTCAGCCGGAGCGCTTCGCCCGGAGCAAGGAATGCTTCCATATCCACTGTAGGCGAAACATCCCACAAAACCGGCACCACGCCTGCCTCCTTTTGCCCTGTGTGGGAAGAGTCCTTGTCCGAGAGCATCTGTCTGCCCCAGGGCTTCTGATAATAGCCTTTTGTAAAACCGCTGCGGTTTCCGAGTCCCAGCAAAAGCTGTCTGTCCGCATCCTCTACATGATAGTCATCCGGCGCCTGCGCATACCGGTCAAGATAACGGCGGTAAACAGACGTCACACCCTGCGCGTACTCGATCTGCTTCATCCGTCCCTCGATCTTAAAGGAAAAAACGCCTGCCTCTAACAGCGCCGGAATCAGATCGATCGCGCAGAGGTCCTTTGGACTTAACGGATATAATTCGCCTTTTATTAACGACCGGCCGGCCGCATCCTCTAACCCGTACGGCAGACGGCACGGCTGCGCACATCGGCCGCGGTTTCCGCTTCTGCCGCCAAACACGCTGCTCATCAGGCACTGTCCCGAATAGCAATAGCAAAGCGCGCCATGAATGAAGCATTCGATCTCCATTCCGGTCGCGTCATAGATCGCCCGGATCTCTTCTAATGTCAGCTCTCTTGCCGTCACGATCCGCTCCGCGCCGCATTCTTTCAAAAACGCCGCGCCATACTGTGTCGTCACAGACATCTGTGTGCTTGCATGCAGGGAAAGCCCCGGGAAATTGCGGTGCAAAAAAGAAAGAACGCCGAAATCCTGCACAATAACTGCATCCAGCCCATGTTCATACACTGGTCGGATATAGGAAAACAACGTTTCTTCCAATTCCCGGTTTTTCAATAACGTATTGACTGTCATATGCACCTTTTTATTGCGCATATGGGCATAATCAATAATCTCTGCCAGCTCTTCCTGCGACAGATTGGCGGCATAGGCCCGGGCGCCAAAAGCTTGTCCTGCCAGATAAACAGCGTCAGCTCCCGCATCCAGTACTGCCTTTGCGATCTCCAAAGAACCGGCCGGTGCCAAAAGCTCCGCTTTAAGCATTTTCTCCCTCCGGTTTCTTCTTCAGTTCTTCATTCTGTACAGTGAGTGCCGCGATCTGCTGTCTGGAAAGCGTCAGCTCCTCATCTTTCTTCTTAACATCATCCTCAAGCTGCGCGATCTGCTCTCTGGCCTTCATCAGCTCATCGGCGATATTGATCTGCAGATAAATGGAGTACAGATCACTCGTGATCCGTTTGCCCTTTGTCTGCTCTTTTAATTCCTGATCTTTTTTGTTCAGATAGGAAGCAATGCTCTGCAGGTACTCTTCTTTTTCATAACCTGCCATCGTCAGGATCTTGCCCTGGATCACAACCTGTGTGTTGGATTTTTCAAACATAATATCCTCCTTCATATGCTATTCTGCATCCGGATACGGTATCCCGAAATGGCGATAGGCAAATTCTGTCGCCATTCTGCCGCGCGGTGTACGGTTGATGAGGCCGTTCTGTACCAGATACGGCTCGTAAACATCCTCGATCGTCCCCGCGTCCTCTCCGATCGCAGCGGCGAGGGTATCGAGTCCGATCGGGCCTCCCGAAAACTTCTCCATGATCGTCCGAAGGATCATCCTGTCGTTTTTGTCCAGGCCCAGCTTGTCGACCTCTAAAAGATCGAGTGCCAGTGACGCGATCTCTTTTGTGATCACGCCGTCATACTTGATCTGCGCAAAATCACGGACCCGCTTTAACAGGCGGTTTGCCAGACGCGGTGTCCCGCGTGATCTTGACGCCATCTCATGCGCACCCTCCGGCTCGATCTCTACACCGAGTACCCCTGCGGACTGATGAATGATGGTCTCAAGCTCCGGAACCGTATAATACTCCATATGGGAAATGATCCCGAACCGGTCGCGCAAGGGAGCTGTTAAAAGGCCTGCTCTCGTCGTTGCGCCCACCAGTGTAAAACGCGGCAGATCCAGCCGGATCGAACGGGCTGTCGTACCTTTGCCGATCATGATATCGATCGCATAATCTTCCATCGCAGGATACAGCACCTCTTCCACCTGCCTGTTCAAACGGTGGATCTCATCCACGAACAAAATGTCGTTTTCCTGCAGATTGCTTAAGATCGACGCCATTTCACCGGGTTTGCCGATGGCCGGCCCCGATGTCACCTTCATGTTGACCTGCATCTCGTTTGCAATGATGCCTGCAAGGGTCGTCTTGCCGAGTCCCGGCGGTCCGTATAACAGGACATGATCAAGCGGTTCTTTCCGCTGCATCGCGGCTTCGATGTAGATCTTCAGCATTCCTTTGATCTTTTCCTGTCCGATATAGTCCTGAAATGTCGTCGGCCGCAGTCCCTGCTCGATGCGGATGTCTTCATCCTGCACCTGTGTTTCAATGATCCTTCTTGCCATTTTATTCTTTCACCTGATATCTACAAAAATGCCAGCTCTTTCAGAGCCTGTTTTAATATCGTCTCCACGTCATCTTCTTCGCCAATCGAAAGCTTCGAGACCACGGCATAGGCATCTGACTTGGAATATCCCAGCGCTTCGAGTGCCTGGATCGCCTCGTCTCTGGCTGTCGTTGCCGCTTCGCTCATATACAAACCGGTGCCTGCAACAAGGTCCTCTTCTGAAATATCGATCTTGTCTTTCAGCTCGATGATCAGCCGCTGTGCCGTCTTTTTCCCGATGCCGGGCGCTTTCGCGATCCTCTTATCATCTTCCGAAAGCACCGCAAACCGCAGATCATCCGGCGAAAGCACAGACAGGATCGCAAGGCCGCCCTTCGGGCCGATGCCGCTCACCCCGATGAGCATCCGGAACAGTTCCAGCTCGTCTCTGGATGCAAACCCGAATAAAAGCATCGCGTCTTCGCGGACATGCAGATAGGTAAAGATCTTTACCTCTTCCCCGCGCGGCGGCAGCTCCTGAATGCAGCGTGCCGGCATATAGAGCCGGTAGCCAATCCCGTTATTCTCTATGGTCACATGATCCTCGCGGATCTCTTCGAGTCTTCCTTTGATATATGAATACATCTTTATCGCATCTCTCCGATATAATAAAAGCCTTTGCATTCCTTTAAATAAACCGGAACGATCTGTCCGATCAGGTCGCTGCCACCCGGAAAATGCACGACGCTGTTGTTCTCAAGGCGTCCTGTTACCAGTCCGGCATCCTGTCTGTTGATCTGCTCCACTAAGACTTTCCCGATGCTTCCTTCTAAGCGTTTTGCCCTTCTGGCACCTGCTTCCTGGACTTCTGAAAGCAGCATCGCAAAATGGCGGTCCACTTCTTCTTTCGGAACCTGGTCCGTTCTCTTGGCCGCCGGCGTTCCGGTCCGTTTAGAATAAATGAATGTAAACGCGCTGTCATATTCCACTCTGCGCACCACATCCATGGTTTCCATAAAATCTTCTTCGGTCTCGCCCGGGTATCCGACAATGATATCGGTCGTCAGAGCGATATCAGGCATTGCATTCCGGATCCTGTCTACCAGTGCCAGATAGCTTTCTTTGGTATAGCGGCGGTTCATATCCTTTAAGATCCGCGTACTTCCCGACTGGAGCGGCAGATGCAGATGGCGGCAGATCTTATCAGAGCCTGCCATCACCCCGATCAGCTCATCCGACAGGTCTTTCGGATGGGATGTCATAAACCGGATCCGCTCGATCCCGTCAATCTCCGTCACCTGCTGTAACAGATTCGCAAAAGAAACCGGGTTCTCAAGGGTCTTTCCGTAGGAATTGACATTCTGTCCCAGAAGCATAACCTCGCAGACGCCATCCTCTGCATAGGCTTTGATCTCCGAAAGGATCTCCTGCGGCTCTCTGCTCCGTTCCCTTCCACGGACATATGGCACGATACAATAGCTGCAGAAATTATTGCAGCCAAACATGATGTTGACTCCTGTCTTAAAGCTGTATTTGCGCTTTGTCGGCAGGCTTTCGACAACACTGCCTGCTTCCTCCCAGACATCGATCACCATCTGATCGCTTTCTAACATCTGAACCAGAAGTTCCGCGAATTTATACAGGTTATGGGTTCCGAAGATCAGATCGACAAAACGATAGCTTTCCCTGATCTTTTCCACCACTGCCGGTTCCTGCATCATACAGCCGCACATCGCGATCTTCATCTCCGGATTGTGCTTTTTGTAGTTCTGAAGGTATCCAAGATGTCCGTAAACCTTGTTGTTGGCATTTTCCCGCACGGTACAGGTATTGTAAACAACCAGGTCCGCGTCTTCCTTTCCGGTCACTTCATAGCCGACCGCCGTCAGAATGCCGTTTAACTTTTCGGAGTCGCGGGCGTTCATCTGGCATCCCATCGTCACGATTCCGGCCGTTAAAGGTCTGCCCAATGCTTCTGATTTCTCTTTGACGATTTCTCTTGCTTTGGCAATATAGTAATACTGTTTCTCTAATTCTTTATCCATTAATGCCTTCGTATTCCTTCCTCATAATGTCGTGGATCGCAGCCTTTGCTGCCAGCAGGACATCCTGATAGGGAAGATCTTTTTCCCTGCAGAGCGCACGGATTCCCTCATGCTCCGGATAGATCCTGACTTCATCCCTGATCCGGCATTTTTTTGCCGGGATCTCACCGAAGATCGTATCCAGTGTGATCGCTTCGCGCGGCAGGATGCTTCTTTTGAGCGTTTCCCGC
Source organism: Lachnospiraceae bacterium (assembly GCA_015057865.1). Taxonomy (GTDB): domain Bacteria; phylum Bacillota; class Clostridia; order Lachnospirales; family Lachnospiraceae; genus SY8519. Next base: position 38,399 of record SVDH01000013.1, read on the forward strand.
CGAATCCCGATGGATGTCGTTTCCATAAAGATGATCTCTTCAAGCTTTTGTCTGTCTTCTTCTTTGCAGAGAACAGTCAGCAGATATGCCGGGCGGTTCTTTTTGGTAAAGACAGGCGTGTAAAACACATCCCTGGCGCCGGCCGCAAGGAGGCATTCCATCGCATACCCCAGACATTCCCCTGTACAGTCATCCAGATTGGTCTCAAGCCGGACGATCTCATCCTGTGGAAACAATTCGTTTGCCTGATTCATCTCACCCATAGTGCATCTCCCATCAGATCTGTCTACCGGAGTCCGTAAACAGTGGTCTCCGTCACAACCTGATCCATCCTGACATCGTGATCCTCTGCCGGGATCTCAGGCATGAAAAAGCGGTTCGCACAAATGCCGACCTTTTTGATCTGCGGGTGCGCTTCCAGATATTTATCATAATAGCCTTTGCCATGTCCGAGACGATGCATCGAAGCATCAAAAGCCAATCCCGGCACAAAGCATAACGTGCGTTCAAAAGACGGGCTATCTCCGCCGACCGGTTCCATTACATGGAAGTTCCCTTCGATAAAATCCTTATTCAGACCGGTGACATGATAGAATTCCATCTCTTCCCCGGAAACCCGCGGAAAATAAACCCGCTTTCCGATGGAGAGCACCTGTGCTGCCAAAGGCAAAAGGGAGACCTCTCCGACGATCGGATGATAAAAGAGATATTCATCATAATCATCAAACTCGATCGTACGGATCAGACGGTCGATGATCTCACTGCTGCTTTGGGCTGTTTTCTCTTCGGTCAAAAGCTTTCTTTTCTCTTTGACGCTGTTTCTTAATTCCTGTTTCGTCATCGGCTTATCCTTTCAGTGCTTATCATGCATCCATTCCCGTACGAACTCGGGCAGTTCAAAGTTCTCATCTTTTTCCGCATAGAACATCGTTCCGACAAAGTCTCCGTCGAAGATCTCATGCAGGATCCCGACATCCTTGCCGTTTGCAATGATCATGTCAGCGCCGGATGCTGTCGCGATCCTGGCTGCTGTCATCTTCGTCGACATGCCGCCGGTACCGACACTGCTGCCGGTCGTGCCTTTTGCCATCTCAAAGTACTGATCATCCATATGCTTGACGACTTCGACAAGCTTTGCCTGCGGGTTCTGCCTCGGATCATCCGTATACAGTCCGTCGATATCGGATAAAAGGATCAGGCTGTCCGCACCGATCAGGGAAGCAACGATCGCAGAAAGCGTATCGTTATCGCCGTACTTGATCTCATAGATCGATGTCGTATCATTCTCATTCACGACCGGGATGATCCCCATCTGGAACAGCTCATCCATCGTATTCTTTGCATTCTGCATTGCCACCGGATCAAGTACTGTATTTTTGGTCAGAAGGACCTGTGCCGCTGTCTGGTTATAGGAGGAAAACATCCTCTGATAGGTACTGATCAGATGTGCCTGTCCGACTGCCGCAAGCGCCTGCCTTGTCGAAACCTTATCCGGCTTTTCTGCCATGCCGATGGTATTGCGCCCAACGGCGATCGCGCCGGAGCTTACCAGGCAAACATCGATCCCGCAGTTTCTGATGTCACAGAGCTCTCTGACGAGCTTATCGATCTTGGTAAAATCTGTCTTCCCTGTTTCCGGGTGATGCAGGGATGAGGATCCGATCTTTACCACCAGGCGTTTTTTGTATTTGAAGTAATCATTGATCTGCATAATTGTTCTTTCTATTGTTGTATTGATACGTGTTATCAGGTTGCTGATGTACAGATTAACTGACAGTGTAACATGTTCAGGTAAAAAACTCCATACATAGAAGAGTATAGCACAGAGCCGGACAAAATGGAAACAGCGGTTATATCAAAACGATATAACCGCTGTGTAAACCAAATCATTATTCAGCTGAACGTTTGATACTTACTGTGCAAGTACCTCATCAATCCATGCATATGCTTCCTGCACATCGTAATCTCCGGCATGCGGCTGCAGCCATGCAAAGGCAAAATCAAGGTTTTCGATCGAAGCGTCATTGTCTAACGCATGATACAGTACTGTCTGCAGCGCAAACGCGGTATCACGATCGCGGAAGCCGTGACGTACATACCAGTTCGGTGCGGAGTCTCCGTTTTCTTCGGTCAGATACGGGATCGGGCTGCTCATCTTCATCTGATCTGCAAGCAGTTTGCCGTCTTCCGTCTCCATGAACTCATCCCAGGTCATTCCGGTATCATCGAGACCGCATCCGTTGCCGCTGACTGCATCGTTATCCCAGGAATAGAACTCATATGCGCTATACGGATATTCGGTCGATCCAAACAGGGAATCCTCGTTAAATCCGGATACGGATGCCAGGCCTTCCTCGGAAAGACCCTTGTTGCTGAATGCGCAAGCTACTTTCAGTGTCTGGTTACGTGCTACGAAATACAGGAAGTTCTGAAGTGCCTCTTCATCTGCGATATATGGAATACCGTCCGCTTCGCCGATGGTCAAGAAGTCTGCCCAGCCTTCGCTCTTATTGTTAAAGACTCCGGTTACATCCTGTCCGGAATAGTTGGCTGATCCGTCAAGATCTGCCATCATCTGTTCTGTTCCTACTTCTGCAGATGCTTTTGCAAGGCTCTTGTTGAGCAATGCACGCATTGCTTCGTTGAGGTTCTCGCCGGTCAGTGCGTCTCCGCTTTCTGTCGTCAATCCCAGAGATTCAACATACTCGCCATACTGCGGTGCAAGTGCATTGGACGCTTCCATCATCCATTCCGGTGTATAAGTATCGGTAAACGGATCCTGGAATGTTTCGCCTGTTTTCTGGTCAACTGCCGGAAGGCCGTCATCTACCAGTCTCTGACGGACATCTTTATAAGTAAACTCATATGCTGCATCTGCTTCTCTCAGATCATTGATCGGGCAGTATGCGATCGTTGCAAAGATATCATCATTGATCGTAGAGGTATAGCTGTCGCCGTCCTGCTCGATTCCTGCTGCGCCGATCTCATACAGTGACGGATAATAATCCTCGCTGTTTCCACTCGAAGCGATGATCGTGGAAAGTGCTCCGCCACCGGATGTACCAGTGATCACGATCTTTTCCGGATCGCCGGCCGGAAGTGCTTCTGCATTGTTGCGCAGATAGCGGATCGCTGCTTTTGCATCTGTGATGGTTGCCGGAGAATGGCTGATGTATTTGCCTTCTGCATCCGGATTGTCACCACGGCTCCGCGCGCCAAAGCTTACCAGAACATATCCTTTTGACAGGACCTTTCCGATCACGTCATTGTCGCTGTTGGAAGCATAGTCCTTTCCTTCTTCCATCTGTGTTCTTGCCATATAGGCATCCATGATCCAGCCTGCATTGTTCACGCTAAAGATCATCGGTGCATCCTTTGTCGCGTTCTCCGGTACATAGATACTGATCTTCTGATCTACACCGTCTGCATTCGGGATCATTGCTACGTTTGTCGGATTCTTTACATAACAGTCTTCATACAGAGTTACTTTCACATCTGAGCCATCCAGCTTTACTGTCATCTCTGTAATAATGGCATCATCCATGGAAAGTGTCTCATCCACATTTACCATTGTCTGGGGCGGCATTTGCTCCATTCCTGCAGAACCTCCTTCCTCGCCTGCAGACACCGCCGGCTCCCCTGCCGCCGATGGTCCGCCGGCACCATTTCCGGCTCCACAACCAGCCAAAACAGAAGCTGCCAACACGGATGCGGCTGTGATACCTATTACTCTTTTCAACTTTCTCATGTCATTTCCTCCCTCAAAAAAAATGCAAGAGACAATACTTACAATTCAAATTTAACCGATTTTCATTTTGTCTTCAAGCACTTTATCACTATAAAGTGATATTTGATTACAATAACCTGCTTTGTTATAATGTCGGTTAGATAACTCAAACGATTTCATAACAGGAGAAATGATTTTGCTGCAATTCACCTACCACAGACCCATATCCGAACTGCCGGAGGCATCAAAACAATATCTGAACAACGGAATGCTGTTTTTTGATATCGAAACCACCGGCCTGTCTTCATCCAGAAACCGGATCTATCTCGTTGGCCTCGGATGGCTTGACGGGGAACAGGTCACCGTGCAGCAATATCTGGCAGAAAATGCTTCCGACGAAGCATCTGTTTTGGCAGCAGCACTGGCCTTTATGACTGACAGGCAATTTGATACGCTGGTCACGTTTAACGGCACAACCTTTGATCTGCCGTTTTTTGAGAAACGGTGTGAGAAACATGCGACAGCTTCTGACATATTCTCCACGATGGATCATCTCGATCTCTACCGCCGGATCCATCCGATCCGCCATTTCTTTCCGATGGAACATTTCCGCCAGAAGGATTATGAAAAGCTTCTTGGCATCGGCCGGGAAGACCAGTATGACGGCGGGAAGCTTGTAGCAGTTTATCATCGCTTTGAAAAAACAAAAAAGCAGGCCGACTGCGACCTGCTGTGTTTGCATAACAAAGAAGATGTATTTGGGATGTTCCACCTGATCTCGCTGCTTGCCTGCCTGCAGGTGAAGGAAGATGTATCCATCGACAGCCTCCAGGCTACATCCGCAAATGAAGTGTCGATCCGCTTCCATTTGAAAGCACCTGTTCCGATCAGCATCCGGCAGCTTAAGACAACCGGCAGCCTGCTGTTAAGAAAAACGAGCGGTCTCGCTGTCCTGCCTCTGTATCAGGGTACGCTGCGCTGCTATCTGCCGAATCCCATGGATTACTTCTATCTGACCGCTGAGGATACCGTCGTACACAAAAGCGTCGGCCAGTTTGTCGACCCGGCCTTCCGCAGAAAGGCGGAACCGGAAGAATGTTACACGGAATTTGTGCTTCCCGTCGAATATCTTGACGGGGAGGTGCATCCGTATTGCGAAGGAAGCCTTTTCGAAAATGTCGGTAAGGCGCTGGAAGGTTTTTTGCGGCAGGTGTAAGGGATATCCCTCACCTAGTCATAATGCACTTCCATCATGCACAGACCTTTTGCCGGCGCTGTCGGCCCAGCCTGGGTCCGGTCAAGTGATGCCAGGATCCCCGGGATGGCGTCTGTAGGCATCCTGCCAAATCCGATCTCAAGTAGTGTGCCTGTCATGATGCGCACCATGTTTTGTAAGAATGCATTCCCCCGGTAATAAATCCTGATATAGTCTCCATCTTCTGTGATCTCTACCGCATCGATCCGCCGCCAGGTGGATTTTTTCATTTTGGGATTGCCGCAGAATGCTTTGAAGTCATGATTTCCCAAGAGATCTTCTGCTGCCCGTCGCATCCGCTCTACATTCGGCCGATGCTCTAAGATCGTGACATATTTCCTGTCAAAAACAGGCTTTGCGTCGCCGCAGTACAAGCTGTAGCAATAGGTCTTTGCCAATGCCTGAAAACGGCTGTGAAAACGGTCAGAAGCGATCTTGACGGCATCAACAGAGATATCGTCAGGAAGATAGCGGTTTAAATAGTCTTTTAGCCCCTCTTCATCGATCGTAATATCCAGAAAAACATTGGCCGTCATCGCCTTTGCATGAACGCCGGCATCTGTCCTCCCTGCGCCGATCACCTGGATCTCATCAGGCCTGACAGAATCTTCTGATACAAGGCCGGCTTCCGCTTCCTCGCCTCTACGATTCCCGTAAAGCGGCTGCATCCGCTTCAGGATCTCTTCAAGCTTTCCCTGAATCGTATCACTTGTTTTCTTTTGTTTTTGCCATCCCTGATAACGGGTTCCGTCATAGGAAATGGTCAGGCGGTAATTCTTTTTCATACTTTTCCCACTTCAAGCTTCCAAGATATCATACTTTTTGACATCGCAATACGCTCCGTCACACAGTTACTGCACATCGTTTTTCCTTGCCATTCGCAAAGTGTTTCCAAACAAGCTTCCTGCGATTTCTAAGGGGTACGTCTCATAGTCGTTGCCGTTTTTTGATAAAAACGCCACTCCTATTCGACCAAAATTTATTGCGGATAATAAATTTTGCCCCCTTTGAAATCTTGTGACCTTGCAGAAACACTAATGCTCTCTCTACAGAAAAACGATGATACAGCAATCTGTTGTGACGCATCCATTTCGCAAGTGTCATAATTCTGCAAAGTTTGATTTTCTTTTGCGACAAGCAGCAGGTATTTCGATAAGGTATCAAATTCGGAAAAGGGGCAGAATTTGTGATCCGCTACAAATTCTGAAGCGTGATGAGACGAGTTGTTATCAAAGAACTCGTCGAATAAAGCGGTACCCTTTGGAGGATGCAGATAGCTTTTCTGAAATACCCTGCGCAGGAGACTTGAAAACAAACTTTGCAGAATATGGCACTTGGAAAGTATACGTCAAAAAGTATGCGTTTCAAAAAGAGAAACCCGGCAAACGGTGCATCGCCGCTCTGCCGGGTTGTGATCTCTCATTCATTTACTTATCAAAAGCTTATTCTGCTGCTTCCTCAGCTGCCTCTGCTGCTTCTTCAACGACTTCTTCAGCCGGAGCTTCAACAGCTTCTTCTACAACTTCTTCAACCGGAGCTTCTACAGCCTCTTCTACAGCTTCCTCTGCTTCTTCAGCCGGAGCTGCTTCGCTCTGGATCGCCTTCATGCTCAGGCTGATCTTGCGATCTGCTTCGTTGAAGTCAACGATCTGTGCTTCGATCTCCTGGCCAACGCTCAGAACATCTGACGGCTTATTGACATGCTCTCTGGAAATCTGAGATACATGAAGCAGTGCATCTACACCCGGTGTCAGCTCAACGAAAGCACCGAAGTCTGTCATTCTTGCAACTTTACCGGTTACGATGGTACCCGGTGCATAACGCTCGGAAGCGTCGTTCCACGGATTGTCCTCCGGGAATTTCGCGCTCAGTGCGATCTTGGTATCGCGGATGTCTTTGATGATCACGCGAACGCTGTCGCCAACCTTGTAGATCTTACGCGGGTTGTCAACGCGGCCCCAGGACATCTCAGAGATATGAAGCAGACCGTCTGCTCCGCCCAGATCGATGAACACACCGAAATCTGTGATGTTCTTAACGGTACCTTCGATCACATCGCCAACGCTGATGCGCTCAAGAAGCTCTGCCTGTTTCTGTGCTTTCTCAGCAACCACAAGCTGCTTTCTGTCACCGATGATGCGTCTCTTACGCGGATTGAACTCGGTGATGATAAACTGGATTTCCTGTCCTTTGTACTTGTTCAGATCTTTTTCATAAATATCTGTTACAAGGCTTGCCGGGATGAATACTCTTGTATCATCTGAAACAGCGATCAGACCGCCGCTTAATACCTGTACAACTGTACCGGTCACAACTTCACCGGACTCGAATGCAGCACGAAGAACTTCGCTGCCTTTCTCCATGTCAAGACGCTTCTTGGAAAGAAGCACCTGTCCGTCGCCATCATTTACCTTAATGACTTTCACTTCCAGAACGTCGCCCGGCTGTGCTACTGTAGTCAGGTCAAGGTTCAGGTCGTTTGAGTACTCTCTTCTGGTAATGATGCCGTCTGATTTATACCCAACATTCAAGATGATCTCGTCAGGTTTCACATCGATGACGGTACCTTCAACCACTTCTCCGTTTCTGATGATTTTAAATGATTCTTCCAACATTTGTTCAAAATTTTCTGACATGATTTTGAACCTCCTCGATAATAATATTTGGGGTGGAAGCCCCTGCAGTGATACCTACGCAGTCAAAGGAGTGAAAATCAGCCGGATCCAGGTCATCCTTAGTCTGTATCAAAAAGCTATCAGGGCATATCCCTGCGCAGATCTCATAAAGCTTTCTGGTATTCGAACTGTCTTTTCCGCCAATCACGATCATAGCGTCCACTTCGCGGGCGAGAACCTGTGCTGCTTCCTGTCGTTCTCTGGTCGCAGCGCAAATCGTTTCGCACACTTTAATATAATAACCTTTTTGCCTGATAATTTCAATAATTTCTTGAAATTTATTCAAATTAAAAGTTGTCTGAGAAACTACGCAAACTTTGCAATCCTGTGGCAGGGAAAGCGCCTTTGCTTCCTCCGGTGTACGGATCACAATGGGGCTCCCTTCCGCGACCCAGCCACAGATGCCTTTTACCTCTGCATGCGCGGGATCTCCGATGATCACGATCTGATAGCCCTGACGGGAATAATCATCCACATATCGATGGATCCTTGATACGAACGGACAGGTTCCGTCGACGATCTCATACCCGGCTTCTTTGAGCTTCTCAAGCTCATCCCTCGTGATTCCGTGGGAACGGATCAGCATCGTTCCGCCGTCTTGATTGGCAAGTGCCTGTGCAAGATCCGTTACCTGAACGCCCCGTCTGGCAAGGTCATTTACAACCTCTTCGTTATGGATCATCGGTCCATATGAATAAAGCGGCTGTTTTTCTGATCTGATCTGTTCTTCGACAAGCTCCATTGCCCTGCTGACGCCAAAACAAAATCCGGCCTTATCTGCCAGTATCGTTCTCATAGATCAACCCTACTTCCTTTTCTGGACTTCCGCTTCGATCGCGCTGACGACCTCTTCGATCGTCATGCTGGTGCTGTCAACGAGCACTGCGTCATCCGCCTGTTTCAGCGGTGCGATCGCACGTGTCATATCTCTGTGATCACGCTCTTTGATATCATTCTCGATCACGTCAATGTCGCCTTCTTCTCCCCGCTCGATGAGCTCCTTATATCTGCGTTCCGCACGCGTTCTGGCGCTGGCTGTCAGATAGATCTTGCACTGCGCGTTCGGAAGGACACAGGTGCCGATATCCCTGCCGTCCATGACCACGTTTTCCTGCTCTGCGATCTCCTGCTGGATGGAAAGCAGCTTCTGACGTACTGCAGGATAAACACTGATGGAGGATGCCATATTTCCGACTGCTTCCTGACGCAGATATGCGGAAATGTCCTCTCCGTTTAAAAGGACCTTCTGTACCCCGTTTTCATAGGCAAGCGCTACGGAAACGTCTTCACATGCCTTTGCGATCGCTTCCTCGTCATCCGGCGCGATGCCTCTGTTCCAAAAAGCATATGCCAGCGCGCGGTAAAGCGCACCTGTATCCACATAGATAAAATCCAGATCCTTTGCTAAACGTTTTGCTATCGTACTTTTCCCGGCGCCTGCCGGTCCGTCAATCGCGATGTTAAATCCCAAGATCGTCTCCTCCTTATACACTCTCGCCTGCCAGATATCCCGTCGACCACGCCGCCTGCAGATTAAATCCGCCTGTCAGCGCATCAATATCCAGCATTTCTCCGGCAAAATAGATGCCTTTTATGATTTTTGATTCCATCGTAGAGGGATCTACCTCTTTGACGGAAATACCACCTCTTGTAATGATCGCTTCCGAAAACCCTCTCGTCCCGGTGATCGTGAACGGAAATGCTTTTAACAGCTTCAGCAGTCCCATCCGTTCTTCCTTCGTGATCGCATTTCCTTTTTTTTCGGGATCGATCCCGCTGAGTCTGATCACAACCGGGAGCATCTTTGCAGGCAGAAGCCCCGAAAGCAGATTTTTAAACTGTTTGTTTGTGCCCTCTAAGATCATCCTCTGCAGACGTCTGTCAAGCTTCTCCACATCCAGTGCCGGCTTCAGATCGATCTCGGCAGAAAGAGGATTCTTTTCAGAGCATTCCCTGATCCGGCTGCTTGCAGAAAGGACCAACGGTCCGCTGACTCCAAAATGCGTAAACAGCATTTCGCCGAATTCCTCAAAACAGACCTTCTTCCCGTCCCGGATCGTTAACGTGACATTTTTTAAAGAAAGCCCCATCATCTGCGGAATATAGGATTCTTTTACCGTCAGCGGCACAAGCGCCGGCCGCAGCGGCTTTATCGTATGTCCCAGTTTGCCGCACAGTTCAAACAGGTTGCCGTCCGACCCCGTCTGCGGATAGGAGCATCCGCCGCCTGCAAGGATCAGTGCATCTGCCGGCCGGGTTTTCTGTTCTTTGCCCGGCAGCTGAAGCGTCTTAACTGCCTTTACGCACCCATCCTCTGTCAGAACATCGATCAGCTTTGTCTGCAGACAAATGTCAACGCCCAGGGTTTTTAAATACTGCGAAAGCGTGCGGATCACATCCGATGCATGATCGGATACCGGAAAGATCCTCTGTCCGCGTTCCTCTTTCAGTTTCAGGCCGTGCTGACCAAAAAAATCCATCACACGGAAATTGTCAAACGTATAAATGCTGCTGTAAAGAAAACGGGGATTGGACTGAAACTGTGCAAGAATATCCTCTGTATCACAGCCATTTGTCAGATTGCAGCGTCCTTTTCCTGTGATATAGATCTTTTTTCCAAGCTTTTCATTCTGTTCAAGAAGCGTCACATGATGTCCGCGCTCCGCGGCTCTTACGGCAGCCATCATCCCGGCTGCTCCGCCGCCGGCAACGACCACATTTGCCATATCAGTGATCCTTTCTGCCGCGCGCTTTGGGCTGTGGCGTATATTCCGGTGTTTCCTCGTTTTCGTAGACCTCGTATTCATCCCAGATGTCTTCGAGTGTGGCGAGCGTTTTCGCAACCTCATGCTGCTTCTTCATACACAGGCCGACAACGAGTGCATTGATCACGGAAAGCGGTGCGACCAAAGAGTCCGCGATCGATGCCATATCACTTTTTGCGATCAGACTGCAGTTTGAAAACTGGTTTAAGGGCGAATGCTCACTGTCGGTCAGCGTGATCACCTTCGCGCCTCTGTTATGCGCAAATTCCACAGCCTTTAACGTCCGCTGGGAATAACGCGGGAAACTGATGCCAATGGCAACATCATCCGGTCCGATCCGCACCATCTGCTCAAACACCTCACTGTTGCTGCTGGCATGCAGGTGATGCACATCTTCAAAGATCAGATTGAAATAATATGCCAGAAAGCTTGCCAGAGGCGCACAGCTTCTCGTACCGATCAGATAGATGTGCTTTGCATGGATCAGAAGATCCAGTGCCTCCTCAAAGGCATGCTGGTCGATCGACTCTCTGGTGCGGCGGATCTTGTCTGCATCCGATAATAAAACCGTATTCAGGATCTCCGATTCGCTGATCCTGCCATAAGTCACTTCCATTCTCTGGATCGAGTTTAAGCGGTTGCGCACCATCTCTTCGAGCGCTTTCTGAAACTCAGGATAGCCTCCGTACCCCAGACATCCCGCAAAACGCACTACGGTCGATTCGCTGACACCGACTGCGGTCCCCAGCTTTCCTGCGGTCAGATAGACCGCCTTTTCATAGTTTTTCAATATATAATCCGCCAGACGTTTCTGTCCCTTGCTCATCCTGTTATAGCCGGCATGGATTCTTGTGCTTAATTCACTTGTCGCAGCATTCATCTTCTTATACCTCAACCGGGATCTGGGCTTCCTTTGTGGCTTCTTCACGGATCTCTTCGATCTTATCCTGTGAAATGGACGGCAGATCTTCTGCGGAACGCACCGCAAAGCACCGGAGAAACTCTTCCGTCGTTCCGAACAGGATCGGCTTGCCCGGCGCATCCAGACGACCGAGCTCACGGATCAGGCCGTAATCCAGAAGCTTGTTGACAGCATGGGAACAGGATACCCCACGGATCTTTTCGATCTCCTGACGCGTCACAGGCTGCTTATAGGCAATGATCGAAAGCGTTTCGAGTACAACGTCCGTCAACGCATATCTCTTCGGCTGTCTTGCGATCCGGATCAGATAATCGTAAAGCTCCGGTCTCGTACACATCTGCCATGCATCCTCAAGCTCGATGATCTGGATCCCGCTGTCCTGTTCCTGATAGCGGTCCATCAGATTCTGCACTATTTTTTTGGTATCTGCTTCACTAAGTTCGAGCGCTGCCGCAAGGCTTTTTACGCTTACCGAATCACCCATTGTAAAAAGAATGGCCTCTGCAGCTTTCTCGTATTCCCTGATCGTCATATCGTCTCCTTATTCTGCCACCAGTGACTCTACCAGAATATCATCAAACAGACCATTTTGCGATACCCTGATCTTTCCGCTCTTCATATATTCGAGTATGATCAGAAAAGCGACAATGATCTCTTCTCTGTCGTTCTTCTCTTCTAAAAACGCGCGAAATCCAAATGATTTATTCTTCCGGATAAACGAATCGAACCCTTTTGCCCTTTCTTCCATGGACACCTGCTCTTTTTTGATCTGTCCAAAACGCGACCGGATCGGATCTACCTTGTCCGACTGTCTGCGGATCACATCATCAAAGATCTTTTTCAGGATGGAAAGGTCCATTCCTTGTGTCAGTTCATCCAGATCCACAGGCTCTTCATAGGCGCGTACCTCGGCCGGGATCGTCGGCTGCTTGTATAAACGCTTCGCGCCGTCGATCTGACGGTCCTTTAAGGCAAAGGACATGTATTTATAAATCTTATACTGGATCAGCTGATCCACAAGCTCCTGCCTCGGATCTTCCGGTTCTTCTTCATCCGGATCGACCGGCAAAAGCATTCTTGCCTTAATATCAAGAAGCGTTGCCGCCATGACCAGAAACTCACTCATCACATCCAGATTCTCGGTTTCCATCTGTCGGACATAATCCATGTACTGGTCCGTGATCTCCGCGATCGGGATATCATAAATATCGACTTTGTTTTTATCGATCAGATGTAAGAGCAGATCGAGCGGGCCTTCAAATGCCTGTAATTTTACGTTTAATTCCAAATTCTTTTGCCCTCTTTTTATACCGGGAACGATGTCAGAAAATGCTGTACTAGAAAGGCATCCTGCAAAATTCGAAGCACGCCTCGATCCTGCAGGATACCTGAAGTCTTGATGATTCAAATGTTACGTATTACTTTACGTCTTTCATGGAGAAGCTTACACGGCCCATGCGGTCCTTGCCAAGGCAGACTACCTTGACTTTATCGCCCAGTGTCAGTACATCTTCTACATGGTTGATCCGCTGGTTGCAGATCTTGGAAATATGAACAAGGCCTTCCTTGCCCGGTGCAAACTCAACAAATGCGCCGAACTCTTTGATGGAAACAACTCTTCCTTCCAGAACCTGTCCCTCTTCGAAATCTGTCACGATGATGCGCACCAGCTCTGCCGCGCGGTCCATCATCTCTGTATCAACGCCGCAGATGGATACAACACCATCTTCGGAAATGTCGATCTTCACGCCGGTCTGCTCGATGATCGCGTTGATGACCTTACCCTGCTTGCCGACAACATCGCCGATCTTCTGCGGATCGATCTCAACGGTGATGATCTTCGGTGCATACGGGCTCAACTCTTCTCTCGGTGCCGGGATCGCCGGGAGCATAACCTCATTGAGGATGTACTCTCTTGCAGCTTTGGTACGTGCGATCGCTTCTTCTACGATCGGTCTGGTCAGACCATGGATCTTGATATCCATCTGGATCGCTGTGATACCGTCTTTGGTACCTGCTACCTTAAAGTCCATATCGCCAAAGAAGTCTTCCAGACCCTGAATGTCTGTCAGAACCAGATAGTCATCATCTGTCTCACCGGTCACCAGACCACAGGAAATACCTGCTACCGGCTTGCTGATCGGTACACCCGCTGCCATCAGTGACATCGTAGATGCACAGATGCTGGCCTGGGATGTGGATCCGTTTGACTCGAAGGTCTCGGAAACCAGACGCATTGCATACGGGAATTCTTCCTCAGACGGAAGCACCGGAAGCAGCGCACGCTCTGCAAGCGCACCATGTCCGATCTCTCTTCTTCCCGGGCCGCGGCTCGGCTTCGTCTCACCTACGGAGTAAGACGGGAAGTTGTACTGATGTACATAACGTTTTTCTGTGATAAACTCATCCAGACCGTCTACACGCTGCACCTCAGACATCGGTGCCAGTGTCGTAACCGTGCAGATCTGTGTCTGTCCACGGGTAAACATCGCGGAACCGTGTACGCGCGGGATCAGGTCAACCTCTGCTGCAAGCGGACGGATCTGATCGATCGCACGGCCATCCGGACGCTTGTGATCCTTTAAGATCATCTTACGTACGGTCTTTTTCTGATACTGATAGATCGCCTCACCAACCAGCGGCAGAAGCTCTTCATCCTCAGCAAGTGCTTCCTCGACACGGGCCGTGATCTCACGGATGTTCTCGTCTCTTACCTGCTTCTCATCTGTAAATACGGCTTCTTCCATCTCTGCCGGCGGAACGATCTCCTTGATCTTTGCAAAAAGCTCTTCCGGGATCGTGCAGCTCTCATAGGTATGCTTTTCTTTGCCGACTTCAGCTACGATCTGATTGATAAAATCAATGATCTGAAGGTTGATATCGTGTGCCATATAGATGGCTTCGAGCATCTTTTCTTCCTTGATCTCATTCGCGCCTGCCTCGATCATGATGACCTTCTCGGCAGTAGACGCTACAGTCAGCTGCAGGTCGCCTTCATCCCATTCCTTCTGGCCCGGGTTTACGACAAATTCGCCGTTTGTGATACCGATCTGTGTCATTGCGCACGGACCGTCAAACGGAATATCGGAAATGCAGGTTGCGATCGCGGAACCAAGCATCGCTACAAGTTCCGGTCTGCAGGTCGGGTCAACGCTCATAACGAGGTTGTTTAACAGAACGTCATTTCTGTAATCCTTCGGGAACAGCGGACGCATCGGACGGTCGATGACACGTGCAGTCAGAACCGCATTGTCAGACGCACGGCCTTCTCTTTTCTTAAATCCACCCGGGATCTTGCCGACTGCATACATCTTTTCTTCGAAATCAACGCTCAGCGGGAAAAAGTCGATCCCGTCACGCGGCTTTGCAGATGCTGTCGCCGTACTTAAGACAACGGTGTCACCATAATGCATAAATGCGGCACCGCTTGCCTGTGCAGCCACTCTTCCGACATCAACGCGCAGGGTTCTTCCTGCGAGTTCCATTGTAAAACTTTTGTACATACTTTTTTACTTTCCTTTCCTTCTTCTCTTCTTTCTAACTACCAAAACAGAGCGGGCCGCCCCGCTCTGTATTTCATTCGTTTATGGATTACTTTCTGATACCAAGTTTAGCGATCAGTGCACGATAGCCTTCCAGATCATTCTTCTGGATGTAAGCCAGCAGTCTTCTACGCTTACCAACCATCTTCAGAAGACCTCTTCTGGAATGATGATCTTTCGGGTTTGCCTTCAGATGCTCTGTCAGCTCACGGATTCTTGTGGTCAGGATCGCCACCTGTACTTCCGGTGAACCTGTATCGCCCGGTTTTCTTCCATACTCTTCAATCAGTGCTGTCTTTTTCTCTTTTGTGATCATGTTCTTTTCCTCCTATTATACATTCGCCCAGACTGCCAGGCGCCCGGTCGGAGTGTCCGGACACTGAGCAGGGGCACAGTGACTCACGGCAATCAGTCTACCATATCCTGCCGTAAAAGTAAACCATCAAATTCGCTGTTTCTCAATGCGTGCAAGGATTTCCCTGCTGGTCTTGATATCCAGATCGATCTGCTTTTTCAAGGCATCCAGCGAATCATATTTCTTTTCCGGACGCAGATACTCCAGAAATGATACCCAGATCTGCTTTCCGTAGATATCCTCATTAAAATCGAAAATGTGTGTTTCCACGCTGAACGGCTCATTTTCCCCGACGGTTGGCTTATATCCGATGTTGGAGATTCCGCCATACACTTTCCCATCCACTGTCAGGTGCGTGACATAGCCGCCGTTTGGCGGAAGCAGTTTTTCCTTCGGCACCAGAAGGTTTGCGGTCGGCACCTGGATGGTCCTTCCAAGCTGGTTCCCGACAACGACCTTGCCTGAAAGGAAGTAATCGTATCCGAGCAGCCTGTTGGCTTCGGCAAGATTCCCCTCTTTCACCGCTTCCCGGATCCTTGTACTGCTGATGTCCATGCCGTCATCCTGAACCTTTTCAAAAATGACCGCCCGGTATCCGAACCGTTCTTCATTTTCCAAAAGCGTTTTGTAATCTCCGCTTCTGTTTTTTCCAAACCGGAAATCCGTTCCGGCAACGATCTCCTTTACCGGGATCTTTTCTGTCACCATGGCAAGAAATGCTTCCGGTTCCATCGCGCGCAGTTCTTTGGTAAACGGCAGTTCGATCAGTACATCAATCCCTGCCTGTTCAAAGATCCACAGCTTTTCCGGCTTGGTCGTCAGAACGCGAAAGTCTTCTCCATCCAATGCATTCGGCGGAATACTGAATGTGACGGCCACCGCAAGGAGTCCGGATTCTTTTGCTTTGTTCAATTCACTCATCAGCAGCTTGTGCCCGATATGAAGCCCGTCAAATTTTCCGAGCGAAATGGCACAGGGTGCTGTTATCTCAACGTCGTTAAGATCTTCATAAAATTTCATGTTTTGTTTTCCTGATATCGTTTACTGTTATTTCGTCTATAAAAAGCTTTTTCACTCTGCAGACCGCTTCTTCTTCCCTGTAATAATACAGCCCGACAAATACGCCGTTCGATGTATAAACCTTCCAGGATGTCCCGTCCACCGGAATCTCATCTTCAAACGCTTCCCTTGGTAGTTTGCCCCCGTTGATAAGAGAAAGGTCAAATTCCGGTCTGCAGCAAAAACCCGGCAGGTCCGAAAACACACCTTCCACCGGCTGTAAATGGTCCGAAAGCTGTCCCTGCTCTGCAAACACCGCAATCTCTGACAACAGATATGTCTCTTCCAGGGAATACCCGGCTGCTCTGGTCCGCAGAAGCGATACCATCGCACCGCCCACACCCAGCTTCTGTCCAATGTCATGACAGAGTGTACGGATATAGGTCCCTTTTGAGCAGGCGACCCGAAGACGTACCTCGGGCAGGTTCATTTCCAGTATGTCGATCCCGTAAATTGTGATCGTCTCCGGCTTTCGTTCGATCTGAATGCCCTCTCTGGCATATTCATAAAGCTTTTTTCCGTTTACTTTCTTCGCGGAAAACATCGGCGGGATCTGTTCCTGTGTGCCAACAAAGGAGCCAATCACTTCTTTGACCTTCTCCGGATCTAAATCTGAGGTGTCCTTTTCCCTGATCACGTTCCCCGTCAGATCCTGGGTGTCCGTCTCGATACCCAGGCGAAGCACAGTGATATATTCCTTATCTCTGTCTGTCAGAAGATCGCAGACCTTTGTCGCTTTCCCAAGACAGACGGGAAGTACCCCTTCCGCATCCGGATCAAGGGTTCCTGTATGGCCGATCTTTTTCTGCCCGTAGATCTTGCGAAGCTTTGCAATGACATCAAAAGACGTCATGCCTTTTTCTTTATAAACATTGATGATCCCGTGATACATGGATTATTCCTGCTCCATCTGCTGCCGGATCGCTTCGCAGAGTTCATGCAAGATCACATCCGGCTCCATTTTTACGGTCGCGCCGGCTGCTCTCGCATGACCGCCGCCACCATACTGTGCCGCGATCTTTGCCACATCGATATACTCTGCGGAACGAAGGCTCACCTTGATATCGCCATTCTTTTCCTCATGTAAAAAGATCGCGGTCTCAACACCTTTTGTGGAACGCAGTTCACTGACGATCCCGTCAAGATCTGCCCCGATCGCACCCAGTTCCTTCATGTCAGCCTGTGTGATATGACTGGCGATCACGTTTCCTTCCAGATAAAGGCTGCTTTTTTCCAGCGTCCTGCCGAGTATCTTCTTCTGCGTAAAATTCTTTTCAAAGAAGACACGGTCCACGAGGCGGGGATAATTGATCCCTTTGCCCATCAGAATGCCGCCGATCTCCATCGTACGTGCAGAGGTGCAGGAATACTGGAACACGCCTGTGTCGCATACGATGCCGACATACAGACATTCCGCCGTCTCTTTGCTGATCGCATCTGTTTTCATCGCTTCAAATACGATCTGACTTGCAGAGCTCGCATCCGGAAAAATATAGTTTTCATCCGCAAACCCTTCATTGCTGATGTGATGATCGATGCAAACGGTTTTTTTTGCATCCAGAAAAACAGGCTCTGCCGAATCCAGTCTGGCCCTGTCTGCACAGTCAAGCGCCAGAAACAGATCCACCTGCTTTTCCTTTTTCCCCGGGTGCTTCACCTGATCTGCATGCGGCAAAAACCGGAACCGCTCCGGCACATGATCCAGATAGACCCTGCAGGTTTTCTGCGGATAATTCTCTGTTATGTAATTGTAAACCGCCAGGCAGGAACCGACACAGTCACCGTCCGGACGGATGTGTCCGGCGATCGCAATGCTGTCCGCGTCACGGACCATCTCATCAAGCAAGGGAATCATCATCCTGATCCTCCGAATATGTCAGCGCATCGATCTTTTTGGACATTTCGATGCCGTAGGCGATCGAATGATCCGCAATGAACTTAATCTCCGGTGTATTGCGCAGGTTCAGAGACTGCGCAAGGCATCTGCGGATGAAACCGGACGCACTGTTTAATCCATCCATCGTATCCGCAAGTTCTTTGTCATCTCCCAGCACACTGATATATGCCTTGCAGGTTTTCAGATCCGGCGCCACTTCGACACCGGAAATACTGGTCATCGGGTGGATCCGCGGATCCTTTAACTCCATACGGATGATCTTCGAAAGCTCCCGCATGACCTCTTCATTTATCCTGATATTTTTTCTGCTGTTTTTTCTCATTGTCTCGGTACTTCCACCATCTTGTAAGCTTCGACCTGATCAAGCTCCGCGATCTCATTAAAGTTTTCGAATACAAGACCGCACTCGAATCCGGCACGAACCTCTTTGACATCATCCTTGAAACGCTTCAGGGAAGCCAGATTTCCTTCATAGATCTGCTCGCCTTCTCTCGTGATACGCACCATGCAGTCACGTTCGAATACACCATCCAGTACATAGGAACCGGCGATCGTACCAACGCCGGATGCCTTGAACAGCTGACGGATCTCGGCATGACCGATCACACGCTCTTCATAGATCGGCTCAAGCATACCCTTCATCGCGTTTTCCACATCCTCGATCGCTTTGTAAATGACAGAGTACAGATGGATGTCTACGTTCTCGCTCTCTGCAATGGATTTTGCTGTGTTGTCCGGCTTTACGTTAAAGCCGATGATCACTGCATTTGAAGCTGCTGCCAGCGTAACATCGGATTCGCTGATCGCGCCGACGCCGCCATGGATCACTTTTACGACAACCTCTTCATTGGAAAGCTTCTCAAGACTGGTCTTAACTGCCTCAACGGAACCCTGAACATCTGCTTTGACGATCAGGTTGAGTTCCTTCA
Source organism: Lachnospiraceae bacterium (assembly GCA_015057865.1). Taxonomy (GTDB): domain Bacteria; phylum Bacillota; class Clostridia; order Lachnospirales; family Lachnospiraceae; genus SY8519. The sequence continues at coordinate 57,525 of SVDH01000013.1, forward strand.
AGTCGCCGGCCTGGATCTGCGAGAAGATATTGTCAAGATTCATACGCGCACGTGTTTCATCAAGCAGCTTTTCCTTGTCCTGAGATACAAATGTCTCTGCAAAGCTTCTCGCATCCTTTTCACTGTCAAATGCCATCAAAACTTCGCCTGCGCCCGGAACACTGTTCAAACCAATGATCTCGACCGGTGTGGACGGACCTGCTTCCTTAACGCGCTTTCCGCTGTGGTCTGTCATGGCACGTACTTTACCGTAGCTGCTGCCTGCCGCTACCGGCTGACCAACTTTTAATGTACCCTTCTGGATCAGCGCTGTTGCAACAGCACCACGTCCCTTATCGAGCTTCGCCTCGATCACAAGACCGCGGGCCTTCCGCTTCGGATTGGCTTTGAGCTCAAGCATTTCAGCAGTCAGAAGAACCATTTCCAGAAGCTGGTCGATGCCTTCTCCGGTCTTTGCGGAAACCGGCACGCAGATCGTGGATCCGCCCCAGTCTTCCGGGATCAGCTCATGCTCGGAAAGACCCTGTTTTACAAAGTCGATGTTTGCGTTCGGCTTATCAATCTTATTGATCGCAACGATGATCTCAATGCCGGCTGCCTTTGCATGGTTGATCGCCTCGATCGTCTGCGGCATGATACCGTCATCCGCAGCGACTACCAGGATCGCGATATCCGTGGAGTTTGCGCCACGCATACGCATAGCCGTAAACGCCTCATGTCCCGGTGTATCCAGGAAAGTGATCCTGTTTCCGTTGATCTTGGCAACCGATGCACCGATGTGCTGTGTGATACCACCTGCCTCGCGGTCTGTGACATGTGTTTCACGGATCGCATCCAGAAGGGATGTCTTACCGTGGTCAACGTGACCCATGACACAAACGACCGGCGGACGGGAAACCATCTTGGATTCGTCTTCCTCATCCTCTTTTAACAGCTCTGCGATCACGTCTACCTTTTCTTCCGGTTCTGCGATGCAGTTAAACTCAAGCGCGATCTCTTCCGCCTTTTCATAATCGATCTCCTGATTCAGTGTCAGGATCGTGCCCTGCATAAAGAGCTTTTTGATGATCTCAGACGGCTGGATCTTCATCTTGTCAGCCAGATCACGAACGGTTAAGTATTCCGGCAGCTTGATCGTCAGGATCTCGTTCTTATCGCGCTCCGGCGTCTGCTTCGGACCGGCGTTCTTTTTCTTATGACCGGTCTTCTTCTCTAAGTTGACATAGCGCTCCTGCTGTTTGGGCGCGCCCTTTTTCTTGTCAAACTCCTGCTTCTTGCCCTTTTTGCCGCGTCCGCGTTCTTCCGTTACGCTTTCTGCAGGCGCGTTCTTGCCGCCTTTTGCTTTCTGATTCTGGTTCTGGCTCTGGTTCTCTACTTTTTCTTTCTGGCCTTTTGCACGATTGTCAGAACCCTTGCCCCCACGCTTAGCAGGCTTCCTGTCACCTGTATTACCATGATCAGACGGAGCAGCTTTTTGTACGGGCTTTTCTGCTGTTTTTGTTTTTTCAACATGTTCTCCACCCTGTGCCTGTACCGGCTTTTCTTCTTTCTTAACAACTGGTGCCGCAGCCTCATCCGGACGCAGTACGGTTTCTTTCTCTACTGCTTCCTGCTTTGTTTCCGGCTTCTGCTCCGCCGGTTCCACGCGCTTACGATATACTTTTTTGGTCCCGTCAGGTGCAGTACGCACGATCGTTCTTCTTAAGGTATCCTCACTCTGATGAACCGGTTTCCCGTTTCTTGTTACCACTCTTCTGCGCAGCGTCTTTCCATCCGGGCCGACAACCGTTTCGATCTGTGTCTTTGCCTGCGGTCTTTTCTCACGCTTCTGGTTCGCCGCGTCATGCACGATACTTTTCTGTCTGCGGTTTCCTTCCTTGCTGTGCTGTGGATTATATACTGCAGCAATGCTGGCCTTTTTCTTCGGGCGCAGCTTTTTCTCGCCCTGTGCATCTGCTCCGGCTTTCTTTTCTGCAGGCTGTGCCTTTGCTTCGGCCTTCTTCTCCGGTGCCGCTTTCACATCTGCCTTCTTCTCCGGCTGTGCTTTTTTTGCGAACCGGTCCCGCACGCGGGCCGCATCCTTATCGTCAATACTGCTCATATGATTGGATGCCTCGACACCTTCTTTTTCCAAAAAATCAAGAATGTCTTTTGAGGGCACATCCAGCTCCTTTGCCAGTTCATGTATTCTGATTTTTCCCATCTATTTACCTCCCGACTCATTTGGTCATTTCAATTTCTTTTCCACTGCTTTTGCAAACCCCGCATCCAGGATCGCGAGCATCGATCGTTCCCCTTTTCCGATACAGCGTCCGATCGCTTCTTTTTCTCCATAGATGCAAAGCGGTACTTCATAATACTCTGTCATCTGCCGCATCCTCTTCCTGGTGTTTTCAGATGCATCCTCTGACACGATCACAAGGTACGCTTTCCCTGATTTGATCGATTTTTCTGTCGCAAACTCTCCGCTCGCGATCTTGCCTGCCTTTTGGGCCAGACCTAACAGAGACAGTATGGAATCCATTCTATTTCCTCCTGTTGATCTCTTCAGTCAGCAATGCCAGCACCTCTTTTGGTACATTTCCCTTGAAAGACCTTTGAAATCCATTATTTTTGACTGCTTTCTCCATGCATTCCGCCTTTTGGCAGATATATGCGCCGCGGCCGTTCAATTTGCCGGTCCGGTCCAGTTCGAAGGAACCTTCCGGTGTCCTTACCAGACGGATCAGTTCTTTTTTATCTATCATTTGTCTGCAGCCGACACACATACGCTGCGTGGATTTACTGTTCTTCATCTTCCGGTTCTGCGTCCTCGTATTCTACATACTCTTCGTATTCTTCATACTCTCCGTCTTCCGGATACTCTTCATAGATTTCTTCGTATTCACCTTCCGGGAGTTCTTCGTATTCTTCATATTCCTCGTAGTTCTCATCATACTCATCGTACTCATCGTACTCTTCATACTCGTCATAATCGAGGAATTCGCCGGACTCACGTGCCTGCGTCTCGCTCTTGATGTCGATCTTATAACCGGTCAGCCGTGCGGCAAGACGCGCGTTCTGTCCCTCTTTGCCGATCGCAAGAGAAAGCTGATAATCCGGCACAACGACCTTTGCGGTCTCTTCTTCGCTGTCTGCGATAACCGAGATGACTTTTGCCGGGCTTAATGCATGCTGGATCAGTACCGCAGCGTTCTCATCCCATTCAATGATGTCGATCTTCTCGCCATGCAGCTCATCAACGACCGCGTTGACACGGGAACCGTTCACGCCGACACATGCTCCGACAGGATCAACATCCGGATCGCTTGACCATACGGACATCTTGGTACGGCTTCCTGCTTCACGGGCAATGTTTTTGATCTCAACGATGCCCTCACGCACTTCTGCCACTTCTTCTTCGAACAGACGTCTGACAAAGTCCGGATGTGTTCTGGAAACCATGATCTTTGGTCCCTTTGGCGTATTTTTGACTTCCAGGATAAACACACGTACCCTCTGTGTCGGGGAGAAGGATTCTCCACGGATCATTTCATTCTTTGTCAGGATCGCATCTGCCTTACCAAGGTTGATGCTGACATTCTTGCCGATATAACGCTGTACGATACCGGTCACGATCTGACGCTCTTTGTCGTTGAACTCATCATAGATCACACGGCGTTCTTCTTCTCTGATCGTCTGCAGGATCACATTTTTCGCATTCTGTGTCGCGATGCGTCCGAATTCCTTTGACTCGATCTCCTGCTGCCAGATATCGCCGACCTCCAGCTTATCGTCATGCATTTTCGCTTCGGCAAGGCTGATCTCAAGCACCGGATCCTCGACCTCTTCTACAACCGTCTTGTCTGCGATCACATGAAACTCGCAGGTGTCCGGATTCATTTCTACACGAATGTTCTCATTCTTACCGAAATGGTTCTTGCAAGCCGTCAACAGAGAATTCTCGATCGCCACAAGCAGACGCTCCTTGCTGATGTTTTTCTCTTTTTCAAGGATCGCAAGTGCTGCCATCAGCTCCTGGCTGTCATTCCCCATTGCAATGTTCTGATTCTTTTTTGCCACTTTTCTACCTCCCATTCATCAACCGGCCCTGCCGGCAGATCTGTTATTATCTATTAGAAATCGATCGCTTCTCTGATCAGTGCGATCTCCTTTTTTTCCAATGTCAGTTCATTTCCATCGTCATCGGCCAATGTGACCTGATCGGCCGTATACGCTTTCAGATATCCGACAAATTCTTTCTCTCCGTCAATCGCACGGTATGTCTTGACTTCGACTTCCTTACCGAGATTTCTGACATAGTCTTTTTCCTTTTTCAGCGGACGACCCAGCCCCGGTGAGCTGACCTCAAATACATAGGACTCCGAAATATAGTCTTCGGCATCCAGAATGTCATTCATCCTGCGCGCAACCAGTTCACAGTCATTTACGGTGATGCCGCCTTCTTTGTCAATGTATACCCGCAGGTACCAGGTACTGCCTTCTTTTACAAACTCAACATCCACCAGCCAGAAATTGTTTTCCGCAAGGATGGGTGTCACCAGTTCCTCTGTACGTGCTTCGTATTGTTCCCGTCTGGACATATTCTCACCTCTTTTCACCGGTCCTATACAACAGATAAGAGTGGGCGCAAACCCACTCTTAACAATAAGCTTCTATATAATTCCTAAGTATCTTAACACGTTCCCCTGGCGAAATCAAGAGAAATTTGCCTTTCCGGAAATGATCCACGGTGCCGGCTGCTGTACAAACGAGTTTTTCGCATTCAGCACGGAAACGCTGATCTGGATCACCTCTGTATCCTTCACGCCATACTTTTCCAGAAGTTTTGGCAAATTCGCCGCAACGTTAAAATCCAGTGTATAGATCACAATATCAATCTCCGGATTCAGGGCTGTCAGACAGTCAAGCTCCTGCTCCATGCTTGCAGAAGCCACCAAAAAGACCAGACGCGGAATCGGACAATCCTTCAAGCTCTCTTCATCCACATGGTCGATGACGCAGACATTGCTCAGCCCAAAGTGCTCGATGTTTTCTTCCATTGTCGCGCGGTCGTCCCCGCTATATTCGACAGCGATCACCGTTCCGTCTGTTGCAATGATCGCAGCCTCGATCGCGATGCTCTCCCCGCTGATGACACAGATCTCATCCTGCTGTCCAACCTGCATCTTGTTTAAGATCACCGCACGGATCTCGCTTCCGACATAGTTGATCGAGCCGCGGCGGAAGTTTTCGTTGCGCATGCCGATCTTGTAGGTGTTTCTTGCGTTTTCATTGATGATCAGCATCCCGGCGGATGCATTGATCCCGCGGTTGATCATATCTTTCAGGAGGTCATGTTTGATCTCACCTTCCGGCTTGTCCCCTTCGTTGTACCAGACCTCACACTCGCCAAGGCCCGCATTCCACATGCGGTAAAAAATATCCTGGTCTCCGGCTTCTGTAAAAACAAGGGTCGCTTTTCTGGATTCTACGGTCGGAATGACATTCTTATTCTTTCTTGTGATGTCAAGCATCTTGACCTTTTCCAGATCGATCGGCGTGTTTTTCGCAAAATACTGTAACCAGGATAAAATGATCTCATTTGTAAATATCTGCTCCATGACTGCTCCTTTCAACGTCATAAAGATCTTGTGTCCTTATCAATCGTATCATTTTGATCGTATTTTGACAAACAAAAAAGCTGCTGCACCACTGTGCAACAGCTTTGAAAGCAGTTCGTAGGGGAGTCGAACCCCTGTTTCCGCCGTGAGAGGGCGGCGTCTTGACCACTTGACCAACGAACCATGCGCATTTGATACTAACAGAATTAGTATCAAAATGCAAGTACTTTTTTTACTTAAGCAAGTTTGCCTTTTGCAAGCTCAACGAGGGAAGCAAAACCTTCTGCATCGTTCACTGCCATTTCAGCTAACATCTTGCGGTTGATCTCAACCTCAGCCAGCTTTAAGCCGTGCATGAACTTGCTGTAGGAAAGTCCGTTTAATCTGGATGCCGCATTGATTCTTGCGATCCACAGCTGACGGAACTGGCGTTTCTTCTGCTTACGTCCTGCATAGGATGAAGCCAGTGCACGCATAACGGACTGCTTAGCGATACGATACTGCTTTGAACGGGCGCCGCGATAGCCCTTTGCGAGTTTCAGTGTACGGTTATGTCTTTTTTTGGCGTTCTGACCGCCTTTGATTCTTGCCATATTATTATCCTCCCGATTTCTACTTCATACGGATTTCTGTCTGTATCCGCCTACCTTACAGATAAGGTAAAATCTTCTTCATGTTCTTCTCGTTTGATGCGTCCGTCATGGTCGGCTTGCGAAGATTTCTTTTTCTCTTTGTAGACTTCTTCGTTAAAATATGGCTCTTGTAAGCTTTGTTTCTTTTCAGCTTGCCGGTTCCTGTTTTGTGGAAACGCTTTGCTGCTGATCTGTTTGTTTTCATTTTCGGCATAGTCTTTTCCCTCCTGCTACTTCTACTTTTTCTCGCTTAACATCATGCTCATATTACGGCCTTCAAGCTTTGGCTGCTTTTCGATGACCGCAAATTCGGAAAGTGCTTCGGCAAATTCATCCAGGATATGACGGCTGTTGTTCACATGTGCCATCTCCCGGCCGCGGAAGCGAAGTGTTACTTTAACCTTGTTCCCTTTGGAAAGGAACTTTTTCGCAGCATTGATCTTTGTATTCAGATCGTTGGTGTCGATGTTCGGCGACATACGAATCTCCTTGATCTCAATCATCTTCTGATTCTTCTTCGCCTGTTTCTCCTTACGGCTCTGCTCATAGCGGTATTTGCCGTAATCAATGATCTTGCACACCGGCGGCTTCGCGCCCGGCGCGATCTTAACAAGATCCAGATCAGCTTCCTGTGCAAGCTTCATCGCTTCCTGCGAAGACATGATTCCAAGTTGATTTCCGTCCGCATCGATGACCCGTACTTCTCTGTCCCGGATCTGTTCATTAATCATTAAACTGCTAATGGTACTGTACCTCCCGTATACATCAAAAAAGCGGATAGCATAACTATCCACCTTCATCCACAAAAGCATAAACTGACAACTCTTATGCTCATTCTTGTGTCGATATTAACCACAGGTCACGCGTTTGTGCCAGGGTGAGAGTGGATACTCTGCTTGTATTTACAACGCGACTATCATAGCATGCCTTTTGAAAGACGTCAAGACATTATTTGTTTTTTCTGTATTCGATGATCCGCTCCAGATATTCCGCCGGCACAAACAGATTCCCTGTTCCGCTGCCGATCTTAATCTCCGGCTTGTTCGTCCCGTGAAAATCTGATCCGCCGGAATACAGCAGGCCGTATTGATCAGCGACCTCCTGATAGTGCCTGTCCTCTTTTACGGTGTTTCTCGAATAGCGTACTTCGATCCCGTCAAGACCGCTTTCCTTTAGGTCATTCATCATCGCCGTGAAGGTATCACAATTTAGTTTCCGGTAAAGGCACGGATGCGCCAGGATCGCTGTCCCACCCGCCGCATGGATGATCTTTACTGCCTGCATCGGCGTGATCATCTCACGATGCACATAGCAGGGGCAGTCATCACCGATGTATTTGTCAAACACGTCTTTGACACTTTTGGCCTGGCCCGTCTCATGCAGAAATCTTGCCATATGCGGACGCGCTACCACGCTGTCAGGGAAACGGTGATACAGCTCTTCTTCTGTGATCCTGAAGCCATACTTCTGCAGGCGCTCGATCATTTTCAGATTCCGTCCGTCCCGCTGCTCGCGGAATGATTTTGCCTGTGCGTTCAGTTCCTGTGATGTATGATCAATGAACAGACCGACAATGTGGATTTCCACACCTTCGTATTCAGTAGAAAGTTCGATCCCGGGAACAACCGAGAGGCCATACTTTTCGCCTGCTGCGAGCGCCTCTTCTATGCCGTCTACGGTATCATGGTCTGTGATCGCGATCGCTCTAAGCCCAAGCTCTGCTGCTTCCTTTACCACTTCATCCGGCGTAAACGTACCGTCGGACGCTGTGGTATGCAGATGCAGATCGATCCATTTTGCACTTGTGTTGTCATTCATTGTGTTATTCATGTCAAAATCCTTCTATTTCTGTATGTTTAAAAGTCAAACAGCGACAGCTGATTGCTCTCCGGCAGCGATTCCAAAAGTCCCAATGCCTGCATCTGGTCTGTCACGGTCTTGCTGACATGCGTACGTTCCCGGAAATCATCCAGCGAAAGGAACTTCCCGTTCGCCGCTGCTGCTTCTACGGAGTCCGCCGCCTTGTCGCCCATACCGTCGATCGTGTTAAGCGCAGGCATCAGTTTTCCATCGATCACCTGGAAACGACGGCTCTTAGCCCGGTAAATATCGATCGGCCAGAACTCAAATCCCCTTGCAAGCATCTCCTGTACGATCCGGATGTCACGATAGGTATCAGTCAGCTTTGCCTGCGGTTCCCTGTGGCTTCGTTTCAATTCCTGGATCTCAGCCTCGATCTCGCGGATCTTTTCTTCGACCTCTTCTTTGCTGCGGCACATCATACCATAATCAAATGCCGTTGCGCGGATCGAGAAAAATGCTGCATAGTATTCCAGCGGATAATAAACCTTACAGTAAGCGATGCGCCATGCCATCATAACATATGCGACGGCATGTGCCTTCGGGAACATGTATTTGATCTTGTTGCAGGATTCCAGATACCAGTCAGGCACATTGTGGGCCGACATTTCCTCTTCCCACTCCGGCCGCAGACCTTTTCCTTTTCTGACCTTCTCCATGATCTCAAAGGAAAGCTCCTTATCCATCCCCATGGAGATCAGATAGATCATGATATCGTCACGGGTACAGATCGCGGTCGAGATCGTCGCTGTCCCGTTTAAGATCAGATCTTTTGCATTTCCCAGCCATACATCTGTTCCGTGTGAAAGCCCTGCGATCCGAACCAGATCAGAAAATGCCTGCGGATTGGTATCGATCAGCATCTGCATGGCAAAATCGGTTCCAAACTCCGGTATGCCGAGCGCGCCAAGCTTACAGCCCATGATGTCCTCCGGTTTGATCCCCAGCGCATCTGTATTCTGAAACAGGGTCATGACCTTTTTGTCATCCAACGGGATCTTTAAGGGATCGATGCCGGTCAGGTCCTGCAGCATGCGGATCATACTCGGATCGTCGTGTCCGAGAATATCAAGCTTTAACAGATTGTGCTCGATCGAGTGATAATCAAAATGTGTGGTGATGATATCGGTCTCAGTATCGTTTGCCGGATGCTGTACGGGCGTGAAGGAATTGATCTCTTCTCCTAACGGCAGCACGATGATACCGCCCGGATGCTGTCCAGTCGTCCGGTGCACGCCGACACATCCTGCCGCGATCCTGTCCACTTCACAGTTGCGTTTCACTTCATTGTGCTCTTCATAGTATTTTAACACAAAGCCGCGCGCTGTCTTCTGGGCCAGCGTACCGATGGTTCCGGCACGGAAGGTCTGTCCTTTTCCGAAGATCACCTCGGTATATTTATGCGCAGTCGGCTGGTATTCGCCGGAGAAATTCAAGTCAATATCCGGCTCCTTATTTCCCTTAAACCCAAGGAATGTTTCAAACGGAATATCAAAGCCCAGCTTATCCAGTGCATGCCCGCACACAGGGCAGGTCTGATCCGGCATGTCGCATCCCGCCTTGCCCGCATAGCTTTTGACAAGATCAGAGTCAAAATCGACATAATGACACTCCGGGCACAGATAATGCGGCGACAAAGGATTTACCTCCGTGATTCCCGCCATGGTCGCCACAAAGGAAGAACCGACCGATCCACGTGAACCGACCAGATATCCGTCTGCATTCGATTTCCAGACAAGCTTCTGCGCAATGATATACATTACGGCAAATCCGTTTGAAATGATCGAGTTGAGCTCTCTCTCCAGACGTTCTGTTACGATCTCCGGCAGGTTTTCGCCATAGATCTCATGCGCCTTCTGATAGCAGATCTCGCGGAGTGTTTTATCGGAATCCGCGATCACCGGCGGACACTTGTCCGGGCGGACCGGAGAAATGCGTTCACACATATCCGCGATCCTGTTCGGGTTGGTGATCACGACTTCTCTGGCCAGATCATCACCGAGGTACGCGAACTCCTCCAGCATCTCTTCTGTTGTCCTGAGATAAAGCGGTGCCTGATCATCCGCATCCTTAAAGCCTTTTCCGGCCATGATGATGCGTCTGTAGATCTCATCCTCCGGATTCATGAAAT
>SVDH01000034.1 GCA_015057865.1 Lachnospiraceae bacterium
TTCGAACCCACGCGCCCTTTCGGACAAACGGTTTTCAAGACCGCCTCGTTATGACCACTTCGATACCTCTCCTTATTAAATTCCTGTGTCCAAAACTTGGCAGAAAACCTCTTTTACACAGAATCACCGACGAGATTCCTCGCCGGATAACCGCTTTCCTGAGTCAGCGTCGAAGTTAATTATAACGCCTACGCCGACTCATGTCAACGGTTGTTTTTCAGCAAATGTTATTATCTTTTTCGCCCCTTAATCTACCGATTCGCTGTTCACCGCGAAAGTGAAATATGTCTCCGGATAAGGCTCGTTTTCAAGAGTGAAATGCCACCACTCTTCTTCCAATGGTTTGAACCCGTGTTCTACCATTGCGTCACGTAAGATCATTCTGTTTTCATACTGCTCTTCTGAGATCTGTGTATAATCGGGATGCGACAATTCTCCAAAGTAATCAAATGTTCCGCCCATATCCACTTCTTTTTCTGTTTCCATATCAAACAATGTCAGGTCGACCGTGCTGCCCCGACTGTGACCGGAATGGGATGCGATATAACCCTGTTCAAAAAGAACCGATTTGTCCAGTTCCGGATAGAAATACGCTTTCATCCTCGTATCATCCAGATCTTTTGCCCATTCTTCAAAATTTGTCACCGCTTCCTGAGGTCTGTAAGCGTCATAGATCTTCAGACGATAGCCGTCCTCTTCCAGATCATCACTGACTTCCTTCAACGCCTCTGCTGCTTCTTCTGTCAGAAGCGCAACCGGCTCTTCATATCCGTCAATGCGGTCACCCACAAAATTATAAGTCGAATAATAACGGATCTCCAAAATCGCATCCGGCACCACTTCACTTAAAAGCACAAAGTCAGACGAATCATTTGAAAGGATCACGCCATCTTCGGAAACAGTTTCTACGACTTCCTGAGATTCTGTATCGTTGGAAGAAACAGCCTCATTCTCTGTTGTTGTCGATACAGCCTGTGTGTCATCTGACGTATCCTGTGCGTTTCCACATCCGGTCAAAGCTGCCGATATCAGTAACGCGCCAGCCATCAGCGTTGCAAGTGGCTTGTTCACTTTCATAATAACCATTTCCCTTTCATGACATTTTAAAAGCTTCCGCCCATGTTATCCAGGGTGTCGATCACAACGACACAATCCTCGTCTACATTCTGCATGATCTGCTTCATGATGTTTTCCGGAACTGCAACGCATCCGCCGGTATACGGTTTCAGCGGTCCAATGCAATGCAGGAAGATTGCGGAGCCTCTGCCCGGTGTTCCATCTTCATTAAAGCTGATATTGAGGCAATACTGATACTGATATTCATAGTCTACAATATGCTCACTGTTTTCCATATCGAGATCCGGATAATCGTTGATGTTTACCATTTCATTGTAGTGCATGCCTTCGTTCTGATCACCTGACCAGTAAATATCGTCATCAACCTGTGTATAATCCAACGCGCACCCCGGATCCGGTGCGATACCGAATGCCTTATTGAAATGATATACGCCGACAGGCGTCTGTGCGCAACCCTCTGCATGATCAGCATCCAGACACAATCCATTCAAGCCAACATATCCCGGTGTAGAAAGAATCTGCTGCCAGTTTCCATTTTCGTCTTTTTCATGCATCGAAATACTTGCCGTCGTTTTATCCATCCCCATCCCGGCTACGACAAAAAGCTGCTCTGCCTCTTGTGCCTCCGGCAGGTTTTTCACCCAGTCCGGAGAATCCTGAACATGCTGAATGGATGAATGTAAGTTATCGGTAACCTGTGCGGAAAGTCCTGTCCCTTCCGCTTCTGCCGAGGCCGATGCGGCCGTCTCGTTACTTTGAGATGTGTTTGACCCACACGCTGTCAGACATGCCAGTCCCATTGCAAACACTGCGCCTAATGCAATTGCTTTTTTCAGTGTTTTTTTCACTCTCTATCTCCTCCTTATCAAAATAGTAGGTTTATCCAATATCTTAAATCATCGTTCACCAAGTTTCAAGTTTGGTACAGCATTTAAATCCCATCCGCTTCGCACGCCTGCAATATACTCATAATATGCTGCTGCACCGATCATCGCCGCATTGTCTGTACAAAGGATCGGCGAAGGATGATAAAATGAAATCCCTTCTTTTGCACATGCTTCTCTCATGCCCTCACGCAGACAGGAATTCGAAGCCACGCCGCCGGCAATTGCCAGGCGTTTTGCGCCAAATTGTTTTGCGCCGGAGATTGCATGCTCGATCAGCACATCGCACACTGCTTTCTGGAACGATGCCGCTACATCTTCCGAAACGATCTCTGTGTTCTTCATCCTACAGGAATTCAGATAATTGAGCACGGCGGATTTTACACCACTGAAACTGAAATCGTATGGATTATCATGTACCTTCGCCCGCGGAAAATCGATTGCGTCCGCGTCGCCCTCTCTGGCTGCTTTTTCAATCTTCGGCCCGCCCGGATATCCGAGTCCGATCGAACGCGCCACCTTATCAAATGCTTCTCCCGCCGCATCGTCTCTTGTACGGCCAAGGATCTCATACTTCCCGTAATCGGCCACATGCACAAGATGCGTATGACCGCCCGAAACCACCAGACACAAAAACGGCGGTTCCAGCTCTTTGTTTTCAATATAATTGGCACTGATATGGCCTTCGATATGATGCACGCCGATCAAAGGCAGTTTCCTTGCAAAACTGATCGCCTTCGCTTCTGCCACGCCAACGAGCAGTGCGCCTACCAGTCCCGGCCCATAAGTGACCGCAATCGCATCGATATCATCAAACGTCATCTTTGCATCCGAAAGTGCCTGCTTGATGACCGGGTTGATCTTTTCAATATGTTTTCTCGATGCGATCTCCGGAACCACACCGCCATAAAGTGTATGCAGCGGCACCTGAGAGGAAATCACGTTCGAACGAACATCCCTTCCATTCACCACCACCGCTGCCGCAGTTTCATCGCAGGATGACTCAATCGCGAGAATCTTTATTTCCTTATTAGTATTGTCTTTTACTAGTTTATTCATCTTCTTCAAACCCGATCTCAGCAGTACGCCCGTCATATCCCAAAGAAGCCGCCGAAAAAATTGAACGCACCTCATCCATGTACTGTTCCGGCCGAACCAGTGAAGGGCTGAAATGCGTCAGCCACAGTTCCTTCACATCTGCCTTCTTCGCCAGGCGTGCCGCTTCATAAAACGTCATATGTTTATACTGCTTCGCCTTTGCAAGCTTTTCCTTTTCCGCATACATTCCTTCGCAGATAAAAAGATCGGACCCCCTCGCATTGTCTTCGATCCGCTGTGCCGGACGGGAATCTGTGCAATACGTTACTTTGATCCCCTTCCGGTCTGGTCCGAGCACCATATCAGGCGTCATTACACGACCATCTTCTTCGATCGTCTCGCCATGCTGCAGGCGGTTCCAGAAACGCTGCGGTATCTCCTGTTCCTTTGCGCGCTCCACATCAAACCGTCCAACCCGGTCAATTTCAAGCGTATACCCGTAACAGGGGACGTTATGATTAACCCGAAACGCCATAATGCGATATCCGTTTGTCTCAATCGTTTCTTCAGGATCTTTCAGCTCATGAAACAGAATCTCAAACGGCAGCTCCGGTGCGATCACGCGAAGGCATTTTACGACATGTTCCAGGCCTCTTGGTCCGATCATCAGAATCGGTTTTTCCCGTTCTGCGTTGCCGAGTGTCAGCAAAAGTCCCGGCAGTCCGCTGATATGATCTGCGTGAAAATGGGTAAAACAGATCACATCGATCGGATGAAAACTCCATCCTTTTTCCTTGATCGCGATCTGTGTCCCTTCCCCACAGTCAATCAAAAGATTGCTTCCATTATATCTTGTCATCAGTGATGTCAGCTTCCGATACGGAAGCGGCATCATTCCTGCTGTTCCCAGCAAACAAACATCCAGCATAATATCTCCCTGCCAAAAGCCTGATCTTTTAAAATTCCATTTTCATCAAAAGCGCATCTTCTCTCGGTTCCTCATAATAGGCCTTTCTGACACCAATCTGTGAAAAACCGTATTTTTGATATAAACCGATTGCCGGTGCATTCGACTCCCGCACTTCCAGAAATACTTCCCTGACGCCCTTTTCTTTTGCCCTGTTTAGCATTTCCCGCATCAGTGCGTCACCGATCTTCTGACCGCGGAACGCAGGATCAACAGCAATATTGGAAACATCCGCCTGATCAGCTGCCGTAAATATAATGCTGTAGCCGTGGATCGCTTTTTTCTTTCCGGCAGTTTCTTCTGCCACCAGCAAAATCTGCTCCGGGTATGTCAGTGCTTTTTCAAAGCTGTCCACGCTCCATGGTCGGCTGAAAATCTGCTTTTCCAATAGGGCAACCTGCGACACATCCTCCGTTCTCATCGCACGTACATAAACCGATTCGCTCATCACTCTGCCTCCGGTTCGATCGACTTGCCCGCTGCCAGCCGCTCTCGCTCCGCCTGAGACAGCCGCAGATAATCCGGCTTATGTTCATCCGCACTCTCCATCTTACCTGCCTTTGCATAAACCATCCCCAGTGCCGCAACTGATGCCGCGCACTGTCTGTTCCGATGTGCCGGCGCAAACGAAAACGGCATCCGGCAATTTGCCTTTATATAATTAGAAAAAACAGGAACGCCATCGCCTAAAAATATTACTTTTTTTGATTCATTTTCATGGATTTGATTGAGCTTTGAGATGATCTCGTCAATCCCGACTGCGCACTGGTCGATCTTTGTCAGCATTTTCATACCGCCGTTTTTGGTTTTCTGATCAGCATCCTCTTCAAAATAGTAGACACCGGTGTACACCTGATTCCTTCGCGCATCCATCAGCGGACAAACGTATGCATCCGTCCCCCAGAGATTATAGGCAAGGCCTTCCAAAGTCGGCACATGGATCAACGGCAGATCAGCAGCCAGGCCAAGGCCCTTTGCCGTCGCAGATCCGATTCGAAGTCCTGTAAAAGAGCCCGGTCCGCCCGCAACCGCGATCGCGTCAATATCGCTCATCTCCAGCTGCAGTTCCTCCATCAGCTGCGCTAACATCGGCAAAAGCGTCTGCGAATGTGTTTTTTTATGATTGGTCGTATATTCGCCCAAAAGCGTATCGTCCTGCATGATCGCAACGCTTGCAACCAGCCCCGAACTGTCTAACGCCAGAATCCGCACGATTACTCTCCTCCTATTTCCTTGACAATGATTTTTCGATAGTCGAATCCTTTTTCCAGGTCTTTTTCAATCTTTACAGACCGATACGATGACGGAAGGATCTCCGGAATCAGCTGCGCCCACTCGATGAGCGTTACGCCGTTTCCGTAAAAACAATCCTCATATCCGATCTCATCCATCTCCTC
This sequence comes from Lachnospiraceae bacterium, assembly GCA_015057865.1. Taxonomy (GTDB): domain Bacteria; phylum Bacillota; class Clostridia; order Lachnospirales; family Lachnospiraceae; genus SY8519. The sequence continues at coordinate 5,364 of SVDH01000034.1, forward strand.
AGGATCGGCGATCCGATAAACGTCAAAATGATAAAGCGGCAGACGTCCTTCTTCATATATCTGAAGGATTGTAAACGTCGGGCTGTTTACCGCCCCTGTGATACCAAGGCCTTCTGCGATCCCCTGTGCAAAAACAGTCTTGCCGACGCCAAGATCACCGTCAAGCGTGATCACATCGCCCGGTTCTGCCTTTTCTGCCATCTGCTTTGCAAATGCGAACGTTTCCTCCGGGGAGTTGGTTTCTATTTCATAAAACGTTTGGGCAATCCCATTTGAATCTATCATATCATACCCTTTCTCCTGCATCGTATCCGTGCTAGTATAACACAATATTGAGTTTTTTTCACCTGCATGATATGATAGCCGATAATGGTTTATAAAACAGACTATCTTATAAGGAGGCTTCTATGCCATACGATCCATATCAAAACAACGATCAAAACAATCGTTTCAACCAGGATCCAAATAACAGCAACTGGAATCCGATGCAGCAGGGCGCACCACGTACCCCGTCACAGCAGTTTGCCATGGCATCCATCACATTTGTCATTCTGGGGCTCGTTACCTTTTTCCTGCTCATCACACCAATCTGCTTTGGTTCACTGGCTATTATCTTCGCACTGCTCTCGCGCGGAGCCAACAGACGCTGTGCCCGGCCGGCATCCTTTGCCATTCCGCTTGGCACCGCCGCGATCATACTTGGTGTCGGGTTGTTTGCAATCGGACTTTTTACTATCATCTCACAGTTTGGCAGCTTCGAGAACTATATCAACCTCATCCAGCAGCAGGTTTTAAGCTATGAAAACGGCACTACGGGCACACTCGACATGAGTCAGATCATGGAAAACTTCGGAGGGCAATAATATGAGACAGAAAATCATAGAGATCAAGGGGCTTTCCCGCGAAAACCTTCTTGGGAAATACCCTCTTCCAATCGCCGTTTACCTGCTCATGATCGTCGTCGTTTCCCTGATCAGTTCTCCGTTTCAAAGAATGATGCAAGGCGGCGCAACGGATCTGAACATCACACATATGATGATCGGACTCGTCGGCGAGATCATCGTGTTACTGATCGCCATCCTGTTCAGTGCAGGCTTATGCAAGATCCATTTAAACATTGCCAGACGGCAGGAACCATCCATGAAAGATTTTGTTTATCCGTTTAAGAACCATCCGGACAAATTCATGGGATTCGGTCTGCTGATCGTCCTGATCAGTGTTGCCTGCTCCATTCCGGGATCGGTCTGCCTCGGCATCGGTGCAGCCTTAACGTCAATACCTCTTCTAATTGCAGGGATTGCACTCCTTATTATCGGCGTTATCCTTGTCATTATCATAATGCTTGGTTTCGCGCTGACCACCTATATTCTGCTTGATGATCCGTATGACACGAAAGTCATTCCGGCCATGAAGCAGAGCTGGAAGTACATGAAAAAAAGAAAAGGCACGCTTTTTGTGCTTTACCTTTCCTTCATCGGACTGTTCTTCATCGGTATTTTAAGCTTTGGAATCGGTCTTCTCTGGATCGAGCAGTATTATCTGCAAAGCTCGGTTGTCTTCTATCTCAAAGTCAAAGAAGAGCACATGGAGTATCGGAGTATTCTGGAGGACGGTCAGGAAGAAACCATGTTATAAATCGACGGCTTTGCGAACTTTGGTGTTAACAATTAACGGGTATGCGTAGTTTTTCATCCCATCGCATACCCGTTTACTTTTTTATTTTTTATCACGCCAGCGTGATATTTTACATTTTTATACGTACTGCCTGGCTTCCTATGTGAAGACCTTCACATGCATCGTTCAAATCGACTTTATGAGAAGAACTTCGCATGCACTGCGCGCATCGCCTTGTCACAGTCGTCTTCGTTAATCAGGATTGTTACACGGATCTCGGAAGTACCGATCATGCGGATGTTCACGCCGACATTATACAGTGCTTCGAACATACCTGCTGCCACGCCCGGATGGGTCTGCATGCCGGCACCGACGATGGAAAGCTTCGCAACACCTGCGTCATGTTCGATCTTCTGCGCATCGAAACGGCCCTTGTTTTCATCCAGGACTGCAAGTGCATCGTCAAGCTGGTCTTCCGGAACAGTAAAGGAAATGTCCTTTGTGCCGTCACGACCGATACCCTGCAGGATGATGTCTACATTAATGTTTGCCTTTGCAAGCATGTTAAAGATCTTAAATGCCACACCCGGCTCATCCTTAACACCTACGATTGCGATTCTTGCCGCATTCTTATCAACCGCTACACCGCTTACCAGCATACTTTCCATTTTTGCTTCCTCCAAAACCACCGTTCCTTCTGCCTCTACCAGGCTGGAACGGACTACTAACTGTACACCAAACTTTTTCGCCAGCTCTACCGAACGGTTATGCAAAACCTTTGCACCCAGGGTTGCGAGCTCGAGCATCTCATCGTAAGTGATCTCTTTTAACTTTCTCGAATCCGGAACCACACGCGGGTCAGCTGTATAAACGCCTTCCACATCCGTATAGATCTCACATTCATCTGCATGCAGCGCTGCTGCCAGCGCAACAGCCGTTGTATCTGAACCGCCGCGGCCAAGTGTCGTCAGGTCATCGTTTTTATTGATACCCTGGAAACCGGTCACGATCACGATCTTTCTCTGATCCAGCTCATTCATGATCCGTTCGGAATCAATCCTCTTAAACTTTGCGTTGCTGTAAGTGGATGTTGTATGCATTGCGACCTGGAACGCATTCAGCGAGATCGACGGAATCCCCATCGAATGCAGTGCCATTGCAAGAAGTGCCACCGACACCTGCTCTCCTGTCGCAAGCAGCATATCCATCTCACGCTTTGGCGCTTTCGGATTGATATCCTCGGCCATCGCGATCAGGTTATTTGTCGTCTTTCCCATAGCGGAAAGAACAACAACTACATCATTTCCTTTTCTGTACTCCTCCGTGACAATATTTGCCACATTGAAGATACGCTCTTTATCCGCGACAGAACTGCCGCCGAACTTTTTTACTACCAGCATAATGCCATCTCCCTATCAAAGTATTAATCCATCCGGATGCACTGAAGAACACCATCCAGCTGATCCAAAGCTGCTGCAAATGCCGCACCGTCCATCACCGGTGTCACAAACGCGATCTCGCCCTCGATCCCTGCGGAAACATATTCCACTTCACCGAAGACTTTCTCTACTGCAGCCTGATCCACTGTTGTTCTGACAAAATATGCAAAGGACAATTCCTTCTCATCTGCCAAGACAGCCTTTTCCTTGCTCCAGCCCATCTGATTGCCTGCGCCTTTGTGACGGACAATGTCAACCACATCAGCTACCACCGCACTTGCAGTCGGAAGCTTGCCTGCGCCCGCGCCGTAAAACATCGCTTCGCCCAGAACATTGCCATTTACAAAGACGGCATTGAACACATCCTTTACACTGAAGAGCGGATGTGACGATTTCAACATGAATGGCGCAACCATCGCTGCATATCCATGCTCTGCCTTTCTGCTCATCGCGAGCAGTTTGATCGCGCGGCCCATTGCCTTCGCATACTGGATATCTGTTGCAGAAATATGCGTGATACCCTCTGTATGGATCTCTTCAAAATCAACCTGCTTTCCGCAAACCAGGGATGTCAGGATCGCAATCTTACGGCATGCGTCATGACCCTCAATGTCAGCAGTCGGATCTGCCTCAGCATAACCTTTCTGCTGCGCGTCTTTTAAGACATCATCAAAATCAGAACCTTCCTCTGCCATCTTTGTCATCATATAGTTGGTCGTACCGTTTAAGATACCGCTGATCTCCAGAATGTCATCGGCCGTCAGACTTGAGAAGATCGGACGGATGATCGGAATACCACCGCCAACGCTTGCCTCAAACATCACATTCAGGCCTTTTTCATTTGCGATCTCAAACAGGTCTGCACCGCGTGCCGCGATCAACGCTTTGTTCGATGTCGCGAAATGTTTCCCCGCAAGCAGCGCCTGCTTCGCAAATGTAAACGCCGGCTCCACGCCGCCCATTGCCTCGACAACAACAGACACTTCAGGATCATTTGCGATCACATCAAAATCGTGAACAACCTTATCCTCAAGCGGATCCCCGGGGAAATCTCTTAAATCCAGGATATACTTGATCTCGATCTCTTCTCCGGCTTTCTCCGCAATCAGATCATGATTCACGCGCAGCACTTCTGCCACACCGGATCCGATCGTACCATATCCCAATACCGCAATCTTCGCCATAAGATTTGCTCCTTTTCTTTATAATTTGCAGGATTCCGATTCAAATCCTGCATAATAATACAATATTTCCGAAAAAACATCCAATATATGATGCGGACTTTATCTTACCACAGCATAAAAGTATACGCAAGTTTTCATACCGAATTAATATACATATTATGCACAACCAATTGTTGTGAAACTATATTTATACCTGCGACGCGTCTGTCCGTTTTTATCCTTGCAGCGCCTGCCACTTCAGATACGCGTTCATGAACCGGTCGATATCACCGTCCATCACCGCATCCACATTTCCGCTCTCTTCGCCGGTTCGTGTGTCCTTGACAAGCGTATACGGCTGCATGACATACGAACGGATCTGGTTGCCCCAGCCGATGTCTGTCACCTCACCGCGGATGCCTGCCGCTTTTGCTGCCTGCTCCTCCTGCTTTAAGATATACAGGCGTGCCTTTAACATCTGCATCGCCTTATCCTTATTCATATGCTGCGAGCGCTCATTCTGACACTGCACCACGATGCCCGTCGGCAGATGTGTGATGCGGATCGCGGAAGATGTTTTATTGATGTGCTGACCGCCGGCGCCGCTGGAACGATAAGTATCGACACGGATCTCATCGTCCTTGACTTCTACATCCAGATCCTCTTCCAGATCCGGCATGACATCACAGGAAGCAAATGAAGTCTGGCGTTTGCCTGCTGCATTAAACGGTGAGATCCGCACCAGACGATGCACACCTTTTTCTGACTTCAGATAGCCGTAAGCATTTTCACCGTTTACCTCAAATGTCACCGACTTAATGCCGGCCTCATCACCGTCCAGGTAATCCAGCACTTCCAAGGAATACCCTTTTTTCTCTGCCCAGCGTGTATACATCCGATACAGCATGCTCACCCAGTCACATGCCTCCGTGCCACCCGCGCCCGAGTGCAATGTTACGATCGCATTATCCTTATCATACTCGCCCGAAAGCAGCGTCTTCGTACGGGTCGCATCAAACAGATCCTGAAACTCTTTGAGCATCTCCTCAATCTCAGGAACCGTATCCGGATCATTCTCCTCGCGCCCCATCTCGATCATCACTTCGATATCTTCCATCATCGAAGTCAGATTCTGATAGTCCGCCAGATCATCCTTTTTGCTCTTCAGCTCCTGCGTCAGTGCCTTTGCACGGTCCGGGTTATTCCAGAAATCCGGTGCTTCCATCTCACGCTCGATCTCGCTGATGCGATGCTCCTTATTCTCCAGATCCAGCGACGCGCGCACTTCCTGAAGCGGCTCTCTATAGCTGTTTAATGTTGTCTGAAACTGATCTAATTCAATCACGGTTTATACCTCATGTGTTTCTGATATCGTTCTTTTCTTCGGTTTCATGATCCAGTTTAACGGCGCCATACACGGCTTCGTCGCCAGTAATCCTGTCACAATTGCTGAAAGCACCAGCATCAGCACAATTGTCTGTATACCGCCTTTTCCAACGATTTCCAACAACCATTTCTGATGCACCAGGATCTCAACGATCATCAAATGCCAGAAATACACGGAAAGCGTCCGGGTTCCCATCTTCGATAACACCGGGATCCGGCGTTTTGGAACCAGGCTCAGAACCGCAAACAGTACCAGAAATGCCATCCCGTAATAACCCAGCCGCAAAAGCCCCGTCACCGGCGGAACCGTATAGACCACCGGTTCCTCTGATGCGGCTTCGTCGAGCTCTGCCTGTGCGATGGCATGTGAAAGATCCCCTGCCGGAGCAGGAATCTCATCGAATCCATTCTGTATTGCTGCATCGGAACGTTCGACATCCGCTTGCTCATCAAAAAGCTCTGCCTGCCATCCAGCATCGGCAAATGCCTCTTCAAGCACACTGTCTGACACCGTACCCGACGATGATTCATATGGAAGCGCCTCCTGCAGCCAAGGGTAAGGCACTGCATCAAAATCAATGCTGTAATAATTCGTTCCGGCCGTCAGCAGCGGCTCCCAGAAATAGACTTTCACCGGATGATACAGGCAGCCGAACAGATGCAGGATCAGCACCGCAACTGCCAATATCCTGATCCAGGACCGTCCAAGCGCCCACTCCACTTTTTTCCTGTCCCAGAGATATCCCAGATAAAAGAACGGGAACATTGTCACGATCCGGTAGAGCGCAAACCAGTATCCGATCCCTTTCGAATACCCGATGATCAGGGAAATGCCGATTGCGATACAGAAAACATATTTCGGATCGATCTTTCGCAAAAGATGCGTCACAACGATCATCACAAACAACGCAAACAGATACCACGAGACTCCTGTGATCCGAAATACACGAAACGTCAGCGTCGGATCCCAATGATAGCGCACGATGAATCGTCCAAAATCCAGGATTACAAATAAAACCAGATATGGTGTGATCTTTGCCCAGTCAAGCTTCTCTGCATTGATCGTTTTTTTACTGAACATTCCCGAAATAAACAGAAACGCCGGCATGTGAAACAGGTATATGATACCATATACACTCTCGCACACCGGGTACTGTTCCAGAAACGTCTCCAGAAAATGGCCAAGCACCACCAGAAAGATCAGGATCAGCTTCGCATTATCCCATTTTGCAATACGCTCTGAATAAACCATTGTTTTTACAGATCACTGTAAAGATCTGCCTGATATACTCCTTCTTCCATCAGTCTGCGGAATGAATCAACCACAAACGGATGATCCTCATGATAGGTTACGCCAAACCAGCGGTCTGTCGTCTCAAGCACCTTAACCGTTGCCTCGCCTTTTTTGATCAACTCATCGATAAACATCGGCAGAAGGTACTCCTCTTTCAGCACGGATTCTTCATTCTGTGCTGCAAAGAACTCTTTAAAGCCATCTTCAAGCTTATCTAAAAGCTCCGGTGTCAGCCCCCAGAGATTCATCGACACATGGCGATTCAGATCGATCGGGCCATGTTCGCAGGTCGCACCATCAGCCGTTGCCTTGATATCTTTTGTCTCATCCACACCTGTCAGGAAATCATTCTCATCCACGTTGCATACGCCACGAGTTACTCCACCGTTTTCGCTCAAGGTGTTTTTCAGGATAAATCCTGCCATACAGAAATCGCCCGGTTTCTCCGGTGTATAGTTCACAAGATAATCATGGATCTTTACAAACGCACTCTTTCCGTAATAATCATCTGCATTGATGACTGCAAACGGCTCCTTTACGATCCCCTTGCAGGAAAGAACCGCCTGACCCGTGCCCCACGGTTTTGTACGATCTTTCGGTACAGTAATACCTTCCGGCACTTCATCAAGCTCCTGGAACGCATATCCGATCTCAACGCCCAGCGGCTCACAGATCTTCGCAATACGATCACCGATTACAGCCTTAAAATCCTCTTCCAGGCTCTTGCGAATGATAAATACGACTTTGTTAAAACCAGCCTCGATCGCATCATGGATCGAGTAATCCATAATGATCTCACCATTCGGTCCGACCGGATCGAGCTGCTTGATTCCTTTTCCATAGCGGGAACCGATGCCCGCTGCCATGATCACCAGTGTTGTTTTCATGTATATGCTCTCCTTTGCAAATATCTCACTATAGCGTTTCAATTATATCAGAAATCATTGGAAAGGAAAAGAGTACCGTGTGCTATTACGGAAATGTTACAAACAGCTTAACATTTCAGCAATAGCACGCGGTACCCTTTCAGAAATCTTCCCACTTTCCATTAACCACATTTGCCAAAATATACTCTCCCCAAGAATATTCAGTCAGGAACTCTCCCTCAAACAACTTCTGAGAAGAAGCATCTTTATCTTTCCAGGCATAGTAGTCACAATCAAACAATTCTGTATTTACGGTCTGCCCCCGCACTGTTGACACAAGCAAATCCTCTATTCCTGCTTTCTTCAGCGCATTTTTCAGCCTCCTCAATGCATTGTAGTAAACACTCATATTTGCATTACTATATGGTCTGCCTTCCCATAAAGTATAGTATATTTCTTCATTACTGATCTCCTTCCCCCTCCTGGTTGCAACAAGCGCCAGAATCTCCTTTGCTTTTCCGGAAAGCGCAACCGGCTCTCCGTTTTTCTTGACCAGAAAACGTCCGAACATCTGAATATAGATTTCCTTGTTTTGGCGCTTTACGAGAAGACGCAGCTTTTTCATCATGATTTCCAGAATCTCTTTTGTATACGGTTTGATGACGTAGTAGTCTCCTCCTATTTCATTTGAGTCTCTGATATATTCATCAAATGCGGTCACAAAGACTATAATTATACTATTCTGTATTCTCCGCATTCTCCGCGCAAGTTCAATTCCACTGATCTCTGGCATCTCCACATCTAAAAACACCGCTTCCACAGGATTATTTTTTACATAATCAAGTGCTTCCATTGCATCTTCAAATCGTCCGACCACCTCAAGATCTGTAATATCTTCTGTCAACCGAACGAACTTCCTGATCATCAGGGGTTCGTCATCCACTATAATTGCTCGCATGGTTCCCCTCCTTTGGCAGACTAATCGTAACAATCGTTCCTGCTCCGATTTCACTAAATACGTCTACAGATGCACCCATGACTTTCTCGAGTCGAAAACAAATGTTTTTCAGTCCTGTCGAATCCCTCTTTCCGGGTTTCATATCCTGAAACAACTGGCTTGCATCAAATCCTACTCCATTATCCTTCACTCGGACATATACCGACGAATGATCTTCGCTTGTTCCTATTATTACTTTTCCTCCCGCTTTTCCTTTTTTATAAATACCATGTCGAATCGCATTTTCAACAAGTGGCTGTACACAAAGCGGAAGGATATTAAAATCCATAGTTTGTATGTTATACTCCACATCAAGTTTCTTTCCGAGACGCATTTTTTCAATATTCACATAAGCCTTGATATTCTTTAACTCATCGTCGAAAGAAATCGTCGCGTCCGTTGTCATTGCTCTGACACAGCTTCGCAGATGAACCGTAAAATCTCCCAATAAATCCGAGGCATACTGCGGATCCATCAAAATCACTTCCTGAATAGATCCCAACGCATTGTACAAAAAATGCGGCTGCATCTGGCTGGTCGAATTGCGGATGCGACTTAACAAAAGTTCCTGTTCCAGGTTTTCTAACTCCTGCTCCTTTTTTTGTTCCTCTGTCAGATCATAGAATACACAAAAAACATGTATGTTTTGGGTAGGTTTTTCCTGATACAGGTAAAACACCACTTTCCCAGGCTGATCATCACCTTCTATTGTTCTGGCAGAGAATGATAAAGATGCTCTCCTGTCACCTTTTAAAAAACAGGAAAGCAAATGCTTTCTGCTGCTAACTTCCCTGTACTTTTCCGCCCCTTCAATTATCAGATTGTCTGCGATCCAGTTTTGTATAGCATCATATTCCGAAATCTCTTTTAGAGAAGGAATGCTTTTTTCGTATATATACTTTCCGTCCTTTTGCCCCATCACATTTTCAAGTACACGGTTTTCTGAGAGATTTGCTTCCATATAGGCCGATGCACTTCCCAAAATTGCTTCCAGATGATTTTTTTCCTTCTCCCGCATCGCTTCAATTTTATCCCTTTGCGCAATCTGTTCACGCACCAGATCGTCAATATCCCGAATGCCCATAAGGATATGTATGCCATCCTCTGCGGGCTGAAGCGTCGCGCGAAGCTGATGATAGATTAATCTCCCGTCCTTTTGGATCCGGTAAACGATGGTATAGTATTTCTCTTTCCGGACACCGGTAAGCAATACATCTCTTTGCAGCATATGCAAAACAAATCCCCTGTCTTCGACAGCAATGGTCCTGTTCACTCCTGCAAGAAGCTCTTTAAAAAAATTATTTCCTTCTTTTGCCAATTTCAGTTTTTTATAAGAATCGCTCTGGAAATATGTCTTATATGCGGAAGTCTCCATATTGATGTCATAGACACTTTCGTAGTTTTCAAATAACGCATTGGCTATCATTTCATATGAAACAAAAGATTTTCCTTTCATGCCACAAATAACCTCACTTATGTTCCAAACATTTAATAAGTTGGGTTAAAGCTTATCATTTTATTATACAGGTTACAAGAAATCATTAATTACAAGCAGATAAATCAAAAAATCTGCAATAAACATCGCCATAATAAAAATAATCGCACGTCTTTTTTTCATCATCGCCACCTTTCATCAAAACAAACGCCAAACTGACACGAACATAAGTAAAAAGAATCCGGGGGCAAAGCCCCCGGAAAGAAGGGAGAGTATCAAAATGCTCGTTAATTTTCAAATAACCTGGTTGTGAAGGGCAACAAACATAGCAAAGAACTAAATACTGATTTTATATGGAAAAATCAAATTAATATAAATGGTATGGTACCAACATCATCAACCAGGTTACCGTACTATAACAAAAGCCTACTAACATGCAACTAATGCAACTGCATTTCCGCTATTAATCTTCCGATCCCTCTTTTCTTCTGCGGATCATCAAGGACACTGCCAACGCTGCTATCGCAGCTGCCGCCACTGTAAGATATAACGGC
>SVDH01000035.1 GCA_015057865.1 Lachnospiraceae bacterium
GACTCCTTCAAAGACATGATCAACGAGGCACAAAATGAGAAGGTCATCTGAGTATTGAGATGGCAAAAGCGATGCTACATTGTATGGCATCGTTTTTCCTGCGTGACATTTCACTTGCGAACAAAAAGGCGATCGCGAAATACGCGGCTTCCCTTGTCAAAGAAAGCGACGTTGTCTATATCGATGCCGGTACAACGACCGGGGAAATGCTGCCGCATTTGAAAAACATCAAAGCGACATATATCACCAACTGTGTTTCCCATGCGAAGGTCCTGTGCAGCTATGGTCATAAAGTGTTTGTCCCGGGCGGTTTCCTCAAAAGCAAAACGGAAGCCCTGATCGGGAGCGATACGTATCAGTATATTGAGAACATGAACTTTACGATCGGTTTCTTCGGGACAAACGGCATCAGCCTTAAAGAAGGCTATACGACGCCGGATCCCGAAGAAGGCGAGATCAAGCGGATCGCCTGCAGTCATACAGGGGATGCCTATATTCTTGCCGATTCAAGCAAATTCAATGTGATCTGCACATATACATTTGGGAAGATCGACCGCGGTTCCATCATTACGGACCCCGGCGCACCAAGGGAGTATAAAGAGCTTTACAATACGATCGTAGCGGATCCGGACGAAGGCATCAGCCAGTAAGCGCATTCCATGCACTCTTAAAAAAAGAAGAACTTTGAAAAAATTATAAACTCTGGCATTTTGCCATGCATGTATAATGCTCAGGAATCATGCAGTTCATTACTATTGTCATGCTGTAAACTGTCCCTGCTGTGAAAAAAGCGCAAAAAAAGATATGTCCGTTTTCGGAACATATCTCAGATTGTTGATAAAGCGGCAGTTTCTGTTTGTTTCCGGATGATCTGATCAGAACTCCGCCTCATGAAGCCAGAGATATCTCTCATCTTCATTTCTTGTCGTCTGAAGCCACGGATTTCCATCAAGATGACGGATCATCCAGCATGTATACATCTGAAATCCGGGCGCAGCAGACTGCGGATGGAGTTCCTGGGGAGGAATCGCGGAAAAACTGTTGTCTACAGACTTGAATACCTTGTCGCCGACAAAACTCGCTCCGAATCCCTCCGGGCGATCAAACTTGAAGTAATACAGTTCTGGCTGCGGATGACGATGCGGCAGATAGCCTGACCAGTTTCCTCTGTCATTGAGAACTTCACCGAGGACCATGTTGGAATATGGCGCGATTTCCTTATCGAAAATCGTATTGACTCTGCGCTTGGCAACATTCCCGAATTTTCCGACACAGGAATAGCCCCACGGCGCATCATCCGGCCGATATAATTTTGCGTCAAATACTGTTTCGTTTTTTGTGCACTGTACAAGTATCTCGGAATCCTCAAGTGCTTTCACTGTCACCTTCGTCCCGGTGCAGACATGGAGCGCATAAGGTCCTTCCGTAAATACATCCCTGCGTGATGCGCATTCACTCAGCTCATTCCAGCAATACTCAATTTTGCCGGAAAGAAGCAGGATCGCTGTCTCCTCTCCTTCTCTGCAGAATACGCGTTCATTTCCCTCATTGATCCGATATACACGGACATCCATCAGCATATCCCTGTATTCATTGTCATATGTTGACAGAATCTCTTCTCCGGTCTCATCGAATTCCGGATAGCCAAACAGTTTTTTCTCCATGATTTTTTCTCCTTATCCCTGTTTTCTAACTATAGCCTTATGAACAGCTGCAATAATATCGTCCGCTGTCATCTGATAATCTTTTTCCAGCAGATCCTGCGGTCCTGCTTTTCCGTAGCGGCAATGATTGCCGATTCGCTCCAGCGGCACCGGGTACTTCCCTATCAGCAGATTTGCGACAGCCGATCCCAGCCCGCAGTCGATCTGGTGGTTCTCCGCGGTCACGGCGCATCCGGTACGGACTGCTTCCTGAAGGACAAGTTCTTCATCAAGCGGTTTCCATGTATGCATATCGATCACACTTACGGAAATTCCTTCTCCCTGCAGTTTCGCCTGTGCTTCCAGTGCATTGCAGACCATGATCCCCGAAGCGATGATCACCGCATCCGTTCCCTTTTTCAGCAGCACTCCTTTGCCGATCTCAAAATCAGAACCATCCTCATAGACCGGCTTGAATGTGCGGCGGATGAGTCTCATATAGGAGAGCTCCGGCACATCTGCCAGTTTTTTTGTCAGTGCGAAAGTCTGAGCATAGTCTGCCGGATCCAGAACAACCGCATTCGGAATAGTCATATAGATCCCGCAGTCCTCGAATGTCATATGTGTTGCCCCGTTGAAGGCTGCCGTGATCCCCGGATCGGATCCGATCACATGTACGGGCAAGCAGGATAATCCCGACGAAAGATACGCCTGATCGAGAATCCTTCTTGAAGCGAACACACCGAATGTATGCACAAACGGCACAAGCCCGGTCGCTGCCATCCCGCTGGCAACACCCATCGCATTTTCTTCCGCGATACCGGCATTGAATACCCGGTCTGGGAACGCGTTTTTCAAACGTTCTGTGTGGATGCAGTTCATGAGATCACAGTCAATATGGACGATTCCGTGGTTTTCCTTCATAAGGCTGATCATCGCATCCTGATAGGCATCACAGTTCTGACGTGTATCTGTCTTATTCAGTGCGGCAAGTGTATACATCACTTAATGCCTCCTTTTCGGCTGCGTACGTCTGCAAGCTTCCGCTCAGCCGCTTCCAGCATGATCTTCCATTCTTCCGGAGTCGGTTTTGCAGAATGGACTCCGCTGGCTTCAACGATTGAAACGCCTTTTCCTTTGACTGTATGAAGAATCAGCGCAGTCGGACTGCCTGATTCCTGTTTTGCCTTCAGCAATGCATCACGGATCTCTGCTGTGTTATTGCCGTCTGCCACTTCGATCACATTCCATCCGAACGCTTCAAACTTCGCATGAAGTCCTTTTCCGTGACTCATAACTTCCTCAACTGTTCCGTCAAGCTGTCTTCCGTTTTCATCGACCAGGGCAATCAGATGATCCAGTTTGTAATGCGCCGCAAACTGGGCGGCTTCCCAAACTTCTCCTTCATCCGCTTCACCGTCTCCGACTAAGACGTAAATATAACTGTCTATCCCCTGCAGACGATTTCCAAGCGCTGCTCCGGCCGCTTCACTGATCCCCTGTCCGAGAGACCCGGTTGTGAGATCAACTCCGGGGGTCAGTGTTCGGTCGGTGTGAGAGGGGAATTGGGAATTAAATTCATTCAGGTGATATGCGCTCTTAACCGGGAAATACCCTTTCAGCCCCAATGCTGCGTACAGTGCAGGTCCGGCATGCCCTTTTGAAAGCACACACCAGTCCCGGTCTTTCTTTTTCGGATCAGCAGGATCGTAATTCATTACATCTCCATACAAAACTGCCAGTGCATCTGCAATCGACATGCAGCCGCCGATATGTCCATTTCCGAAAGAAGCAATAATACGAAGTGTTTCCAGACGGATCTCAGCCGCTAATTCGTTCAGTTCCTGTATCAGCTCGCCCATATCATGTTCTCTCCAACAACCAGATTATAGATTACTTTGATAATAAAATCTATAGTAAACTGGTTTATTTATGAATACTTTGATTATATTATGATTATTTTATGACTTTGAAACTGCTTCTTTAATAACTTATACAGGATTTATCTGTCCGCGTACAGCAGATCTTTTACGCGCTGGACAGCAAGACGGGGTGAAGTAAGCACCGGCTTTTCAGTCTCTTTCAGCAGCGGAAGGATTGCCGTCATTGATCCCTGTGCTAATACAACGACGTCGTTTTCCTTTTCTGCTTTACGGATTTCTTCAATGACCAGTTCGTTGTGCCTGTCCTTTTCCCCTTTCATCAGCATATCCAGCGCTCCTTCTACCAGATATTCCGTGACAGCGATTTCCCTGCCGAGTTTTTTCGCAGTATTGCGGATCAGATTCGAACTCGGCTTTACCGTTGAAGCGACTGTCGCCACAAGCCCGATTCTGGTGCCGAGGCTTACCGCTTTCTCAGCCATAGGCTCATCAATCTTCAGTGTCAGACACTCCGCCTGTGTGCGGGCAATGTCAAATGCCTCTCCTACGGAAGAGCACTGATTAAAAATGATATCCGGCTTCATAGTTTTGGCAATCTGTACATAGCTGCACATTCTCGAAATAATCTGAGGTGTGATCGAGCCATTCCGCTTGACTTCTTCCAGCAGGGAATCGTCAATGATGTTAACCATTTCAACATCCGGAAGCATCTCATGGAATAATGCCTTCAGTTCATCCAATGAAACCGGACTGGTGTGAATCAATACTGCTTTCATTCTTCTTTCCTCCTGTCTTAAGAATGATGTAAAATAATGCTATGATAAAAACACTTATTCTGATTCGCGATATCGTAATGTATATCGGAGGATTAACGGGTCTGTTCCTGATCGGTTATGTTCGTGTTCTTTTCTCAACCAGGCAGAAACAGATGCCGAATGTCCAGCTTGACTACAATGAGAAAGAGAAGAAACTGCGCAAGATCGCAATCATCATTCTCATTGTTACAGTCGTTCTGGCTCTGATACCCACAAATTACCTTATCTGAAGAAGCGCACGCTTCTTTTTTTCATGGGAGATAGTCTTCCAGATCTTCAATCGCTTTTCGAATCATCTCTTCTGTGATTGGATATGGAATATGGTCCAGTTCCTGATTAATTGCCGCTGCATGGATCACGTCTTTCAGCGGATCATCCCGCTCAAGATCCAGGTCTTTAAGGCAGACCGGCAGTCCCACGGAAAGATTGAACTCATACACCCGCTTCAGTTCCTCTGTCTGATGATCCAGCATCAGCTGAACAAGTGTCCCGTACGAAACAATCTCTCCGTGCAGATGCTGATATTCCATCCATTCACGGACCGTCATTCCGTAATAGAGCGCATGCGCCAATGCGGAATTGCAGTCCGGGGCAACACTCAGCGAGACGGTTCCGGTCGCGATGATGATCGATTCAATAATGCGTATCACAGATGAAGTAACTCTGTGATTTCTGACATTTTCATACGCTTCTTTCCCGTATCTGATCACCGGTTCATAGCAGAGAACGGAAACCGTTTTGCCGTATTCCCCTTCAAAGTCAGGGTCATCATTCCGATAGGAAAACATGCATTCAACATGTTTCGCCATCGTATCGCCCATGCCCGCCCAGAAGTATTCTGCAGGTGCGCCGGCAATCACCGACGGATCGATAAAACAGTGAACCGGTGCCCGTTTCATACGGTATATCTCACGGAATGCACCGTTTTCATAATGCAGGATCGCAATCTTTGTCACTGCAGCGCAGGTTGATGCGATCGTCGGAACCGTAAATACCGGTTTCTCCAGCTGATCACCCACAACCTTTGCTGTATCGAGGCATTTTCCTCCTCCGGCAGCGATAATAGCGTCTGCGTTTTGGATCTCCTCAATGCTTTTAAGCCGGGCAATATTCTCTGCGGAAGCTTCCCTGCCGTAGATCTGATGTGTTGTAATCTCCAGTCCATTTAATGCCTCAAGCAGTTTTTCACCGCATGCCGCAAATGCTTTTTCGCCCGTGATCAGCGCCGCTCTGGAACCGTAGGAAGAGATAATGCCCGGTATTTCTGAAAATGCATGTTCAGAAATGGTATATCTCGGCAATTCGTTCTGTTTCATATTCTTTTTTAAAAAGCGTCTTTCGACGCTGTGTTTTTTCTTACAG
Source organism: Lachnospiraceae bacterium (assembly GCA_015057865.1). Lineage (GTDB taxonomy): Bacteria > Bacillota > Clostridia > Lachnospirales > Lachnospiraceae > SY8519. Next base: position 5,704 of record SVDH01000035.1, read on the forward strand.
ATAGCTGTCGACGAGTGCTTTCAGTTCCGGATCCTGGCACCCGGCATTGAAGCATTCCAGAAAGCGCGGTGTAAGCGATCTTCTGACGATGTCCTGATCCATTGCACGCAGTGCTTCCGTAAGCGGTTTAGCTATAGCAGCCTTGACTTCCACAAGCTTTGCCGCATTCCGGTTCTGAGATTCTTTTCTTCCCGGCTCATTCGGGTATCCCATTCCCTTCGGGGAACCGAAGGCAATTTTGAAAATATTCTTCAGATTGACGTCTGCGCCCCAGCCAAAGCCTTTCGCATACGGAAGTGAAAGGGCATTGCCGTTATTGATCTGCAGGAACAGATAAGCATCACTCGGCTCAATGCAGTAGCCGCATACAACACCGGGCATCATGTTGCAGGCCATGAGAGCTCCCTGGCCGGTACCGCATCCTGTCACAACAAAATCAACCGCACCGGAATTCAGAAGCAGCGCTGCCTGCACACCAATATTCAGGTATGTCAGATAACCCGGCTCGCCAATCTGCAGAGGTGCATCTTCCGAGGACATTCCCGTATTGTATACAGTGTGTCCCATAGGTTCTACTACTTCTTTCAGGCAGCTGATGACTGTGTCATTTTTAGCCGACTGGGAGAATTCATTGATCATTGCAATTTTCATTTTTTATCCCTCATTTCTGTAATAAAGGCGGAAGTATACTTCCGCCTTTCTCAGATTACTCGTTACTGCCGTTATCTGCGGCTTCAAAAGTATAACGATCGTTCGATCCAATCAGACGAATGTAACTTCTGACAAACTCTTTCACTGCCTTTTCAGCAGTCATCATGATGGTCAGATAATCCGCGTTCGGATCTTCCTCCCATTTCGCCTTAATTGCATCTGTTGCTGCATGGAACGCATCTGTGCAGACATTGATCTTATTAATGCCGCCTGCAACTGCTTTCCGGATGTTTTCTTCGCCGGAACCTGATCCGCCGTGAAGAACAAGAGGCATCTTAAGCGCTGCCTTCAGCTCTGCAAGACGTTCGAAATCCAGAACCGGAACATATCCTTTCGGATAGTTTCCGTGCGCTGTTCCGATCGCCACTGCAAGTGCATCAACACCTGTCTCTTTAACAAACTGTACAGCCTGTTCCACGTTTGTATACATGTCGTCTGTTGTGCCGTCTCCGTCAGCAGCCTGGCCTACATGGCCGAGTTCTGCTTCAACGCTGATTCCCTTTGCGTGTGCAAGGTCAGCAACCATGCGTGAGCGTCTAACATTTTCTTCATAAGGAAGTGAAGAGGCATCGATCATGACATTTGAGAAGCCCATCTGAATTGCCATGACTTCCGCGTCAAGGGAAGGTCCGTGATCCAGATTCAGGCATACAGGGACACTCGCCCGTTCCGCCATTGCTTTGACCATCGGTACCATTTCAGTGGGATGTGCAAGTTTGGACATCTGTCCGACACCAAACTGAACGATAATCGGAGAATGTTCTTCCTCCGCTGCCTCAATTACGGCGCGCGCCATTTCCATGTCAACACTGTTGACAGCCATTACTGCATAGCCGTCGCGGTTTGCGTTGTCAAGGATATATTTCATGTTTACATACATAAATCTGCATCCTTTCTATATGAATATTGATTTCGCAGTATCTTACAGATCGATGTCAAGATCTACGATTTCTTCTTCAACTGTATCTTCTTCAGAAGGCATCTTCTTGATGAATGCGTAGATCACGCCGGTGATTACAGAACCGATTAAGCAGGCAAGGATCCAGAGACCGAGCTTATTGGAGAGCGGAGCTACAAGGATACCGCCGTGGGAAGCCGGTGTGCCGACACCCCATGCCATTGCAAGACCGGATGCGATCGCGGAGCCGATCATGGAAGAAGGAACGACTCTCAGAGGATCTTCCGCTACGAACGGGAGAACACCCTCAGTGATGAAGCAGAGACCCATCGGGATGCAGGTGTAAGCTGCGTCCTTCTGCTGCTGTGTGAATTTCTTCGGAGCGAGGATAGCCGCAATGCCCATGCCGATCGCCGGTGTCATACCGCCGATGATCTTAGCTGTTTCTGCGCACTCACCAATTCCGCCTGTTTCAGGGTTGTCAGCATAAAGCGCATTGGCTGCCATGGAAGCTGTCTTGTTGATAGGACCGCCCATATCGAAGCCCATGCATGCGCCGATAACCGCGCCGACAACGAAGAGGGAGCCTGACGCAAGACCCTGGATCCATCCCTGGAACGCAAGCATGATCGCAGAGAGCGGTTTCATAAAGATTCCAAAGAATACGAATGTCGCAACACATGTAGCAATAACCGGAATGATCAGAACAGGCATCAGGCCCTGGAGAGCCTTCGGCATTTTCCAGGTCTTCATCCATTTGACGAAGTAACCGACCAGGAAGCCCATCAGCATGGCGCCTACGAAACCTGTCTTTGTAGGTCCGCCTGCGAAGTAACCGATTGCGAAGCCCGGAACGATGCCCGGTCTGTCAGAGATAGAGTAGGCAATACCTGCACAGAGGAATGCATATGCCCAGTTGAAGCCATTGCCGTTCATTTCGCCGAGCATGTGAATGAAGTCGGTGAATTTGAAGATAGAGTATCCGGAATAAGCCAGACCTTCAATCGTCGGATCGGACAGAGGTACACCGGACCATGCGACTGCCTTCTGAATAGCACCCGTGATACCTGCCATAACAACCATCGGGATCAGGAACGAGATACCGGTCATTATGTGTTTTTTGAAATCCTGCATTTTCATACTTAGTACTTATTTCCCTTTCTTATTTCCCCTATTTTTTAGCCGCGAGTTTCTTTTCAATCGTTGAGATCAGACTCTTAGGCTGTTTCATAGCCATTGTGATGGGAACGTCAACGACTTTCTTCCCAGCAAAACGGCTTGTTCCGCGAATCGCAATGTCGTGAGCATAGATTACGACATCCGCATTCGCGATGTCTTCTGCAGTGAGTTCATTCTCAATTCCTGCAGAACCCTGTGTTTCGATCTTACACTTGTGTCCCAGTTCATCTGCTGCTTTCTGCAGCTTTTCGGCAACAATGTAAGTGTGGGCGATACCTGCTGTACAAGCTGTAACCGCAACAATGTTCATATAGAAGTCTCCTTTCCTTTCGTAACCTAACTAAAGTGTATACACCTTCTCATAATGTTTCAAGTCAACATTACCATAATATGCTCATTTGAATACATTATTTTCGTTTTTGATACTTTTTTGATCACTTTTGGCTCAAAAATCAATATCCAGGTCTACGATCTCTTCTTCGTCGATTATTTTGTCGACCTCTCCGAGGGCATCATCCTCGCAGAGCAGGAGATTCATGATCTCTTCCTTGTCTGCCGCCTGGGAAAGCTTCGTGACACGGACATCATTTCCAAGTTTCCCGGCAAGTTCGCTCAGCAGCATCATATGATTCTTTGCAAACTCTTTGTCGGCACTGACGCAGAACAGGAAGATCAGATGGGAATCCTGATATCCGTCGTCAGAAATGCTGCTCTCCCAGCGGATCGGGTTAACTGTTTTCCCGATCATTATTCCGTTGCGCAGCACGCTGTTGCTTTTTCCGTGCGGAATTGAGATTCCGGACCCCATTCCGGTAGGCCCTTCCGCCTCCCGTTCGTAGATGTCTTTCACGAATGTGTCTACATCGTTGATGTACCCGTTCTTTAACAGGACACCCGCCATGTATCGAAGCACCTCATCTTTGGTTCCACCCTGTACTTCCAGATCGATAATGTCTGGGTTCAATATCTCGTTTAATGGCATTTTTTTCTCCTTTCTGTCATTCGGGATATTTCGCGGGGACGTTTCCCCGTGTGTGACACATTTAATTTATCACATTATGAACACTTTTTGATAATTATTTTGATATTTTTATCTTTTTTTGATAAACTTCTCAAGGAAAGAAGGTATTTATCCGATGAAATTGTTCCAAATTGCCCCTCAGATTTATGAGTTTAACAGCTTTTCTGACTTTGCACAGTCATTCAGGCTGTGCGAGACCGATCTTCTGTTCACAGGTGCACACACGTTTCGTACACTGAAAGATACTGAACTGCCATGCATCACTATCCTGCGTGATGATTACGGCAGCGGCGAGCCTACTGATGTCATGGTGAACGCCATTCTCAGCGAAGCCGCAAAACATACGTTCCACAGGATCATCGCCGTCGGGGGAGGTGCGATCCTTGATATCGCCAAGATCATCGCCGTCGCAGGCGGCTGCACGGATGTCAGTGAATTATATGCGCACACGGATTCGCTCCAGGCGGACAAAGAGCTGATCGCTGTCCCCACAACATGCGGCACTGGCTCCGAAGTAACGAATATTTCCATTGTCTATCGCTCCGACATCGACACTAAGCAGGGGCTGGTCTCCGATGTCATGTATCCCCGCTATGCGGTGCTGATCCCGGAACTTCTCGAAACAATGCCGTACAACGTATTTGCCACAAGTTCAATTGACGCCCTGATCCATGCAGTCGAAAGTTATCTCAGTCCGCTTGCGACGCCTTACAGCGAGATGTATTCCGTCGCTGCTGTCCGGGAGATCCTGCAGTGCTACATCGAGACGGTTTCACGCAAGAACGATTTCCGCCCTAGCTGCCCGCAGCTTCTGAAAGCATCCAATTATGCCGGCATCGCCTTTTCCAATGCCGGATGCGGACCGGTCCATGCCATGAGCTTTGCATTTGGAGGAAAATATCATGTCCCGCACGGAGAATCCAACTACCAGTTCTTCCTGCCCGTCTTATCTTTTTATAAGAAGACTGCGCCGGACGGAAAGATCCGCAGCCTTGAACAGCTGCTTAGTGAAGTGACCGGCAATCCGGACGGATTCAAGGGGCTGGAAGAGCTCCTGGAGAAGATACTCCCCGCCAAACCAATGCATGCCTACGGCGCTTCGGAAGATGATATCGAACCGTTCACCGAGTCTACAGCCGCCAATCAGCAGCGTCTGCTCGGACGTCAGTACTGTCAAATGGATAAAGAAGATATTTATCACATTTATAGATCATGTCTTTAAAGATGTGAGCAGATAATGAGTATCTTCAGACATTTTTCACTCCATCAAAGCAGTAATATTCTAAATGTGCAAAAAAGAAAGAGCATTTCTGCCCTTTCTTTTCTGTTTTGTTGTCTGTTCCTGTTATTTCAGACCATGAATTCCCGCAAAAATTAGCCGCTGTTCGGCACTCAACACAATAATTGCTCAAAATTTTATCAAGTTTATCATCTTATTACCTTGACAAGTGATCAAAATGAATACTAGTATTAGTTCAGAAAGTTAATAGATCAGTTTGATCTTATTGCTTTCAAAAAATCTCACGTAGTCCTCTGAAGGGCAGCGGTCCGTGATCACACCCGTAATTTTTGAGAAATCTGCAAACTGATTGTAGGCGACAACATCGAATTTACTGTGATCCGCAATGATATAGGCACTGGAGCTCTGTGCGATCGCCTGCGCCTTCATCGCTCCTTCATGAAGATTGGTGTTCGTCAGATTCTTCTCCATAGAGATTCCCACAGTTGAAATAAAGGCTTTGCTGTAATTGTAGGGATAAAAACTGGAGTCGATGATGAAGGATCCCATGTCGTGCTGAAGGATTCCTCCGGCACAGATCCCCGTGAGGTTATGCATATCTCTCAGAATCACCATTACATCAAGGCAATGAGAGATTACTGTCACATCCTTTGCCTCTGACAGATAGTGAAGGATGCGATATGCGGTAGTGCCGGAATCCACGAAAATGACATCCCCGTCACCGACAAGCTTCGCCGCAAGCTTTCCGACCCGTTCCTTCTCGTCATTTAAAAGAGTATTACGGGCCGACAGGGAATCCACACTTTTCACGGATTCAAATCTGTCAATGTAGATAACACCGCCGTAAACCTTGCGGATCAGTCCCTGCGTTTCAAATTTATTGATATCACGACGCAGTGTCTGGATCGAAACTCCGAATTTTTTCAGAAGTTCGCTGTTTCTCACCGTCTTTTTCTCCCTGATGTAGGAGAGCATCTCTGCCTGTCTGTCAAATTTCATACTTACCACCTTAGTAAACCATAAACAGATTAAATGATTATTGTTGCTGAGGCAAGATACATTTCGAAAAAGGAGACCATTATGAACAAACTGCTGCAAGTCACCACTGAATTCCCTCAAACTGAATTATGGAACGATTCCTGTTCCTGCCGCGAGCTCTCTTACGCCATTGAAAACGGCGGATGCGGAGCTACAACCAATCCTGTCATCGTCTACTCGGTACTGGACAAAGAACTCCCTGAATGGGAACCGACGATCAGGAAACTGGTCGAGGAGAACCCTTCGTTTACAGAAGACGATCTGGCATGGGCTGTGATCAAGGCGCTCGGCTCCAAAGCATCCACGCTTCTGCTCGATATCTATAAAAAGACTAACGGTCAGCGCGGTCGTATTTCCTTCCAGACAAACGCAAAATACTATCAGAACAGAGATCTGATGGTAGAGCAGGCGGTTGATCTCGCTTCCACAGTTGAAAACTCCCAGGTAAAGCTCCCGTCTTCGAAAGCCGGTATTGAGGCAATGGAAGAACTTACCTACCGCGGCGTTTCAATCAATGCGACTGTATCCTTTACCGTCGCTCAGGCTGTACAGGTTGCAGAAGCCGTTGAACGCGGTCTGGCGCGCAGAAAAGCGGAAGGCCTTGATACAGAATCAATGCACCCGGTATGCACGATCATGGCCGGTCGTGTGGATGACTATCTCAAGAAGTATTACGGAAAGAGCGATACACTGGTCTCCACCGAAGCGTATGAGATGGCCGGTGTCGCAGTTGTCAAAAAAGCATACGAGATCTACAAGAAGAAGAATTATCGGACAAAACTGCTTGTCGCAGCGTTCCGCAACAGGCATCATTTCGAAGAATTCATCGGCGGTGATATCGTGCTCACAATCACATATCCCTGGCAGAAGAAGTTCAACTCCTCCAATGTCCCGGTTGTCAGCAATATCGACAAGCCTGTCAGTGAAGAAATCCTCAATGAACTGCTTGGTCTGGAGGAATTCCGCAAGGCATATGATGAGAATCTTGCACCGGAAGAGTTCCAGTATTACGGTGCGTTCAAAGCAACCATGTATCAGTTCCTCGGCGGATATGACTCCCTGGTTCAGCTTCTCAGAAAGTATATGGTGAAATAACATGGCGAATACTTTCCTTACTCCGAAAAAGATTATCAGCGGATCGAATGCGCTTGAAACAGCCGGAAGCGATCTGAAATCTTACGGCAGCAACGCACTGGTCGTCACTGACGCAACAATGGTCAAACTCGGAAACGCTGCTGTTCTTGAAGAGATTCTGGTTAAGGAACAGATTGCCTATACCCTGTTTCCGGAAGTGAACTTTGAACCGAATGACATCGTTGTAAAACAAGCTGCCGAAGCATACCGCTCCCATAACTGTGATTTCCTGATCGCACTGGGAGGAGGCTCTCCGATCGATACCGCAAAAGCGGTCTCCATTCTGCTGGCAGGAAACGACAAGCTTTCCTCTTATATGGGAAAAGTCATTGATATCGCACGCCCCGCACTTATCGCAATTCCGACCACAGCCGGAACCGGTTCTGAAGCTACCCGCTTCACGATCATCAATGATACCGAGACAACGACAAAGATGCTGCTGAGCGGTCCCTGCCTGATCCCGGATCTCGCAGTTATCGATCCGAAATTTACGATTTCCGCTCCGAAATCCGTTACTGCCCATACAGGAATCGATGCGCTCTGCCATGCGATCGAGTCATATACTTCCCGCAAGGCTCAGCCGCTTTCCGATACGTTTGCGCTTTCCGCAATGGACCGGATCTTCAAAAATCTTGAAATCTGCTGTACAGAAGGATCCAACACAGCCGCAAGGATCCAGATGTCCCTTGCGGCACTGGAAGCCGGCATTGCATTCAACAATTCGTCTGTTACTATTGTTCATGGCATGTCCCGTCCGATCGGAGCTTTGTTCCATGTTCCGCACGGTCTCAGCAACGCAATGCTGCTGGAGAAATGCATGCAGTTTGCTGCTGCAGGCGCTGTCGACCGTTTTGCAGAGATCGCACGTCATCTGTCCTTTACAGCAGATGCAGATGACGCCGCCGCTGCACAGGTACTTCTCGACCGTATCAGCACACTGCTTCGGAATCTGAGTATTCCGACCATGTCTGAATTCGGCATTGATCACGACGCTTACTTTGCCGCGATCGACAAGATGGCAAATGATGCGTTTGCTTCCGGATCCCCTTCCAACACAATCCGTGAAGTGACGGTCGATGACATGAAGAAACTTTACGCAGAAATTTACAGATAGATCACAGATAACAGTGAGGTAATCAATCATGATCCGTTCCGCCGTGCTTCTTCTGGAAGAAGGAAACTCTTCCGGCGTCAGTATGAACAGCCTGTTTCTTGTCATTGTAGGAACAATGCTTCTGGTATTTCTCCTTCGTGCCGCACTTGGCTACAGGAAGTACAAAGAATCACTGTTTCCGAATATTTATGAGAATTATCTGATTGATTATTATTACAAATTGAATGTTCTTCAGAATGCTTCCAAATCAGCAGGTCTGGCAAAAACGATTGGTACGCACCGGCTTGTTTACTCCAATCTGACCGATAAAAACGGCAGACTTGTCTGTCAGATCCTTACGGTCCTTCATTCTAAGGGAGTGTTTGCACTGGCATATCTATCCACGACCGGAAAGATCTCCGGAAAGCAGACGGGTGACTGGATGGTGAAGCGTAAGGACGGTGACCAGGTAAAGACCTACCGCATCGCCAATCCTGCAGTTTATCTGAAAGAATACAATACGCATCTGTCTCAGGTGCTTGAGGGAAAAGAAGTACAGTACGCCGTTGCGCTCAAAGATAAATGCGATATCTCCGATATTCATATCAATTATCCGGTCGTTCACTATTCTGAAGTCAGTGATCTGATTAGAAATGCTGACTGCGGATACGGTCTGAATGATACTGAGATCGAAGAACTGTTCGTCAAACTGGGCGGTAAACAGTAATTCTCCCGTAAAGGCGGAATAACTCCTGGATTATACCGAAAAAGTGCTCTCGTAATAAATAACCACCGGTCAGGCCGGTGGTTTTATTGGCATTATAAAAAAGGTCACTGCGTGACCATTGAAAAACAAAGAGCAGATACGAAAGTGTCTGCTTGCTTTATAATTTGAGTATGTTGGATGACAATCTCTACACAGAATACTCATCTTACGGTGCTTTCACATGTGATGATGTTAAATATGATCCGAATAAGCCAAGGATCAAAGATCTGCTTTGGGCACATTACCAGTGGTTCGTTGATATGGACAAAGCAGGCAAAGCCCGTCCATGTGTACTTGATAATGTGCAGAAAGCCCTTTTATGCAACACCAGTTATCTCGGATATGATTATTTCGAATGTCCGCAATGTAATAACTTCATGATCTTCAACAGGAAATGCCATTCCAGATTCTGTACATCCTGCGGTGTCAAATATCAGAAGAAACTGGCTGTACAGGCGGAATGCATGTGTGTGGATACACCTCACAGACATATCGTCTTTACTATCCCGGAAGAATACAGACTGTTCTTCCGCAAAGACCGCACTGCCCTGAACTTTCTGTTCGTGGCTGCCAGGAACACCATATGCAAGATCACAAATGAAAAGATATACAGAAAAGAGAAGAGGAAACGCGGAAAGACAGGCAAAACGAAAAAATGACAAGGATAATTACTATCTGTACCGCAACTTCAAAGATGCCAATGTTTTCGGAATGATCGCTTCGATCCATACATTCGGACGTGATCTGAAGTGGAACCCTCATATCCATTATGACAAGTTGGCAGTTATGTTAAGAAAAGTTGGAGGAGTGTCTGATACACATAATTCTCCAACTGTT
>SVDH01000051.1 GCA_015057865.1 Lachnospiraceae bacterium
GCGAGCGGTCCCAGAGAGGGATATATCCTCGATGAGGGAAAAAAGGAGAAACAAAAAATGGCAATGACAGATGTAGTAGTTGAGAAAAAGGATCATGTAGCGGTTGTCAAGATTGAGCATATGAAGGCTATGAACGCTCTTTCCACAGATATGTATTCACAGCTGGAAGAGGCATTTGGCCAGGTTGCTGCAATGGAAGATGTATACTGTGTCGTTCTGACAGGTTCTTCTGTCATCAACAAGAAGGGCAAAGAGGTTCAGTCCTTCGTCGCAGGCGCAGATATCTCCGAGATGTCCAAGCTGACTGTTGAAGAAGGCAAACAGTTCGGAAATAACTCCAACCGCGTCTGCTGGATGATTGAAAACTTCAAACGTCCGGTTATCGCAGCAATTAACGGATTCTGCCTGGGCGGCGGCGTAGAGCTTGCTATGTCCTGCGATATCCGTATCTGCTCAGAAAACGCAACATTTGGTCAGCCGGAAGTAGGCCTCGGCATTACTCCGGGATGCGGCGGCACACAGAGACTCGCTCGTTTTGTCGGCCTTGGCAAAGCAAAAGAAATTCTCTACACCGCACGTGCTAACTACACTGCACAGGATGCCCTTGATATGGGTCTTGTAAACTATGTATATCCGATCGAGAGCCTTATGGATGAGGCTATGAAGCTTGCGAACGAGATCGCTGCACAGGCACCGATCGCAGTTTCACTCGTGAAAGAAGCTGTCAATGTTGGCTATCAGACAGATCTGAATTCTGCTCTGAAGTTCGAGGGCAACTGCTTTGCACAGTGCTTCGCAACAGAAGATCAGAAATATGCAATGGAGCATTTCCTTGCAAGAAGCAGAGATCCGAAGGAATTCAAGAATAAATAACCAGTTGCTGAAAGCGTCCTGAAAATATAAGTGCGCGGAGCCGTAAGGTTCCGCGCACTTTTTGCGCGTTAGCTTTGAGCCATGCGCATCCAGGATGGCGAACGGGAATTAATAAAACCGTTTTCATGTTACGCTGTTTGCGTTATAGTAGAGAGAGAATCTCGGGTTTGAAAGGAGCATCAATGAAATGAAAACCATGATTATCTATTTCTCCAGCCACCATGGAAATACAAAAAAGCTTGCGGAGGCAATTGCGGCAGCAGATACAGACGTTGAAATTTGTGAAGTGTCCGATGCGAAAGATCTGAATCTGTCAGAATACGACAGAATCGGAATCGCCTCCGGTATTTATGCAGGTAATTTTGGCAAGCCGATCATGAAGTATGCGGAGGAAAAGATTCCGAAGGGAAAAGATGTCTTCTTTCTGTATACGTCAGCCATGAAGCTGAACAGTCACACGGCGGGAATCCGGAAGCTGGCGGAGCAGTGCGGATGGAGAGTGCTCGGCGAGTACGGATGCCGCGGTTATAATACGTTCGGTCCTTTTAAACTTGTGGGCGGGACAAGCAAGGGACATCCGACCAGAGAAGAACTTGACGGAGCAGCTGCATTTTACAAGTCACTGTAAAACAGAAAGAGAGAATCCAGCTTATGAGAGAAGAGATCAGAAACTTCATGGATGAAATGGAAGAAGGTCTGGCAGGCAGACAATCGTCGCTTCCGATGATACCGACCTATCTGGGAATCGGTAATGCGGACAAATACAGGAAACCGGTTCTGGTAATTGATGCCGGCGGGACAAATCTGCGTGCCGCAGCAGTTTGCTTTACAGACAGCGGGCTGGAAGTTCTGGACATGGTAAAACGGAAGATGCCGGGACGCAAAGGGGCTATCTCAACAAATACGCTCTTTTCCGAGCTGGTGGATACAATAGAACCTATGCTTGACGGGATAGAACTCTGCGGTTTCTGCTTTTCCTATCCTGCAGACATTCAGCCGGATCGTGACGGAAAAATCATTGCCTTCAGCAAAGACATTGAAGTGACCGGATCAGAAGGTGTGCTGATCGGTGAATCCATGAATGCCGAACTGGCGCGCCGCGGTAAAAAACCTTTGAAGTTTTGTGTGCTGAATGATACGGTTGCGACATTTTTCGGCGGATGCAGCAGTCTGCCTGCCGAGGCGCATGATTCTGTAATCGGCATGATACTGGGAACGGGTATTAACAGCTGCTATCTGGAACGGGCAGATCAGATCGGAAAGATTGCGCCGGCGCCATATGACATGGTCATCAACATTGAATCTGCAAAATTTAAAAAGCTGGAGATGAAGTCCTTCGATCTGCGTCTCGACGAGAATTCCGCACTGCCGGGCGATGCGTGGATGGAAAAAAAGATCTCCGGCGCGTATTTCGGAAGCAATGTATACTATGCGCTGCTGGAGAAATGTGAAGAAGGTATTTTCGACCGCGCGTTCCGGGAAAGGCTGCTGAAAAAGGGTGATATCCGGACTTCGGAAATCAGTGTATTTACGGAAGATCCGTATGGAGAAGATCTGGATGGACTCTGTGTGACCGCGGAACAGAAAGAAGCCGTTCTTGCAGTCGCAGAAGAATTAATCGACCGCGCCGCGTATCTGGTAGTCTGTCATCTGGCTGCTGTGATGGAACACCGCGATCTGGGATGTCATCGGCGCGCGCCTGCGATCATTGTGACAGAGGGATCCACCTGGCAGAAGTTTGCCGCAATGCGGGAGCGGATCATTTACTATGCACACCGTATTATTGAGCTGGAGCAGGGGAGATTCTACCGCTTTTTCGAGGTGGAGAAAAGCAACCTGATCGGAAGCGCACAGGCAGTTGTAAGCTGTTTAAACGGTGATTAAAGAATTATTCGCTGTCTGTACGTCATCCTGTCGGTGCACGGCTCAAAGCTTACGCGCAAAAAGACGACGACTGTGATCAGTCGTCGTCTTTTTCTGTTTCTGGTAATTTTTGAACCCTTACTTCCAGCGCCCTTCTGCGGGCGGTTTTTGTGACGGTTACCTCCAGCCCTTCTGCTTCGAATGTGTCGCCGACCTTCGGAATATGTTCCAGATTATCTACGACCCAGCCGGAGACGGTCGGGATTTCTTCGTCGGAGCGGATCGAGAACAGATCAAACAGATCGGAAAGATCCGCGTTGGTGTTGATCAGATAACTTCCGTCAGACTGGCGGGTGATTTCCTGTACGACGAGGTCATGTTCATCCCAGATCTCGCCGACCAGTTCCTCGATGATATCCTCCATCGTGACGATTCCTTCGGTGCCGCCGTACTCATCGACAACAACGGCCATGTGCAGCTTTTCGACCTGCAGCTTGCGAAGCAGATCATCGATATGCGCGGACGGTGCTGTGTAATAAATCCGGGAAATACACTTGCGGATATCTTTGACGCCGCGGTAACGGGCGGCATAAAAGTCTTTCTCGTGGATGACACCGATGATATTGTCGATTGTTTTTTCGTAGACCGGGAGACGGGAATAACCGCTTTCGGTAAACAGTGCAGCGACTTCTTCGGCATCTGCTTCACGCGATACGGCACAGATATCTACGCGCGGTGTCAGAATATCACTGACTTCCAGATCGTCGAAATTGATTGCGGATTGAATCAGTCTGCTTTCGTGTTCATCC
>SVDH01000036.1 GCA_015057865.1 Lachnospiraceae bacterium
CGAAGGTGCCTGACCCCTTTTCCGTAAAAGGATGATCGGCTTTTGATGGCCATCGAGGATTTCTTCCTGTTCCGGTGTGATCAGACATTCACGTCGGACTGTGTTCATATCACGCATCATAACGGCAAACGGTTTTGCCGGGCGTGGTTTCAGGTCCCGTAATCTCTGTACCGCTTCCGGATTGGTCGCGTCACAGCATAAATGGAATCCGCCGATTCCCTTGATGGCGACGATTCCGCCGTCTTTGATGATGCGTCTTGTTTCCGTAATCGCCGCGGAATCTTTCATGGACGCCGGCAGCGCTGCGACGTCAACAGGAAGCGTTGCTGTACCGTCTGCCGGGATCAGATAGACCTGCGGGCCGCAATCGTTGCAGCAAACAGGCTGTGCATCATAGCGCCTGGTCTCGGCATGTGTATATTCATATTCGCATTCAGGGCACATCGGAAACTCGGCCATGCTGGTCCGGACGCGGTCGTATGGCATGCCGTCAAGGATCGTTGTCCGAGGGCCGCAGGATGTGCAATTGATAAACGGATGCAGATAGCGTCTGTCATGTGGATCATAAAGCTCTTTCTTGCAATCCGGACAGATCGCAATATCAGGCGATACAAAGATCTCTCCTTCTTCCTTTTCGCTCTCGATGATCGTAAACGACGTATCCTTACCTATGTTTTGGGGCGCATCCTCTCTGTCAAGCTTTAAGATCACGGCACGCTTTGGCGGATTGTGTAACAGATCCTCGATAAACGCATCGATATCCTCAAGCTCTCCCTGCGCATCGATCTCGACATACGGGCCTTTATTGCTGACACTTCCGCAAATGTCATGAGACGTTGCGAGGCGGTCAACGGTCGGGCGAAAGCCGACTCCCTGAACGATTCCATATACTCTTGCAATAATCGCATGCTGCATGGAAACTCTCCTTTATGTCACAACTTGTGAAACACGCTATTCCCCATAAAATCTCGGTGCCACAACAGTTTCCTCTCCAAAATCACCGGAAACCGCAAAATGCGGCAGCTCAACCCAGAACCCGTCAAATGCTCTTGCCGCTTTCTGGAATGTGCGGTCTGCAATGACGATATCAAAATCCTGTTCAAACAACGCGATGAATTCATCCTCTTCCCGAATGTGCAGATCTCCCGCTTCGCGGCATTCACGGATCGGCTTAAACCATGTCGCCACTTTAATCTGCGTTTCATCAGTCTTGTCTTTACCGATTTCCTCGCGGATCCTTTCGCGGATCGCGTTTGCACGGATCTGCTGGTGAATGATCAGGATCTTTTTCCCACAAAGATCATCGTCACCCAGCTGTGTCTTAATGCCTTGCCAAACCTCATCGATCATGGGATCCGCATATTCATACGGCGTGCCAAAACGCTCCTTTAACAGCCTTGCCGCTTTCAGTCCGGCAGGCGCGGTCACGATGTTTTTCTCCATTCTCCCCGCGTAACGAAATGCGTTCAGCCCGGCATAATCTTCGGCATCACTGTTTGCCTGTCCTGAAACGCCCTCACCGTAGCACACCACCAAAGATGTGCCGTCATCCAATAAGGATTTCCGGATTTTCGCAAATGCATCCAGGCTGTCTGTATCAAGCGGCGTTGCCCCAAGCACACCAACCGATCCCGGAATCACATCCGTTTCTGAAGTGTCCTCTGCAAACCGGTCAAGCAACGCCAGATATGCTTTTTCAATCCCGTTATCATACAGAAGCGCTCCGTTCGTATCGACTGTCACAACCGGAAGCCCGATGCGCTTCTCTCCCATTCGCCTGATCGCATGGTAATCCGTCGCGATCGTTGCCGGCACCGGCGTCCCGATGATGGCAACAAAGGATGCATACAGTTTTTCTGATGCCGCCCGGATCTTTTCGATCATCAGGTCATCTCTGCCAAGGATCGCGTCCATATCGCGGAGTCCTGCGGAAAAGATCGCGCTTTTCTGACGAAACCATCTCGGTTCATCAAATCCGCAGATGTTTCCTGCGCATCCGCCGGCATCGCATATGATGATCATACCGCCCAATTCATAAAAAACCGCTGCCGCACCGGATTGATCCGGTGCAAACGGATAAATGATTTTTCTAAGTCCCTTCACGTTTAACCCTCCAGGTTTGCTGCAATGTCAGGGAACGGCTTTAACGCCCGCTCTAAAATCCCGGTCATATATGCAATGCTGATCCCATAATTGGTGATCGGAATCTGCGCATCCTGCGCGCATTGGATCCTGTACTTCATCTCGCGCTCATTCAAAACGCATCCGCCACAATGCAGGATCAGTTTGTAATCGCTTAGATTCTCCGGATATTCGATTCCGCTGGAAAACTCGAAAACCGGTTCCGCGCCGGAAAACTGACGGACCAGGCGCGGCAGCTTAACCGTTCCGATGTCCTCACACTGTCTGTGATGCGTACAGCCTTCCGATACCAGAATCCTGTCTCCATCCCGGAGCTCTTTCAGCATTCTGACACCTTTTACCAGTTCCGGGAGATTGCCCTTATATCTTGCAAACAGAATGGAAAACGAAGTCAGCGGAATGTCTTTTTGCGTGATCGCGTCAACCTGTTTGAACACCTGACTGTCCGTGATCACGATCCTCGGTGTTTTTCCGATGTTCTTTAAGGTATTTGCCAGCTCATTTTCTTTGACAACGACCGCCGTCGCGTCATGATCCAGGATATCGCGGATCGTCTGCTGCTGCGGCAGGATCAGCCGTCCTTTTGGCGCTGCGGAATCGACCGGCACAACCAGAATCACAAAATCAGACGGATCTATGAGGTCACCAACGATCGGCTTTTTCTCCTCCTGCGGCTTGGAAGCAGCGATCTGTTCCTTTAATTCATGAATGTTTATCTGTGCCAATGCACTGACAAACAGCACCGGCTGATCATCTGAAAGCATTTTTTTAATCTCAGCTTTTTGCACATCGTCGATCAGCTCTGATTTATTGACTGCGATGACCATCGGGATCTTTTTCTCATGGATCCGTTTGATCAGGCGTATCTCTTCTTCTCCGACACCGTCTGTCCCATCAACGACAAGTACGGCGATATCCGTTTTATTTAAAACCTGATAGCTTTTTTTGACACGGAGTGTCCCAAGCTCTCCGCTGTCATCAATCCCCGGCGTGTCGATCATTACGACCGGGCCGAGCGGCAGAAGCTCCATGGCTTTGCTGACAGGATCTGTCGTCGTCCCTCTGACATCCGATACGATCGCCAGGCTCTGTCCGGTGATCGCATTGATGATGCTCGATTTCCCAGCATTCCGTTTTCCGAAGATTCCAATATGGACTCTGTCAGCGGATGGTGTTGCATTCAGACTCATCGCATTTTCCTTTCTGTTTCCTATTCTGCGCGCAGCCGGATTCTCATGAAACCACGCCGCAATGATCACCGCGCGAAGCGACGACTTCGTATCCGATCGACCGCATTCTCATTTGCAGGCAGTTTTTACACTCTGCCGCCTCATCTCCGGTACAGATCTTATTATCATAAAGCGCATATTTTTTTCGCACATCCGTCGGAGAGAGATTCGGCATCACGACATTTGCGCCTGCCTGCACTCCCTTTTCTCTGCCAAGCGGATCCGCTGTCCCGAGCGCTGTCGTAGCCGGCAGCAAAACATCCGGCAGCATCAAACGGATCAGACCCAGAAAATAGAGGGTCATCTTAGTCGAACCCGGTTTTTCATCCGCAAACGGTGTGTCATGATGTGGTAAAAACGGTCCGATCCCGACCATTTCCGGTTCCAGCTCCTTTAGAAACACCATATCCTCCGCCAGATGCTCTGACGTCTGTCCCGGTGCGCCCACCATGAATCCGGCGCCTGTCTGGTAGCCGATCTTTTTCAAGTTCCGCAGGCATTCCTGTCTGTGCGCCGCACTTAAGGATTCGGGATGAAGCATTCTGTAATGCTCAAAATTTGCCGTCTCGTGGCGGAGCAGATACCGGTCAGCTCCCGCATCATACCATTTTTTGTAGGTATCAAATTCCCGTTCTCCGAGTGACAGGGTCACAGCACAGTCCGGATGCGCTTCTTTGATCGTTTTTACGAGATCTGCGATATCATCATCCGAATAATACGGATCTTCACCGCCCTGCAGCACGATCGTGCGGTATCCGAGCTCATATCCCAGATCTGCGCATTCCCTGATCTCATCAGGTGTCAGACGATACCGTTCGATATTCCGGTTGCTTCTTCTGATGCCGCAGTAATAGCAATCGTTTTTGCAGTAATTCGTCATCTCGATCAGACCACGGACAAAGATCTGCTTCCCGTAATACTTTTCCTGCCATACCCTTGCCTTTTCAAATACATTTGCGGCAATTTCCGGCGTATATCCGTCAATGACCTGAATCCATTCTTCCTTATCCAGGGCATGTTCCTTATTTAATTTGTCGATCAGGTTCAAAACACTCCTGTCAGACATGTTCTTTCATTGCCTCCCGCATTTCACTAAAAAGCTTTTTGACACCTGCATATCCAAACGGCTGCCTGTCCGAATTCCACGGCACATTTGGCTGATCAGGATGATAATAAACAGCGTCTTTGCCGATCGTAAGATCCACTGCTTCCGTCCCGCAATCATAGTACAGCATGGTTGGTGACAGATTCGTATAGACCTTTGTCTCAGGCGAAAGCTCTGCAAGGCGTCTGATGTAGACATAATCCTCAGCGGATATATTGGTATAGATCTCCGGCACGCGTAAGCCATACCGGATCAGTGCCAGTGCCAGTTCAAACGAGTTGGCATTGATCATCTCACCGACCGCGACGGACGCATTCCGATATTCCTGTAAAAATGCTTCGATCTCTTTTTCAGCTTCTTCCCGCGCCTTAGTGTCGTCGAATTCCGCGCCGATCGCACCGGCAAACGCACGGTACTGGTTTTCGATCCTGTCAATCTGATACAGTCTGGTCAGCTCCAGATACGGGATCCCGAGCCGCTCATTCAGATCATCTGCCGCAGTCCGCGCCTCCGGATCCAGGACAATGTTAAAATTCGCCTCAGCCATCGCCAGATAGCTATCATAATCCGGACATCTGGAGATCTCATTGATCGTACGGACACCTGCCTGTTTTAACAGGTCATAAATCTCACAATCATCGATCAGCGGAGAAAAATGGCCCAGCAGATTGACGGTTCTGGAATTCCGTTTTCTTTTTTCCAAAAGAGAGTAGATCGCCTTTCTGACAAGCACCATCGGCGGTTTTCTGCCCTCTCTGGTCAGTGCATACATATAGCATGGGCGGACAGGAAGCCCTGCCTTCTCTTCCGCTTTTCTGCAAACACGTTCCCAGTCTGTTCCAAGAAGCGCATCCACACAGGTCCCGCAGATCATCACCATCGACGGTTTTTCTTCCAGATAATCAACGATCTCTGCTACTGCGTCAGGCACTTTTGCGAGATGCTCTCCGTTAACGATATCCGACTCATCCATTAAGAGAAAGAAGAACCGGTCTTCATACCCGCGCACCTCCGACAGCAGCTTCGTGTTTCGTCCGCAGCATCCGGGCGCCACCAGAAGCATCACGGATCCGGGGATCGCCAGCCCTGCGCGCTTTACGCCAAATCCGGTCGCGCCCGGCGAATTAAACGCAAGGGTCGCGGGGGAGCTGTAGATCAGGTGCGTGGACGGCAAAAGTTCCGGCGGGATATGATCTCTTCCCGCATCGTTAAGCTCTTTGATTGTAATGCTGTACGGTTCGCGGTTCATGTTATTGCTCCTTTTCCAGAAGCCGGCCGGCCAGCTCCAGGAAGCGCTTACTGATCGGAAGCGTCGGATCGCCTTCGATCACGGTTTTTCCCATTTCTTCAAAGTGATTGATGTCATCATTTCTCGGAATGTCCCCGACGATCTCCAGACCTCTCTCTTTCGCGAATTCCGTCACCTTCTTCTCTTCGTCCGGAATATTTCTGCGGTTAAAGATGATCCCGCCGACATCCGCATACCCGCGGTCCGCAAAATTCTGTACTGCGCGGTAAATATTATCGGCTGCGTAAAGAGCCATTTTTTCTCCGGATGTGACGATCAGAACATGCTCTGCATATCCTTCCCTGATCGGTGCCGCAAAGCCGCCGCACACCACATCGCCAAGAACGTCGTAAAGCACGACATCCGGCTTCCAGATCTCAAACAGCTCCAGGTCTTCGAGCAGATTAAATGTCGCGATGATCCCTCTTCCCGCACAGCCGAGTCCCGGCGTCGGGCCGCCTGTCTCGATGCAGAGGATATTGCCAAATCCTGTTTTGGAAATCTCATCGATGGATTCCGGCTCATTGTCATGGTCTCTTAAATAATCCATGACAGATTCCTGTCTGACACCGCCTAAGATGTTCATCGTCGAGTCCGCCTTCGGATCACATCCGATCTGAATGACACGTTTCCCAAGAGAGGCAAACGCTGCTGCCAGATTTGCCGTCATTGTTGATTTTCCGATTCCGCCTTTTCCGTAGATTGCAAGTTTTAACATCGTTCTTCCTTCCGTTTTATCTGTATCTGCACAAAAAATGGCTTTTCCCATTCGCATACACGAATAGAAAAAGCCATTGCTGCCTTTGGTGATACTGCAACGTCTCTTTCTGTTCGGAGCGAATCCTTACCGTCAGAGCTATTGTTCCTTACTGTTAAAATAATCTTTTCAGGCATTCCGGTCGGAAGTCCTTCCGGTTTGTCTGATTTCTATTGATATTATATCTTTCACCCGTGAAGACGTCAATCGTACTTGCGATATAAAGTACAACCATTTTTTTCATCACGAATAGCGAAAGATCCTGCCGTTTATCTTATCTTGCATCCTTATAGATCTGGATGATCGCATCCCGGTCAAGCGTTTTCATCGATCCGATGGTACGCGTGTTCCGATACGTACATTCATCTGCCAGTGCTTCGATCTCTTCATCCGTCGGTCTGTGACCGAGAAGTTCTGTCAGCGTAACCGGCATACCGAGCTTTCTGAAAAACGCGATCGTGTTTTCGATCGCCATCTCAGATGCCATCAGATCGTCTTCCTTTTTGATCCCGTAGACCATATACGCAAAATATGCGAACCGGTGCAGATCTGCATCCCTGACATAACGGCACCAAGCCGGCCAGACAGCAGAAAGCGTTGCGCCATGCGTAGAATCATAGATGGCTGAAATCGCCATGCCAAGCTGATGGCAGGCCCAGTCGCCTTCTCTTGATGTATCGCCCTTTGCGCCGAGCCCCGTGATCGTGTTGTGTGAAATACTGCCACACCACATGATCTCACTCATTGCCTCATAGTCATCCGGATTTGCAACGCCGCGCGGTCCAAACGTAATGATCGTACGGAATACACCTGCCGCGATCTCATCCGTCAGATGGTTCCCCTGGACCGGCGCAAAAAACCGCTCTGATGTGTGCATAAAGATATCTGCAGCACCTGCACCGATCTGCCAGACAGGAAGCGTCATCGTCAGTTCCGGATTCATGATCGCAAATTTCCCGCGGTTCCATCTTGAACCAAGACCGCGTTTGGTCGGTGGATCAAAATCAACATCATTTGAGATCACGGTCGTATCGCTCATCTCACTTCCCGCAGCAGCGATCGTTAAGACCGTTCCAAACGGCAGGCTTTTGGTCAGCGGGACCTCTCTGGTCCAGAATTTCCACAGCTCCACATCCGGGTTCGCAACGCCGATCGCAACAGCCTTTGCGGTATCGATCACGCTTCCGCCGCCGACCGCAAGAACAAAGTCCGCGCCAAAATCAATGGCTTCTTTTTTCATGCGTTCCGCAGTGGACAAAAGCGGATTCGGCACGACCCCGCCGCTTGTCATACATGTCATCCCTGCATCCTGAATGCTTTTTTCAACACGGTCGATCAATCCGCTCTTTTTCGCGGACCGTCCGCCGTAAACAACAAACACTTTATTTGCCCCGTAGAGCTTAGCCATTTCTCCGGTCCTGCTTTCAGTATCCGGACCGAATATGATCTCTGTCGGTGCGTAAAATTCGAATTTTTTCATCTCTCGACCTGTTCCTTTCCGCATTTATGCTGTTTCTGCAAATATTATACTACATTTTATTTTCCTGCTCCTACTTTTTTCTATTATAATTCTATGATATAATTCATCCGATTGTTCAAAAAGATACTATAGAAAGGACGATTGATTCATGAACAAGTACAGAGATTTTGACAACTATCTGAAAGAATATCCCTCACAGGATGGCTACTTCGGCAAATATGGCGGGAATTATTTAAAAGACCCGGAGCTGATCAAGGCATTTAACGAATATGCGGAAGCTTATCATACCATCGCGCAGTCCGCACAGTTTATCGCAGAGCTTCGCCGCATCAGAAAGGATTTCCAGGGCCGCCCGACTCCTGTTTATCACTGCCAGAACTTATCCAATCTGCTTGGCAGAACACAGATTTATTTAAAGCGTGAAGACTTAAACCATACCGGCGCGCATAAGCTGAACCACTGCATGGGCGAAGGTCTGCTTGCAAAATATATGGGCAAAAAGAAGATCATCGCAGAGACCGGTGCAGGACAGCACGGCGTGGCACTTGCGACTGCTGCTGCTTACTTCGGTCTGGAATGTGACATCTATATGGGTGAAGTCGATATCGCGAAACAGGCGCCGAATGTAACACGTATGAAGCTTCTGGGCGCAAATGTTGTTCCGGTCAGCTTTGGTCTGAAGACATTAAAGGAAGCGGTTGACGCGGCATTTATGGCTTACTCCAAAGAGTATCACGATGCGGTATACTGCATCGGTACGGCAGCCGGCCCGCATCCGTTCCCGCTGATGGTCAGAGATTTCCAGTATTGCATCGGCGAAGAAGCCAGAGAACAGTTCATCGACCAGACCGGTCATCTGCCGGATCAGGTCATCGCCTGTGTTGGCGGCGGTTCGAATGCGATCGGTATGTTTACCCCGTTCCTTGCGGATCCTGTTGAGCTCATTGGTGTCGAGCCGCTTGGCCGCGGTCCGAAGCTTGGCGACCACGCTGCTTCGATCAGCTATGGCGAAGAAGGCGTCATGCATGGATTCAACAGCATCATGCTGGCAGACGAAAACGGCGAGCCGGCTCCTGTTTACTCAAATGCAAGCGGTCTTGACTATCCTGCTGCAGGTCCGGAGCATGCACTGCTTCACGATATGGACCGCGTGAAATACACGACCATCAGTGATGACGAGGCCATTGAAGCACTGTTCCTGCTTTCCAGACACGAAGGCATCATCCCGGCGATTGAGAGCTCTCATGCAGTCGCATATGCGATCAAGATTGCAAGAACCGGCATGACCGGTTCTGTTCTGGTCAACCTCTCCGGACGTGGTGACAAGGATCTGGATTATGTCGTAGAGCGCTACGGCTACGGTCCGGAATTCCTGGAAAAAATGGCAAAGAAATAAGTATAAAAGGCAGAGCGAATCATCACTCTGCCTTTATTTTTTCTGTTTCAATGATAATCTTGTCAGAGATTGAGACCTGCTGCTCAGAGCAGATCGTCACATAGTATGTCCCATCCGCGATCGGCGTTCCCGAAAAATACACATGCTCCGTTCGCCAGAAAACAGGGTCAAGCACTTCGATCTCAGCCAGTGCATTCGTAATCCCGTTCCCGGTATATTTTAAATACGCTTCCTTCCCGGTCCAGATCTTTGTAAAAGCAATCTCCGCTCTGTTCCCGCCGCCTTGCTTATCATCCGCCTCCTGCATCACGCGGATCTCTTCCTGTTCCCGCTTGGAATAAAAGCGTCTTGCCACACTCTCCCGAATCTGTACCTTCTCGACATCGATTCCGACCGGCTGATCGTCTATCACCAATGCCACATACTCTCCCGCATGGGAAATCGAAAAATGAAAATCATCTGCACCGGAAAGATAGGGTTTTCCATGCTCACCCTCTTTGAGTTCATACCGGGTTGTATCCCTGTCTGCAAGGTAAGCACCCAGCTCCTCCTGCAGCAGAACACCCGCAACCAGTGACCGGATCTTATCCGGTTCAAACCGAAATCTTTGAATCTTCGTTCTGCGTTCCTCCGGAATCTGATCCTCCAAATATTGATATTCTTCATATGGTCTTTCCGGATCGATCTTGGTGATTCTGATTTTCACTTTGCTCTTCTCCATTTCAAAATAACATGAAAGCCGATGCACCGCATACGGCACATCGGCTTTGCTTTGTTTAAAGCATGTCTACCGAGATCCCTGTCAGATCCTCCACAAAGAAATCTGCCAATCTCCTGATCTCATCCCGCTGCTTTATGCTTGCCTGATCCGCGACCGCCACCAGTGGAAATCCTGCCTTTTTTGCAGTCTCTGCAGCATGCAGCACATCCTCAAAGATCCATGTGGCTTCTTTTTTCGTCCCGAGCTTCTCACAGGCCAGCTCATAGATCCTCGGTTCTCTTTTATTCGTCCCAAGGTCAGAACAGTTCAGGATATCAATAAAATAATGTCTGATCCCATGACGCTTCAGCACCTGATCGATCAGGTCTCTTGGCGTATTCGTCGCTGCGATCATCGGGATGCCGCGCTTAGACAAATCTTCCAAAAACTCCTTCACACCGGGCTTTAGCGGTGCTTCATTCAGATAAAACGCATTGGTGATCTCGCAGATCCCTGCCTGGATCTCCTCGTCTGTCTGATGCACATCATAATGCTCTGCGATAAAATGGGACCATTCTGTCTGGGAAAGGGTGAACACATCCTCTGCCAGATTATCCTGTGGCGTAATACCCAGCTTTTTCAAATAGATGACCGGCGCCACTTCCCAGATCGGCATGGAATCAAGAAGGGTACCGTCCACATCAAATATTGCACCTTCGATCATGACAGATCCCCGTTACAGCACTGCCTTGATGGCTGCAAGCAGTTCATCAAACTCTTCGAATGCCGGAATCTCCGGATACTCTGCCTTGATCTGGTCTGTGCTCTTAAACAGGAATCCTGCTTTGCCTGCCTGGATCATGCCAAGATCATTGTGACTGTCTCCGGCCGCGATCGTTTCAAATCCACAGGACTGCAGTGCTTTCACCGTCGTCAGCTTAGACTTCTCACAGCGCATCTTATATCCTGTAATCGTGCCATCCTCTGCCACTTCCAGTTCATTGCAAAACAGACTTGGCCAATTCAGCTTTTCCATCAGCGGCTTTGCAAACTGTGTGAACGTATCACTTAAGATGATGACCTGTGTCAATGTACGAAGCTCATCCAGAAAAGTTTTTGCGCCGGGAAGCGGATCGATGGTCGCGATGGTCTCCTGGATCTCTTTGAGTCCAAGTCCATGCTCCTTTAAAATAACCAGCCGGTACTGCATCAGCTTGTCATAATCCGGTTCGTCACGCGTGGTGCGCTTTAACTCCGGAATCCCTGTCGCTTCAGCGAATGCGATCCAGATCTCCGGTACCAGTACTCCTTCCATATCCAGGCAAACAATATTCATATCCTTATTTCCTCAACTTTCTGTAGTTATTTTTTTGCAGCTTCCAGGAGTTTCTCTTTCAGCTGATTTTCAATCTCTGTCAGTTCCTGTTCAGCCGCAACGCGCTTTTCTTTTCCTTCTGACTGGATCGTCATGACTTCGTCAAGTGTCGTGATCAATGTCTCATTGGTATGACGCAGTGTCTCAATATCCACGATGCCGCGCTCGGATTCTTTTGCGGCTTCCACTGTTGCGATCTTCAACGCATCTGCATTCTTCTTCAGCAGCTCATTGGTCGCCTCGGAAACTTCACGCTGCGCTTTTGCCGCCTGTGTCGCATGCTCGATACCGATCGCGATCACCATCTGGTTCTTCCAGAGCGGGATCGTATTGACGATCGTTGACTGGATCTTTTCTGCCATCAGGTTGTCGGAATTCTGTACCATACGAATCTGCGGTCCGGTCTGCATGGAAACCGTTCTTGTCAGCTGCAGATCATACAGCTTTTTCTCAAAACGGTCGCAAAGCGCTGCCAGATCCTTTGCTGCCTGCGCATCTTCCGGCAGACCGCTTGCCTCTGCTTTTGCCTGAAGCTCAGCAAGCTCACCTGTACGTACTTCGTTGAGCTTTTTCTTTCCGGCCAGGATATACATGGTCAGCTCTTTATAGTATGTCAGGTTCATCTCATACATTTTATCGAGCATCGCGGAATCCTTCATCAGGGTAACCTGGTGCTTTTCGAGCTCATTCTGGATCGTCTCGACATTCTTCTCTACCTTCGTATAGCGAAGCTTCATCTCTTCGATCTTATGACCGCGTTTTTTGAAGAATCCCTTAACGCCCTTCTCATCTTCGTCAACATCGAAATTCTTAAGCTCTGTGATCAGAGAAGTGATCATATTGCCGACTTCACCCATATCCTTTGTCCGGACAGAGTCAAGTGCTTTTTCCGAAAAATCAGCCAGCTTTTTCTGTGTATTGACACCATATGTCATAACACCCTGGGAGTTTGCGATGTCGATCTGTTTTGCAAAATCATCTACCATCTTCTGCTCTTCCGCTGTCAGGACCGGTTCGTTCTCGATCAGTTCCTTCTGTTCGCCGATCACAGCTTCCTCTGCCTGTGCGGCTTCTCCGAATGACGGAGCTGCGCCAAACTCAAGTGTCGGGGTTTCCATTGCCATATCTTTTTCTTCTGCCATGATAGACTTCCTTTCTTAAAACAGATTCTTTGGTTGCTGTTTATCTGTTACAATTAGTATTATTCTATATCAGAACACCGAGAAAATCCAGTTAGAATGACTGCTTTTCCTCCGGTGCCATCTGCGCCTGTGCGCCACCGCCAAAGGTCAGGGTCATTCCCTGCCCCTCTACGACAGCCGGCGCTTCGTCTTCTGCCACTTCCTGTACTGCTTCTTCTGCTGCCGGCGCTGCTTTTCTAGCAGAGGCCTGCGCGATCTCATCCGGTGTCAGACCATCCTGCGCCATCATCGTACGCATTGCGGAAATATCAGAAGATACATCCCATGCCACTTCTTCAAACAGGCTGTCCAAAAGATTCTCAAACGCTTCGTTGATCGTATCCATCGCGGATTCGATCTCGCGCTTGGTATTGGTCACGTTGGCCACATCCTCCTGCTGCTTGTCAAGCTCGACATACGCATCCAGAAGCTTTTGTGTCGTCGGCAGATAATAATTCATAAAGCGGCGAAGATTCTGTGCGCTCTTTGGCTCTTTTTTGACCTGCGTAAAGATCCGGTCCATGATGTTCTCAAGCTTTAAGAGCTTATCTGTCATCTCATCACCCGGGATCTTATCATTGGCCTGACGGACCATGGTCAGATAGTTTTCGCCTTCCTTCAGGATGGATTCCACTTCTTCGGAATAACCGGACTTTCTGAGCGCTTCCTTTTCTCTGCGTTCTCTCTCTTCCCGCTCCAGACGCCCTTTTTCCGCATCAAGATAATTCCGGTAGACCTGCGGCGTCAGCATGACTGTACTGTCTGCCGCATCGATCTTTGCCTGCGGCAGCATGTCATCCGCCATCATATCCTTGATATCCTTTTTGACCTGTTCGGTAGATCTGCCGCTCTTTTGGGCCAGATCGCGGAATTTGAAAAACTCCTTATTTCCGAGAAGATTGCCGTATTTATAATACAGATCCACACGGTTTTTCCGCTTTTTCCCGTTTCTGATCTGCCATGCCAAATATGCGGAAACCGCCGCAAACACACCGGCTGCGATCAGAAAGCCGCCGGGATTAGCAATGCCTGCGATCAAAAAGCTGAAAAACAGGATGATCGACGGGATCAGAAGCAAGGTGCCTCCTACCATTCTCCCCGCACCGGAATACCTGCTGATTGGCTGCTGCATAAACGGCGTTGCAACCGGGCCTCTCGCACTTACCGGCTTCGGGGCCGTATATTGATACTGCTGCTGACCAGCGGCCTGTGCATTGGCCGCACGGTATTTGGCATACTCTGCCTGCCGCCTTTTCATCTGCTCCTGATACTGCTGCCGGTACCGCTCCTGCTCCTCTCTGACGCGGGCTGCGCTTTTTTGCATCTCTTCGTTCATTTGACGCAAAGATTCGCTTAAGCCGGAATAGTCCCCCGTCACTACAGCATCTGTGACCTCATCCAAAATATTACTGCCTATATAAAACAGATCTCGCATATCCATGCTTTGTTTCTCCTTATCATAACGGCCAGACTGCCGTTTTTGTCAAATATGCATATCGGTCCTGGAATATTTCTTTACACATCTGAATGCAATGATGTCCAATACGATCACAAATATCCAGTAAACCAGTGTCAGGATACCGCTCTCCTGTGTCGCGCAGAAATCATAGAATCCATGGATCAGGATCGGGACCAGCAAACTCAGAAACATAAACTGCTTAGACCGTGCCTTATCTCCTTGAACCGCAGCCATCTTTGCTTCCCCGTAATAATGCCCCATGAAAATACCGGCAATACAGTGAAGCGGGATCGCTGTGATCGCGCGCACACCTGCTACAGCCAATCCACCAAAGCTGAACACATATTCAATATTCTCCAATGCTGCAAATCCCAGTGAAACAAACACCGCATAAACGATCGCATCAAACCGGTAGTCAAATGCCGGATGATTCCAGGTCGTTCGGCGCAGCACGAACCGCTTCACGCCTTCTTCCGACCAGGCAACGACAATGAAATACATCAGCAGCTGTCCGATCAGACTGTTGTAAGATCCGCCGAAGATTCCGACGAGGATCCGCTCACCGATAAATTCGAGGACCATCGCGGCAAACGTCGTAAGGCATCCGAAGATAAACAGCTTGGCCAAAAGACCAAATGGTTCTTTTTCAATCGCATCCTGTTTCCAGACGAAAAACAACAGGATCACAGGCGGAAGCAGTGCTGCGATCAATAAAATCTGTAAAATCATCATAGTCTCTATCTCATTTCTCTTAAATATTATTTCTGTAATCTATGATAGTATATCTTACCCTTTTTTAAAAGAGTTTTCCAATAAACAAAGGAGACGGTTTTGTATCGCAAACCATCTCCTTTCAATCCTTTAAAACGGCAGACCGACTGCTTTCATCACATCCCTGATCTCATGAACCGGAACGATCTTTAGCTTCTCTTTCACTTCTTCTGCGACTTCTTCAAGATCGTCAACGTTTTCTTCCGGAATGAACACGGTCTTTACACCTGCCCGCACAGCTGCCATAAGCTTCTCCGGGAGTCCGCCGATCGGCATCACATTTCCTCTTAAGGAAACTTCTCCGGTCATCGCAAATGTCGCTTCAACCGG
>SVDH01000052.1 GCA_015057865.1 Lachnospiraceae bacterium
ATGCAACACCACTCGGTCGATGGGTTCACGGATTTCATTTTCGTCAACCGGTTTGGCCATCCGCAGCATCAGGGAACCCTGAACAAAGCCATCCGCCGCATCATCAGGGACTGCAACGATCATGTGCTGGACTCCGGCATCCGGGACTTTGTTCTTCTTCCTCCGTTCAGCTGCCATTCTCTTCGTCATACCTTCGCAACGCGGATGTGTGAGAAAGGCGTCAACGTCAAGGTCATCCAGGATGTTCTCGGCCATGCTGATGTAAGTACAACACTGAACATCTATACGGACGCGACCAGGGACCTCAAAAAGCAGGAATTTGAGCTCCTTGATGCGCAGATCAACGTCCCGGATCGGTGACAAACTTACATCACTTACATCAAAACTTACATCAAAATCGCTGAAAAGTCCCGTGGCTCTAAGGAATTGACGCGCCATCAGCGCCGGAAAATCAGCCATCCAAGCAGCAGAATTCGTCAATTTGCACAAATTATCGGCTTCGGCATCGACCGCATGACCATGCTGCTGACGGACAGTCAGGCGATCAGGGATGTTCTGCTGTTCCCCACGATGAAGTCTTTGAACTGAAAACAGGGGTTTTAGGGCGGTTTTTGAGGGGTTTTGAAGCAAAACTTGCTTCATTTACTTCAAACTTACTTCAAATCACATTTGAATAAGGCGGAAGCAACGCTCAAGACAAACACGCACTCCAGTGATGGGGTGCGTGTTTTGCATCCAGAAGAGCAACAGCGGAGATGCAATTTGTGTCGCATCTCCGCTCTGTATTTTACACCAATTTTGTGGCGCAGGTTTGATCTGATTGCATGCCAAGATGGCACGAAATGAATTGAATCTGCTCTAACTTTAGCACCTGTCGAAAGATTGATAGATGCAAGAAACGATAAGTTATCTGCCTCCAACGTTACGTTCCTTTTTGGTGCAGTTAACAAAGATAAATCCGAACCTCATCATCGTGTGATAAGATTCGGATTTTTTCAATTCAGCCGAAATAATCAGTTTGTTTTCATATGACGCATCATCATGGAAACAAATTCATCGATCGGCACAGCTCTGTTATATACGGGCGTATTGACAAGACCGCCGATAGGATCTGTCCACTTTTTGTCAATGCCATCGCATCCGATCATCATGCCGACAATGGAACCCGCTGTTGCACCATTGCAATCTGTATCAAAGCCGCACTGTACGGCAAGACAAATTGTTTTTGAATAGTCGCCGCCGCCCCAAAGAAGAGCTGCCGCCACCAGCTCCGCATTCGATACGGTGTGAACGGCATCATGCTTGTCCCATTCGTCATATCGAGTTTGGAAGTCTTTGAAAAACGCATTCCAATCCCTGCCGCTGTGATAAAAATCAAGCACGCCCTGCAGTTTTTCATACAGGCGGGAGGTAGACGGAATTTGCGACATTCCGCAAAGGATTACCGTTTCGGCATCATCGCAAACCATAGCGGCAGCGTTCATTGCCGCCACGAACATTTCCCCGTAAATACCGTTTTTGACGTGAGAGATTCTCGCATCGCGCCATGCCATTTCGGCAGCCGCTTCGGGATCCCCGGGATTGATATAACCAAAGTAATCGCCGCGGATCTGCGCGCCGATCCATTCGCGGAACGGATTTTTGTATATCGCGGTATCCGGCACGGAATACTGCGCGACAATATTTCGATACGCCACCTTCTCTGCCGTTGCATAGCAATTGATCGTCTGTGTGCGTATCCATGCATCACAAACATCCTCGGAAGTAAAATCCCTGCCGTAGTTTTCTACAATAGAAGATGCCATAAAGGTATAGTTGGTATCGTCATCACCGGGGAAGCCGTTTTTCAGCATATCCACATACGTTCTGGAGCGCAGAGGAAAGCCGATCTCCTCCGCAATCGGATGCATTACGTCATCGTGAGTGATATAACGGTGCATGGGATAATTATCGGTTGCTTTCAAAAGCTTTGCAAGGTCATCGATCCCGATACATTCGATCGGCTGACCGAGCATACAGCCGCAAACGCGTCCCAGCCATGCGCCTTTCAGTTTTTTATAAATAACGGACTCCTCGGGCAGATTCCTTTGATTTACAGCTGCGCGTTCCATACGGAGAAGTCGAATGGCTTGCAGATCATCGGGCTCATTATACGCATATCCCGACACCTGAGGCGCTGTATACATCATTTTATACAACACATCGGACAAAGCTTCCTTATTTTCGTCCTGCTTGTATCGGCTGACCGCCGTCACGATTTCCCGCATGTGTTCAATATCCTTGCCCTCGCTCAACCCCTGCTTGAAATCGATCATGAGATAAGGAGCATACGAATTCCATGACCACTTTCCAACCTTATGATATGAGGGGATAGGAACTTCACGCAAACGTATCTCTTCGGTAGTCCGCTGATCGGAAATCTCCATAAGCCAGTCGGAGGAAACATTAAAGGTCGTCGCAATATTGATGATACTGCCTATATCCGGCACAGAGGTTCCGTTTTCCCATCGCTGAACTGCTTGTCTGGATACACCCAGTTTTTCGGCAAATTTTTCCTGTGAGTAATGATATTGTTGACGGATCGAATATATTCTATCGCTTAACATACCTGCATTCCTTTCGATCACAAATTATCCATATATATTCTAACACAAAAAGGCCTTATTTCCCAGCACACACATATACCTTTTTTATGTATCGACGACGATACATACGCCATAGCGGAATCATTTTGTGCCTTTGTGGTGCAGATAGTATTTCAGACGGATATATCGAAATGTGGTGCGAATAAATTCACCAACCCTCCAAAGTCCTCTCCATTATTTGAAGAGTTCAGTGCAAATAAACGCATCTTTTGTCCTTCACGCTTCATCTATGTACAACTCCCTAAAACTTTCTGTATCTGCTCACAATTAGACTATAACTTCCAGCAAAAAGAAACAACCAACAAATAAGTGGCACGAAGATTATGAGCATTTGCAAGAATGTGTAATGTTCACCGTTGTTCAAGGTCCTGCGAGAGAGACCAACGCATTGCTGTCGAAGTACTTTCCGGAAAATGTGGCAAAAGATCAGGGAAATCCTTTCTTCAGCCAGATTTTTGATCGTTGGTTGGAGCTGCATAAAAAGTACTGGGAACAACTTGATCCCCGTGAATATACACTTAAGGCATTTCAGGATGCTTTCCAGCTGGGCGTATCAATGATGCTTGAAAAGCATGGATACTGAGCAATAGCCCTTTACTTCATACGCTTTTGCGGCGGGGCTTCTAAGACTTTGGCGTAAACCAATTTCTGAAGCAAATCCTCTTTGTTCATCGACCGTAATCTTCCAAATGAGCCGGTGGACGAGGAGGTTCTTTTATTTTTTATGCGGTACTTTCTACATGCTTGATTGGCAGATGGTGCTCGGAGC
>SVDH01000014.1 GCA_015057865.1 Lachnospiraceae bacterium
AAATGCATGCCATTCGGCCCGGAATCAGCATGCCGTCTAAATCGGAAATCATATGCCGTTCAGCCGGAATTTGCACAAAGGAACAAAGTGTTTGATCCGGAAAAGACAACTGAAACATAAAACACAGTTAAAAAGTCTATACCAAAAGGCTGTTTTTTTTTCATAACTTATAATGTAAAACACATGGCTTTATAATGACAGGGATCTGATCCTGGAATTTAAAATACAGGCGTATACATGAACTCAACGTTTTTTCTCCGGATTATTGCAGAAGTTTTAAATCATAAGCAATCAAACGTTAATCTAAAAACCATACGGAATCATTGAAACAACCAGAACCAAATGCCAAAATGAAAATGGCGTTTTCAGAAGTCTCAACGTAGAATTATAGGGTTGAGCATCACGAAAACGCCAAAAATATTTTTGATAAAATGGTACCGATTTCTTTATTCGTATTTACGCTTGAAAATGATCTCTTTATTCGCATTTACGGTTGAAAATGACTGGTAGCTTTATTCGCATTTACGCTTGAAGCCGGTAGCTTTATTCGCATTTACGGTTAAAAAAGATTTCTTTATTCGTATTTACGGTTGAAATCAGTGATGTAAAAAATTACGAAAAAGCACCAGAAAAGGCTTTATTCGCATTTACGGTTGAAATTCATTCACATTTACGGTTGAAAGGACAGTTGCGTTGTCCTTTTAACCAAAAGTGAGAAAAAAGCGACAACAAAGAATCCAGTATTTGCAGGGGTTTCCGGACTCCTGCATTTTTTATTTTTCTCATTTTCGCTTAAATAATTTAACCGAAAGTGCGAAAAAAGAGGCCGATTTAAGCAAATCTGATAAAAAAGAGGCAAATTTAAGCAAAAGTGAGAAAAAAGAGGACAGTAGACATGATTTAAGCAAATGTGCGAAAAAAGAGGTCAGTTTAAGCAAAAGTGAGAAAAAAGAGGACAGTGGTGAGTCTAACACCACTCCCTTTAAAGGTAAAAGCGCTGCGTGAAGCAGCGCTCTTTTTTGTTATTGCATTTGTCCCACCGCAACAACATTCGTAAATTCTTCTAAAGAGATGCTCAAGGTTTTAATCACGAGTAGCGAATCAGATCAGTGCTGCCGCCAATACGGATAAGATCAGCTTTCTTTCAAATTTTCGTTCAAATTCAATTTCCGGATTCATTATTTGCAAAGACCTTTATGTTTGTTAGACCAGATGAGGGTTATTATATTTCATCAATGGGGGGTTGTCTACAAATTTGGGTTTGTCGAGCTGTTGTCTTCAGCAAGTTCGTGCTCGTAGGAGCGGTAGACGATTCTAAAGTCTGCAAAAGCAGACGAAATTATATGTTTTTATTTTCTCGTCCGCCCGGGTTTTCTCGCGACAAGTCGAATTTGGCGTACGAAACAGCTTGTTTTTCTCTCCTCGTACGCTCCGATGATTTCCGTAGGCCTCAACCCCTACGTACGAAACAGCTTGTTTTTCTCCCCTCGTACGCTCTGATGATTTCCGTAGGCCTCAACCCCTACGTACGAAATAGCGTGTTTCCAGGCTTTCATCTGCTTCACCCACTGATACGTATGTTTGATGTGGAACTTGCTTTAAGCAAGTGCTGACCCCAGCACTTACAGATCAGTTTCTGGCACCAAACCGCAGCGGTTTGCGACCTCGATCAACCCAAATTTACCGACCAACCTGAAATATTTCATCTCATGACTTGACATGTCCCTGCCCTCATGTTATATTTACTACGACAGACATAGTACGACAACCGATGCAACGACAGTCGATATAACGTTTGACATAGTATCATAACACAAACTCGGGCAGAAGGGAGGATTTATGGTAAGCATCAGCAGTGATGTGATTCGCGGATATAATGATACGATCATTTTATATCTTCTGCTTGACGAACCGTCATACGGTTATGAGATCTCTAAAAAGATCAAGGAATTCTCAGATGAGAAGTACATCATCAAGCAGACGACATTGTACTCCGCATTCACACGAATGGAAAAAAACGGTTACATCGAATCCTACACGATGGATGTATCGGAGAGTGTCAAGAGAAGGACGTATTATCAGATTACGGACGC
The DNA here is from genome assembly GCA_015057865.1 of Lachnospiraceae bacterium. GTDB lineage: Bacteria > Bacillota > Clostridia > Lachnospirales > Lachnospiraceae > SY8519. The sequence goes on from SVDH01000014.1 coordinate 2,094, forward strand.
AGGCAGAGCCTACTATCAGGAAAAGTGCAGGGAGTGGAATCTGACGAAGGAAGTCATCGAGAGATTTATCCGGGAGGAGGATTAAAATGGATACGATTAGAAACTATCTGGAGTCCATGTTCGCGCATCTTCCGGCGACGCCGGAGGTGGTTCGGGCAAAGACCGAGCTTGGACAGATGATGGAAGATAAATACAGCGAACTGATCGAAGAGGGCCGGACGGAAAACGAAGCGGTCGGGATCGTCATTTCGGAATTCGGCAATCTGGATGAGCTGGCGGAAGAGCTGGGCATCCGTTCCTTTATGGAACAGGCGCCGGAGCCGGACGAGACAGCACGTGCCGTGCCGTTTGAAGAAGTCAAAGATTTTCTGGCAGAACGGACCAGACAGTCTTACATGAGCGCATTCGGCATCTTTTTCCTGATCATTGCAGCCGTACCGGTGATCATTCTGGGCAGCATCCCGATGGGCGGCGCGCATGCGGATGGGATTGGCAGGGCGCTGATGGCAGTCGGGCTGATCCTGATGTTCCTGCTTCTGGCAGGCGGACTGGGTCTGTTGATCTACTCCGGCATGCAGTCCCAACAGCATAAATATCTGTGGAGAGAGAATCTGTATTTTGATTTCTCTACCCAGGAATATATCCGGATGGAGTACAAAGAATTTCAGAGCACAAAGACCCTTTTGACCGCAGTTGGCATCGTCATGTGCGTCCTGTGCGCATTGCCGCCGTTTATCGTTTCCTTTGTGGCGCGCAGCAGCAATCTGTTTGTGTTTCACCTGGCAGGCGCAATCACACTTTTCATTGCAGGTGTCGCAGTCTTCCTGTTCGTTCTGGCAGGCCGCCAGAAGGGCAGCTTCGGCAAACTGATGCGGATCAGAAGAAATACGCCGCACACAGGAACGATGGGCGTGTCAGCCGGTGAGGCAGCTGACGGAACGGCAGCGGGCCAAAGGAGTGACAATATGCAGACTACAGAAGAAATCTATTATGATAATGAGATTCTGGAAAAAATCATGCCGGTCTGGTGGCCGACCGTGACAGCCCTTTATCTGATCGTCAGCTTCCTGACTTTCAGCTGGGGCATCACATGGGTTATCTGGCCGATCGCGGCGATCGTACACGCGTTTATTAGAAGAGCATTCGGCAGACATATTTATGCTTGAAGGATAAATATGTATTGATTATAGATGGAGGTACGTCATGAACAGAAAAAAATATTTGGGGATCCTGGCGATCATAACCGTTGCCTGTATCATCGGCGGCAGCCTGATACATGGAATCGCCAGACAGCACAGACTCGCGCAATATGCTTCTGAATTTCAGGAAGCAAGACAGGAAATCAAAGAAGAATTTGCGGATGACCTGGATGAAGATATAGATGATCTGGATGAGGAGATCCGAGAGGATCTGGAAGAAGACCTGACAGACGATCAGGCAGAAAAGGCAGAGGATACATTAGAAACTCACGAGGATGCCGCAAAAGATCATTCGAATGAAACCGCTCTTGAGGGGACGGCAGGAGTTGCATTTACCGGTATGGATCTTAAACTGGGCCCCGCAGATCTGGATATCATGACAGGCACAGACTTTGGTGTCACATATTATGTCAGCGATGATAAATACATCCCGACAGCAGAGTATAAAGACGGCATCCTGTATTTGAAGCAGGATGAAAAGATGCTGCATGGATTGGACATGAAAGATTTCTTTACCGCTAACAAGGTGCAGATCACAGTAACCGTTCCGCAAAACACAACGTTGGATGGGGTCAAAGTAGATATGGGTTCGGGTAATCTGCATTTGAACGGAACCGGCGGCCTGACTGCAAAAGCCATGGATTTGGATACCGGGTCCGGCAATGTTGAAATCGCGAATTTGACGACAGAAACGCTGAGCCTGGATACCGGGTCCGGCGAAGTTGAGATTGCAAGCCTGACTGCGCAGCAGATCGTGGTCAATCATGGCTCGGGAGATCTCAATTTGGAAAATCTCTCGGCAAAGGCGATTGATATCGACAGTGGAAGCGGTGAATGTGAATTGGAAAATGTCGTGTTTGATACGCTCGATATCAATGGTGGTTCCGGTGATATCAGCGTCGAAGGGATCGCTGATATGAACACATATCTTCTGGATCTGGATGCCGGCTCCGGCACGATTTTTATCAATGGTCAAAGAGAAGGAGATGAATTCAACTGGAATCCGACGGATGGCACGACGGGGCGTTACATCAGAATTGATGGCGGATCCGGTGACATCAAAATCGGGCTGGATGATTAGTGAATGGCAGAACCGCGGATTTGCCCGAACCGCGATTCGGATAAAACGGAGACAGAGGTTTGCCCCTGTCTCCGTTTTGTTGCAGATTTTATTGAGAGCCAGTAGACGGCTCATTGTCTTTTTGTCTATAGTGTTAAGACGTCTATGAGTAGAATTACTTGTATGCGTTTTTCTTTAATGAAAACAGTATTCAAAAATAATTAGATATATTTTTGTAACGAAAATTATATTTTCATGTCTAATCAATGAAATCAAAAGGAAAGTACGAAGGTATATGAATAAGGATACCGAGAAAATGATGGAGTTAAGAATATGAAAAAAGTAATAAAATTGATAGGTAAAGTATTACTCGGATTTGTGATATTGCTTATAATGTTTCTCGTGATAACTTCTGTTTGGCATCATATAATGAGCAAAAAGGATAGAGAACGCTTTTCAAATGCCTACGGAGAGTATTATACTACCGAGAACGGCGATAAAATAAATTACACGCTTTATGACAGCAACTCGGATAAGATCGCTGTACTTCTGCCGGGGTTTGCTTATGGTTCGGTGCATTATACCTTTGACTCGCTTGCGAAGGAACTGAATGATGAATACAAGGTAGTGATAGTCGAGCCGCTCGGATACGGGCTCAGCGACCAGACCGATACTGAGCGTACCGTTGAAAATTATTGCAGCGAGCTTCATGGACTAATGAATTATCTCGGATATGATAAATATACGCTTATTGGTCATTCGATGTCAGGTATTTATATGACATATTATTCCAACGAATACACCTCGGAGGTCGAAGCATTGATAGGCATTGATGAATATGTACCACAAATGAGGGATATAAAAGATACCTCACCCGAAACTCAGCAAACGGTGTGGAAGATAAGCCGCTGCTATATTTTCTTAGGTCTTGACAGACTTATGCCGACCTATGACCGTGAGTTCGCAAAGGAAAAGATACCTACGCTCACAGACGAAGAAGCAGACCTGTTTGCCGCAATGGATAAGACCATTCCCACAAACAAAACGCAGATGAGCGAGATAGGTCTTATGCCGGAAAACGTCGATAAATGCTATGATATGAAGATACCCGAAAACATACCCGTATTGCAGGTGCTTTCAAAGGATAATTGTGAAATGTATCCCGAATACACAAAAATACATGAGGATATTACCGCAAATTCCCAAAGCCGAACTGTCGCAATAGACGGTGAACACTGTCTTTACTTTTATAATTTAGACGGCTTGGTCAATGAAATAAAAAATTGGGAACACGAATAGGAAGAAGGCCTAGGTAGTAATGATCGAATGCTCAGATTGTTAATAGATTATATCGGAAGATAATCGCACAAAGGAGCTTCAGCCCAAGTAGGACTGAAGCTCATATTTTTATTCTGGAAGAGAAGCGGATAGCACATGTAAGGAGACGATCCAGGAGATCGAAGTGGACAAAAGAAAAAGCCGGCGGTTCTGGGGTGGCACTGCCGTAACTGTTGTGGCGTTGATCGCTGTTGGCCTTATAAGAAAACGGCCTGCTTAGGCTGATGAGCAGAAACGGGAAGCAACAGAACTGGCAAGGGAAATCGAGAGAGATAACACGCAATAACATGCGTTTTAAACAGCAAAACACGACCTAACGCGCAATTAGATTCGTTTTGACTTTACCCTCGTTATGGCTTCTGCTGCAAGCAAAGCTGCGGAAGCAAGCGCAAAAGAAACATCTTTGGACACGGCATTTAAATGGAGAGATAAAATTGACCAATAATGGATTGAACTTAATAGAGAATGACATTTTTCATGTTCATACGTTTCGATGCGGCCACGCCGAAAATGTATCAGACGAGGAGTATGTCAAGGCAGCAATATCGATAGGGGCCCGTTCAATATGGTTCACAGATCACGCGCCTTTTCCCGGAGATCCGTTCGGTGGAAGAATGAAGTATAAAGATCTGGAAGAATACATCTGTACGCTTCAGGCACTAAAAAAGAAATATGAGGACGTGATCCGTATAGTGATTGGGCTTGAGATCGAATATTTCCCTTCGTTTGATGAAGCGGGGTATTACGAGCAGCTAAAAAACGATCAAAGAATCGAGCATCTGATATTGGGGCAGCACATGGCAGAAGAAAAGCCCGGAACATACACATTTTCATGGACGAAAGAAAGATGGGAAAGAGAAGAATACAAGGCACTTGGCAACGCAGTTATTCAGGGAATTGAGACCGGATATTTTAGTGAAGTTGCGCACCCGGACAGGGTGTTCAGAAGAGCGCCTGAGTGGAATGAAGATACGAAAGCCATGTCAGGAATGATCATCGGAACATCTGCTGCCAGAAAAATACCGATTGAAGTAAACATCGAGTCAATAAAGACAGACTACGGCTTCAGAGAGGAATTCTGGCAGATGGTCGGTGAAAACAGTGATATCGTCTTTGGATTGGATGCTCATTCCACAGAAGATGTGAAGTCAGGGTTTATCGACGTGGCATCAGCGAGAAAGACTCTCGCTGGAATAAAGTGTACTCGGGAGGTATAATAACGTCCACGCAGACAAGATACAATTGAATATTGCGACTTCGAAAGGGCTGATTTTTCAGTCCTTTTTCTTTTGTGACTAAATCCAGAACTAGACCTGTCAGGTACAATTTTGCTGATACATATTGCTACATGCATAATTTCATTTTGGTAACTGTGTTTTTGTGGTAAAATATTACGGACGGATAATATTTTGACCACCCACTTCGTACTATAGGTCGTAAGTGTAGCGGCCTGTAAAAGAAGATTGGTGGTTGTTTTTGTTGAGGGGGAAATATAATGAAGAAAATATTTGCTACAGGTATTGCTATCGCAATGATGTTTGCATTGACTGCATGTAGTGGCGCTGTCGATAATGCCAAATCCGCTGTTGATGAATATAATGCAGCACTTGCTACATATAATGAGAAAACCAGTGCCTATAATGATGCAGCGCAACAAGTGATAGATGCCAATACTAATTTAGAAGCACTGATCGACGGAGCCCAGGAAGATTTCAACAAAGGCGAAGAACCATTTGATGAAAATACGACTACGGCTTTAAAAGATGCCATGACGGCAGCCCAGGAAGCGAAAGTAGCAACTCCTGAAAAGTTAAAGGAATATGAAGAGTTAACCGTTGATGAAAATGCAGAAACCAGCGAACTAAAAGAATTATCAGAAACAGCTAAAACTGCTGTTGAAGAAATGAATGCAGTAGAGGTTCCTGAAATTCCAGAGATTCCAGATTATACAGAAGTGTCTACAGCTTTATCAGATGCAAAAGTAGCATATGAGGATAGCGTTCAGGGATTGAAACAAATTACAGCGCCTTCTGATGATTTTATTATGGATCGTCTTAAGAGGGTTGAGACAATAACCGATATGGCACCGGTCACAGAAGATCATGATCCTAACGGTCATTTAGGAAAGCAAGGTGGCTATATTGGTTGTGTGTATTGGGAAGACTCACAGGTAGATAGATCCAATCTTTATATAGAGTCAGGGGATGACGTTATTGATGTAGGAACTGATGGTGGCGGCGCAATTGAAGTCTTCAACACTGTTGATGAAGCAAATGCAAGAAATGAAGAATTAGGCATTTATGATGGAACGATGTTCGCATCTGGATCCCATTATGTTTATGGTACGATCATTATCCGTACATCAAATGAATTGAGTGCTACACAGCAGACAGAATTAACTGAAAATGTATTAAATGCATTATTAGCAGTAGATAAATAAGAAGACATAAAGGCAATCTGCAACATTTATACAAAGAAGGCAAGGATGTTTTGTAATGGGCAACGATAATGATAACCTGTTAGGAAAGAACATACAATATCTTCGGAAAATGTATGAGGTATTATTGAGTGAGCCGGGAGATGCAATCCTTTCTTGTTAGGAAACAAAACGATAAAAACCTATGAATCAAGATCATGCGACAGCTAAATGAAAGGAGGTATTGCCACATGAAAAGAACTGCAGAAGAAGAAAAATTACTGGCGAAACTCGCCAGTGGGATTTTGGATGGCAGGGTTGGAGATGAGCGCGAATACCGTGGATACAAAAGCGTTTTCTGTGGAAAGTATATCAAAGACGGCGAGCCAGTCTCTTATCGCCAAGGTGAATCCTCACGATTCTTTAACGGCAAGGAAAATGAGAAAATCCCCGGCAAACGAGAAGAGGAACATTATGAAACGGATGACAGTAAGTTAGAGTTCTTACAGAGATATGGTTGGTTAATAGACGATGATGATGTCAGAGCGTACAGCGCTAAGTTTAAACCGAAGAAATAAAAAGAGGAAAGGATCCGTTTTTCCGGAAAGAAATTATACGTAAAAGTATATTCAATGTAACTCATGTGGGTGTGTATTTGTAGAACTAGATATACTTAGAGCTGAGAAGAAAATAGCCAAACTTGCGGCCAAAGACGCAAAAAAGGCTAATAAGTAATAGATATCTCTGTCATAGGTGAGAGTCTGGAAATCAACGATGAAGAATTTGTTTGAAATTGTAGCTGATAGGGATAATATGATCATACATATCAGCATATAATAAAATTTTATACATTCATGATAACCACGATTATTAAGGGAAGAAAATATGAATTGTCAAAACTGTAACCAGCCCGTTCCGGATGGTGCAAATTACTGCCCGAAATGCGGTAGTAAAATCGATATCATTACAGAAATCGTAAGTATTGAACCAACTACATTTCCGTTAAATACAGACGGATTGTGGCTTACGTCAAAAGATCTTACGTATAGATGTAAAGCCAAAAGATCTAAAGGAACATTACTGTATTCGGAAATATCTAAATGTGAAAAAAGAAATTTTGCTTCATGGTTTATGTTGGATATAACGACAACTGAAAACAGAAATATTTGTCTGAATATCAAGAAAAAGGATGAAGCCAAATTGGACCAGGCGGTTGCATATATCAAAGAGCATTGCGCCGGAGTCAGTATTCCGAAACCATCAGTAACAATCGATAAAGCAGATAAAAGGGATGCTAATAAGCCAGCAACAACTACCGCAAATGCAAAGCTTCATTTGCGTGGACTACCGGATAAGAATGGTCTGTATCCATCTGAACTTGTCATGCTTGCTGTTGCCGAAAAATATAAGGTAAATGAGGGCCATTATCCTGGATACCTGACTTATAATTATGAAATAGCAAATCCCGAGAAAATGTTGAGAGATTTACAATCCAGAGGGTATGTAACAGTCGCAAGTGCATCCGATAGTTTGAACAACCTCACTGTGAGTGAACTAAAAGAGATTGCCTCAGCATTGGAGGTTTCCAAAACCGGCAAAAAAGCTGAGATCATAGCTAGACTGGCAGATCATGGTGACGAAGCGCTAGAAACACATGTAAAAGACAGGACATGGAAGTTGACTGATGAGGGAGTGGCCGCTTTAAACAATAATCCATATGTTCAGTATTTTCTGGATAAGCATGCCTACAATATTACAGAAGTAGGGGTAGACATATGGGCGATCAATAAGATTTGTGTTGAGCACCCTAAAATGCGATACAGAGATGCTATATGGGGCGAGCTTAACCGTCAGACTATAGAAGCAGCAAAAGGATTTGGCAACGGTTCATACTCCACGTATAAATACTGTCAAATCCATAGAATCATGGCGTTGTTTATGGAGGAAGAAGGCAAGTTATATCTAGACGCGGCTAAAAATTACTTTATATATTTGTACGATTGGATCAATCTACATGAAGGACGCAACCTGATATATCAATATCATCTTATTAACGATAAGGTCTATCGCGAAAAACTGATTCAAGAATACTATGAAGAGATTAAGTTGTATCCTTTTCAGAGGCAAGAGCTATTAAGCTTAATTGATAAATTAAACATGTCTGAATCTGACTTACGATACCATATGATCAAGGCTTTTACGCGATCAAAAAATGTCGTGATAATGGATCCAGTCGGGGCGGCAGATTTTATTAGCTATGAAATGTCAGGTGAGATTGCGAAATCAAAAAAATTGGCAATTGAATTAGCAACGAGAGCAGTGAAAAGAAAAAAATGATAACGTCAAAACACTATTTATAGGGGCCATCAAATGGGTCCCTATTTCCTTTTTATATGTCTTTAATCCTTAAATCTCACAAATCACCATGTAACACTATATGAAATAATTTCTTCTACAGACCAGGGCCGATAAGGTCCTTTTTTTATACCTTTTTCCATAAAAATACCATATTTTACTGAACTCATTTGAGTTTCATAAACGGCCGTATTTCGAATTTAAAATAATGAGAAATTTTGCCGTATGTAAAAGCAAGTTTGGAAGCCGAGATTGCCCAATTGCAGAGCATCAATTGGCATCAAAGAAAACTTCCATCCTAATTACGGGAACTTGCAAAAACTCAAAAAAATATCCGAAGAAAAGGAAACAACACAAAGCAAAGGAGTTTCGGTAAATATGGCAAAAAAAGTATACACGATAGAACGAGAAGGACAGATGGAATTCTTCGACAATTACGGTATTCCATATGAAGATGATAATTCTATTTTAGTTGATAACACAGACGGTGTTTACAACGGTAATATTCTGGAATTTAAACTCAATATCAATAATCTGAACAAGACACTATTCCAGGCAATCAAATACCTTTCAAGAATGCGAATCAAAGGCGAATCTGTGCCGGCAACGATCTTGTTGGTTTCATTAAATGACACAACGGTATATGTCTATAAATCCAAAGACTATTTTGATGACATCCACAAAACCTATACCGGCAGCGCATCAAAGAACAATGACGGTTTCACAGCCGGGGCATATATAGAAAAACTTGATTATTCAGATATGATGGATTCTTCAAAGGTAAAGAAGATTCTGACGAAAAGCAAGTCCATTTCTGAAATGTATATGCCGGTCGATATTGATGAAAGTTGTATTGTTGGCTGGGCTGAGAGGTATTACAGAGAAAAGCCGAGAGCAAGCAAAGGTGACTTTCTGGGTGATGAGACCGGGACAGCTGTCAAGATCACGGGTGAAATCAGAGAGCCAAGACATTTCAAAGGGTTGATAAATCCATATACAGGCAAGACAAATGAGAAGTTCAAATATCTGATGGATTGTCTGAATGACAGACTATCAAAGAAGGATTTGGGCGCATTTTACACACCTGAGCCGTATGCAAAAAAGGCTACCGAACTGGTCAAAATGGCTGTTGACAGAGTACCGGAAGGAAATGATTATATCATTCTCGACAGATGTGCTGGATGTGGAGCCTTAGAAGAACCCCTCGCTGATATTTATGATAAAAACGGTGACAGTTTGATATCGCATTGTGTTGTGAGCACATATGAATATTTTGAATATAAAGTCATGATGGAGAGGATTGGAGACAAGGTTAGAGATGTTATCCCGCCCACAGAAGCAAATGTTGTCTATGATAACGGAAAGGTATCTAACGCTGATGCGATGAGCGAAGAATATATCAACAATCCGATCATTAAACAGTATGTGGATGATCCAAAATGTACGATTATAGGATTTGAGAATCCACCATATTTTGAATCAAATAATGTAAACTATACTGATGCAAACAACAAGAGAACGCAAAAGAAAAAAAAGAGCTATGTACATGCAAAGTTTAAAGCAAATGCAAAAACAAACGATACATCAGGTTCTGCAGCAAGAGATTTGTCAAATGTTTTTATTTGGTCTATGTTCGCGTTTTATTTAAAAAATGATTCCGACAGTTATATTGTATTCTCGCCAGTAAAATATTTTAAAATCCTTGGAATGGTCAAAAAAACTTTTTGTAAAGGTTATCTCTTTAATAGAAAACACTTTCATGCTACTGAAAGTAGTATTTCCTGCATGTATTGGCAAAACACTGACGACCATGCTACGGACAAGTGGATTTTACCTGCTTTTGACTGTGTAAATGGAAAGACTTTTTGGACTTCACGAAAACGCCAAAATAGTTATTGGGTATAGACGACCGACCGGCATTTTCTCAAATCTGTTTAAATTAATCCTAGTTTTTCTCAAATCTGTTTAAATATTAAGTAACCTGTTTTTTCTCATATCTGCTTAAACACTGATCGGCAGTTTCTCAAATCTGTTTAAATTAATCCCAGTTTTTCTCATATCTGCTTAATTATTTGCATAGAAAAAATACCCAAATCATACTGAAAAGGGTATTTTTCTCATATCTGCTTAAATTTTTTTCTCAAATCTGCTTAAACGGACATGCGTTCCGGACAATTAACCGCGTAAACCGCCCAAAATAACCTGCAACTCTTCGTTAAAGCTGTCTTTTGCGAATAGTTATGTATTTAAGGCTCCTATAACCGCTTTTTGATCTTTTCCCACCAGGGCCCTGCTTCTTCAAATATTTCGATCAGATTTCCGGTGTTGTCATGGATGAATATTCCATATGTGTCATCCACCAACGCCTCAAACACAATTTCAACATCGTGTTTTATCAATTGTTCTTTGGCCTTTTTCCCATCTGCGACGCCAAAAGAGATATGCTTATTCCCGTTTGTCATCAGATCCTGATTTGGGACTTTTCTTTCTTCCGGCAGATTGTTCCCGCCCGGCGGGCAGAAAACTTCCAGAATCAAACCATGTCCCGTCATATGGCATACTTTAATCCCGGTTCCTGGGATTTCCGAACGGTCAAATACTTCAAAGCCGAATACACGATGATACCAATCTATCGTTTCTTCCATGTCGCCGACACTGATCGCAAAATGGTTTACTCCTAAAATATCAACCATAGAACCTTCTCCTTTTTCCGTCATAAAAAGCGACCGGTTCTTACAACAGATCCGATCGCTTATCTTTCTCTAAATTAATTTTTTTGCATATTCTGCAGCTTTCACTTTCTGTGCATCATTTGGCTTTCCTCTGACATACAGCGATTCAGAAACGACTTCGATTCCTTTCTTTGCTGCGCCGTCTTTGATCAGATCAATGGCATGCTTCGAAAACCATGATGTGGAAAAAACTGCAACCTTTCCGATCATTTCTTTATCAAGCGTCTCCAGATACGCCTTCATATGGTCATCAATGCCGTACTTATAAAGCGCGCCGCCAAGGAACAATACATCGACAGGTTCAGTGATCACGGCTTCCTGTGCATCAACAGAGATTGCTTCTACCTCCGCAGCCTGCGCGATCGCTTCTGCTACTGCTTTTGTATTACCGGATCTTGAAAAATATCTTACTGCTGTTTTCATATCCTTTTCCTTTCATATAAAACATTAGGAATGCCTAACTGATTCAAAATGGATTCTATCAGATATTTAATTCCGGAAACCGTGTGCGGGCATACGCTATGATCAGATCCACGCTCTTTTCGATCCCAAGCTTTGAACTGTCGAGACAAAGATCATAACTCCTTGAATCCGCCCACTTCTTGCCAGAATAATAATTATAGTAATTTGCGCGCTTTTTATCCGCTTTCATGATGTAATCCTTTAATCTGACATCATCCATATCAATATCACGTCTCACACGAGACAAACGAAAATCCATGTCTGCATGGACAAAGACACTCATACAATTCGGATTGTCCGCAAGCGCGTAATCTGCACAGCGTCCGACGATGACGCAGGATTCTTTTTCAGCGATTGCTCTGATCGTATCAAATTGTGCCAAGAAAACCTTGTGATTCAAAGGCAGCTCCGAAAACGTTGTCATACTGTAATTGGTCATATGATATGAATTCGTAGAAATCGCATGAAAGAAGCTGCGCGCAGGCTTCTCATCACTCTCCTTGATCACTTCTTCACATAAACCGCTTTCCTGTGCGGCTATCGTGAGAAGTTCATTGTCATAACATCTTACACCTAAACGTTCGGCCAGTTTCAAGCTGATTTCTTTGCCGCCACTGCCGAATTCTCTACCGATTGTAATTGTGATTTGGTCCATACTTCTACTCCACATTGATATGTTAAAACTGACTGATTGTATTATAGCAAATGTCGAAACGGTTTAAAAGCTCAAGAAAATACGACGGCAAAGGTGCTTCGATCTCCAGGTATTCCCCGCTGGTCGGGTGGATAAACCCAATGGTCCTCGCATGCAGACATTGCCCTTCCAGATGCTTTACAGGCTGGTTCTTCGGTCCGTACAGCGGGTCTCCCAGCAGGGGATGCCCCTGGCTTGCCATGTGGACACGGATCTGATGTGTTCGTCCGGTCTCAAGACGAAATTCACAAAAGGAATACCCGTTATTCTGAGACAGCACTTTATAGTGCGTAACCGCGGGTTTCCCGTTTTTTTCATTGACTGCCATCCGCAGGCGATTGTTCGGATCTCTTCCGATCGGGCCATTTATGGTTCCCTCTTCTTCTTTTAACATCCCCTGCACGATCCCGTTATATACACGGGTAACGCTGTGTGCCTTGATCTGCTCGGCAATCACTCTATGTGCATGATCATTTTTACAGACGATAAGCGCACCTGTAGTATCTTTGTCGATCCGATGAACAATACCGGGCCGGATCTCACCGTTAATACCGGAAAGAGAATCCCTGCAATGATACAGAATCGCATTGACCAGTGTGCCTGTGTAATGTCCGGGTGCAGGATGGACGACCATGTTTTTTGGCTTGTCCACGACCAGGACATCATCATCTTCGTACAGAATATCCAGCGGAATGTTTTCCGGCACGATTTCGACAGACTTCGCCGCCGGGATCCTGACCTCGATCAGGTCTCCTGCCAAAATGATCTGGCTTGGCTTTACAGAATCCTTTCCGTTAACGATAACATCTCCGCTTTTGATCAGTTTCTGAAAAAAACTTCTCGATTCATCGGGATATACTTCAGCCAGCAGCTTATCAAGCCGCATATCCGACTGTCTTTCGCCAGCCTCAAAGCTTTGCAGTTTGATATTTTCATTTTCCATAGAACCGCTTATCCCTGTTTATTCGTTTACAGTTACTGACTACTTGTGTTTCTTTTTGTTTGGTCTTAATGCATTCCCCAGCTCCGACAGATCATCCTCTTTATAGATGAAGATCAGAAATACAACCAATGCGATCGCTGCTCCGGTCACATAAATGTCCGCCACATTAAAAATCGGAAAATTGATCAGACAAAAATAGAAAAAATCTACGACGTATCCCTGCTGAAAACGGTCTATAAAATTGCCGATCGCTCCTGTCACGATCAAAACAGCAAGAAACCGGAGCGGCAGAAACCGCTTTGTATACGGGATTCGTATATAAAGGACAATGATGATCAGAAGAATGATGACCGTGATCAGCAAAAAGAAGCCTCTCTGTCCCTGAAGGATTCCAAATGCCGCACCATGGTTTTCCAGGTATTGCAGAATAAATACGTTTGGAATCAACTCATATGCCGGCTGATCCTTTAAATGCAGTACCGCCATATGTTTGCTGAATCGGTCAAGATACAATAATACAAAAAAAAGAATAACTCCTACTACCCAGGTAACTGCTTTCTTTGATCCGGTAGGTTTTGTTGTCGACACGAACTGCTACCTCTTTCACTCAACTGAAAAGAAGCCAGCCAGAAGTGTCTGACTGACTCTATTAATATCCTATAACAACCGGTGCTCTTTAGATATCCATCTGGAATGAGGATACATCAAAAGCACTTACCAGTGACTGGAAATCACCGGAAATATCTACATTATTCGGCGTAACAATGAAAATATAGTTTGACACCTTCTGCAGGCTTCCGCTGACTGCGAAGCAGGAACCAGAAGTAAAGTCAATGATTCTCTGACCGATCTCAAGATCAAGACCTTCCAGATTCAGGATTACCGTACGGTGCTCTAACAGTGTCTCGCAGATCTCACGCGCATCATCAACAGATTTCGGTTTGATCACGCATACTTCCATCCCGCCTGTACCGCTCGGAGTTTTCCGGCTGGAACGCATCGGAGTGATCTTAGAAGAACTTCTGGATCCTCCTCGTGCTGCGGATGAAGAGGATGTCTGATCATCAAATCTTTCTTCCCGTGCAGACGCACCTGATCTGGAAAGACGGCTTTGTCTTGCCGGGCGCTCCTGGCGGGCCGGCTCTTCTCCGTAATAATCGTCTACATCATCGTAGAATTCATCATCATAGTACTCTTCGTCATCTACGTTCAACTTCATTGCATTAAGGAATTTATCCATCATACCCATAATTTAAAACATCTCCGTTTCTCTTCTTCGCTTCTTCTACTGCCTATTGTAATCTCTTTCACCGAATATTCCGGTTCCGACACGTACCATTGTGGCACCTTCTTCGATCGCCACTTCATAATCTCCGGTCATGCCCATCGACAGAATACTCATAGAAACATTATCAATGTTTCTATTGGCAATGTCAACCGATAATTTTTTGATTTCGCGGAAATATTTCCGATTGTCCTCGGGATCTTCCACGTATGGCGCGATCGTCATCAGACCGCAGATTCTGATTCCCGGAAGGCCTGATACCTCTTCTACCAAAGAAATGGCTTCATTCCGCGAAGTACCGAACTTGCTCTCCTCTTCCGCAATATTGACCTCGATGAGAATATCTGTTAAACAATTGTTTTTCACGGAAAGCCGGCTGATTTCCTCTGCCAGACGCATGCTGTCAACAGAATGGATCAGGGTCGTTTTTCCGATCAGATATTTTACTTTATTGCGCTGCAGATGGCCGATCATGTGCCATTTGATATCTTCCGGGAGTGCAGGAATCTTGTCCATCATTTCCTGAACTTTATTCTCCCCGAAATGACGCGCGCCGGCCTGATATGCTTCTTCAAGCAAAGAGACAGGCTTTGTCTTGCTGACTGCGATCAAAGTAACTTCTTCACGACTTCTCCCTGCCCGGTCACACGCTTCTGCTATTTTCTGATTGACAATCGCTAAATTCTCTGTAACCAAAATACTCTCCTCTTATTTGATCAGATCTCCTTCTTTGATGTCTTCACCGTTTAAGGCAATATGATCATACATCGACAGTCCATAATCCGAACCTGTTTTTACGATCGCATATTCCGAATTCTCAGCCAGGATCTCGATCTGACGGAAAACAGCATATCCCTTGTTAATATTATAAACACCTTTCAGATTTTCTGTCTCTTCAAGCGTATAGGATTCATCACTCTCAGGTTTGCGAATCTGATCCTGTGCAGAAAAATCAGCGCTGCTGATATAATAATAACCGTCCTTGCTGTTATATATGGTGACCGGCGTAAATTCCGGTGTTTTTGTACCCTGTTTTTCCAGCAGCACACCCTGCTGGCTGGAATTGTTTCCTCTTGTCACATACTCTTCCGGAACCAGGAAGAACGTCTTTTCAACAACAGCAGACTGCGGTACTTTAAGCCCGCGGCTGGTATTGATATCCAGCGTGACATCGATATATCGGTCTGATGCATACCGCACCATGGAAGAATTAAATGTCAGGAACAGGTATGGATCATTACCGAAATCCTTGATCTCAAAAGTCGCATAACAGCTGCGGTTATCCTTCGCAAATGTCACAAGGATGACTGAATAATCTTTATACCGCTCTTTTTCTTCCTGGGTGATCGGCACGACCATATTCCAGTTTTCATCTGTTAACAGCTTATACAGGGCATCTCCCGTGGATACTTTTCTGACATCTTTGAGATTGGTCGCCTTATAAGCGGCCGGCTGATAATCGGTCTCTTTAAAAGAAGACGTCGTCATTGCTTCATAGCCGTCCGTATAGTATTCCACAAGTCCGGGCTCCGGTGCCTGCATAAAAGTAAATGATCCGGAAGCACTGGCACTTTCAAGTTCTGATGCGTATTGCTCTAATGCGGCCTGATAAAGCTCTTCCCGTATCGTAGAGTTCATGACACTTTTAAACTCGTATACGTCACTAAAGTTAGCATTCGAATATCCGGACGCATAATCAGAAATATACTTTCTAAGCACCGAGAGCTCATCTTCACTCAACGAGCTGATATCGGATCCGGCTGCCGTGATCTTCTCAGAAACCGATCCGTCTGCATCGATCGAGCAGACATTATCTTCATAGGCAACCTTCGCGCCTTCCTTATAGTAATAGTTAACGTTTCCGCTGGTTTCTGCCTTGATGATACTTTCTGTCCGCAGTGCCAGGCCTGTATGGCTGCTGCTTTCTGTGATTTCTCCCATCTGGACTTCATATGCCACGGTATGATTCCTTACCGCATAGGAAATGACATAGACACCAAAATAGATCAGTATCACTGCAAATACAATGATACCGATATTGATATGGATCTTTTTACGAAAACGAACCACTTTTTTGGAGTTATTCTTTTTCTGATCAGCCATACTTTAATGAATCCTTACAAAATATACGGTGCCTTAAGGATTCTTAAGACACCGCATGGTTTTCCACTCATCTGATCCGTATGCTCAATTTACAGAGAAACGATCAATTTTGCCTTTACACTATCAGGAAGATCCACTTCATTTCTGGATACACTCAGAACAAACTTTACATGGAACTTTTCGCTGATCACATCAAGTTTTTCAATCGCATGAACCATTTCTTCATCGGAAATGTTCGCAATGGTCAGGAAACTGTCCAGGTACATTTCCTGCAGATCGTAATCCTGTGATACGATACCGCATACAAATCCTAAGAATTCATCACAGTTCGTAATCGGATAATCCATAACATTGATCAGACGAACTCTGTTATTCAGCTCATGCATGTGCTTCTGACTCTTGTCAAGATAAACCAGATTGCCATCTGCCTGTTTGATCGCTGTGTTCACTTTATCCAGTAAATATTTTGTCTTCCCTTTGCCTTTTTCTCCGGCGATGATTTCAACCATATGCCTTAACCTCCTGGGTATGGTACGCATTTTACGCGCCAATTTTTATATGAATCATTATATTATAAGGACCACCAAAAAACAACTCCTAATTTACCCGTACACAGACAAAAGTCTGCTCATCTGCTGATACAGGATTTCCTTTGAAGCACTCCTCATGATAATCGAGATCACGGGACGGTTCTCCTGATCTTTACTGTAAAGAACGAGACAAAAGCCCGATGAATTCGAAGAACCGGTCTTTCCGCCGAGTATTTCAAAGCCGGACGGGATTTCTGCCTCTCCTGTATAATAGTGGTTCGTACTCTCCCACTTTGCGTTTACAGTCTCTCCGGCAGCATTCTGATAGCTCACATCCATCTCTTTTTCTGCCATCAGCTGACGGAAGGTGTCATCTTTCAGCGCCGCCTGAAAGATCAGATACAGATCATATGCGGTCGTATAATGATCGTCCGCGGGATACCCGTGTGGATTCACAAAATGCGAATGTGTCGCCCCTAAAAGCCGCGCTTCCTGATTCATCAATACACAGAAATCGGAATTGCTGCCGGAAACATATTCAGCGATGACATTTGCGGCATCATTACCGCTCATTAACATCAGTCCGCTCAGTGCATCATACAGTGTAATCTGATCACCGGCCTTGAATCCGCACACCGAAGATTCCGCTGGGACAGATGCTGCCGTAGAAGAAACCGTGATCGGATCATCAAGATTGCCATATTTCAATGCAAGATATGCTGTTAAGATCTTGGTCGTGCTGGCAGGATATACCTTATCATATATATTCTCAGCATATTCGATCTTTTCCTCATCCGGCAGAAAAACAAGCGCGGAGGCAATATCGTCCGGAATATATTCACCGGTCACATTCTCCGTTCCGCCAACGCAAAGACCCTTTGCAAAGAAATCCGGCTGTTCGATCTGCATGGACATTTCTGTATCATCACCTTTTTCATACACTTCGTATGCATCCGGAAGATCTTTCGAAGATCCACACGCGGTAAAAAAGGCCATCGCGAGGATGGCCACAATACATAACCATAATTTACGTTTTTTTCTACTTATACATTTCACGCCAGTCAAGATCTCCCCTGTCTAATGAAAGAATGCAGACTTCCGCCGTTGCAAGATTCGTCGCCAACGGAATGTTATGTGTATCACAAAGTTTGACGATATGATCCACGTTCGGTTCATGTGATTTTGGTGTCAGCGGGTCGCGCAAAAAGATCACCAGATCCATATTGTTGTCGGAAATATCTGCCCCAAGCTGCTGAATCCCGCCAAGATGGCCATCCAGATACTTATGGATCGGCAGATTCAACACCTCTTCGATCAATCTGCCTGTCGTTCCGGTCGCATATAAGGAGTGCTTGCTTAAGATTCCCCGATATGCGATACAGAAATTCTGCATCAGTTTCTTTTTCGCGTCATGAGCGACGAAAGCTATATTCATCTTCTTCATCCCCTATATGATGTTTTTTTCCCTGAAGTCCGATATTAAGTACTATACCTATGCCAAGATAGAGACTCAGCAAAGAAGTCAGACCATAGCTTACAAAAGGTAATGTTACACCAGTGTTTGGCATCATACCGCTCGCAACACACAGGTTTACAAACCCCTGAAATCCGATCCAGGTTGCAATCCCGCAGCAGATCAGCCGCCCCGGAATATCCTTCGCCTTTCTGGCGACAAGCACACACTCAAGTACGATCAGCAGGATCAGGCCGATCACAACGACACTGCCTATAAATCCAAGTTCTTCTCCAATGATCGCAAAAATAAAGTCTGTCTGTGGTTCGGATATAAAGTTGCCGTTTTTTACGGATGTGAAAGAATTATTATTCAATCCTTTTCCAAAAAGCTGACCGGATCCGATCGCCTTCATGGAGTACTGCTGCTGAAAAGAATCATCCGAATATGTCACCGGATCAATCCAGGACATAATACGGCTGTACTGATACTGCTTTAACGGAATCAGCTGTTTCATCAAAAGAACGATCACGACGATCGCCGACGGGATTCCGATTGCAAGTACCGTCCCTATTATTTTATAACTTAATCCCGCAATAAACAATAGGGTAATAAAAATCATTGTCATAATAATCGTCGTTGACAGGTTGGGTTCCCTGAAGATCAAAAATGCGGGAATCGCAAATAAAACCAACGCCGGAACGATCGTTTTTACCGTATTCAGATTCTCTCTGTACTTAAAAAAATACATGGAGAAATACAGGATCAGGAAGAGTTTTGCAAGGTCAGACGGCTGGAATGCAAAAGGACCGAGGTCGATCCATCTTGTTGCACCGTTCGTTTCTTTTCCGACAACCAGAACGAGGATCAGCAGCACGACTGTCAGCAGATAAAAGATCCTGTAAAACTGCGTGATATACCTGTAATCCACACAGGAGATCAAAAGCATCAGGATACAGCCTGCGATCACGCCAAGGAGCTGCCGCATCTGATAATCCGGATTTGCGCTCCCGATAAAGATCACGCCGATCACGCTCAGCAGAATAACATATATGATCAGCCGGAAGCGATAATCTTTGAAATTGTACTTTTTAAACATATCTGCTCCCTCTAATCCGTTACAAGATCTGATGCGTTCACAGACGCCGCACCGCCTTCAAGCAGGCTTTCGCCGCTTTCCAAACCAAAGATCAGCTTCATGACATCATCGACAAAATCACATGCATTGGACGAGGAATGTCCATATGCGATCCTTGCCGCAATCGCAACTTCCGGAGCGTCATAAGGCGCATAGCCGATAAAAAGCGCATGGTTTGGCCGGTTCTTCGCCTCTTCTGCCGTTCCCGTTTTTCCTGCCAGTTTAAGGTCTTCAATATCGTCAAATTCCGTATGAGAAGTAACCACCTGACGCATTCCATCCCGGACCGCCGAATAGGAAGCATCCGAGATATCTGTCACTTCATTTGCGACAGACGGCGCATAAGACTGCAGAGTCTCACCTTCCGGTGTGCTGACATGATCCAATACTGTCAGGTCATATACTGTTCCGTTATTTGCCAGTGCTGCTGCATATCTGGAAAGCTGGATCGTAGTAAACGAATTGTTACTCTGTCCGATCGCCGCACTGATCGGATACTCTGTTGCCACCTTGGCCGTGCTTTCCGGTATCTCAATGCCGGTTTTCTGTCCAAGGCCAAAGGCCTGCGCATAATCCGTCAGTTTTTCGAGTCCTTCAGACTCGTTGTATTCACCGTTTTTCAAGCTCAAAAGATAACCAACTTCACAGAAGAAATAATTACAGGAATCCTTCAGTGCTGAAACAACCGTCTCATCCCCGTGATTGCCGGGATAGATCCAGCATTTCAGATTCATGTCCAGACGGGTATACACACCTTCATCATGAATCTCTGTTCCGGTAGAGATCACCTGCTCTGTAAGCCCTGCAAGCGCAGTGACCGGCTTAAACGTAGATCCCGGCGCAGTCGTCTGCTGTGTTGCATAATTATACAAAGGCGCAGATGCATTTGTCAGAAGCTGATTATAATACTCCGTATCATTCGCATCAGAAAGACGATTGGTATCGTATCCCGGATACGAAACGCATGCAAGAAGATCACCGGTTCTCGGATCGATCACCACACAGGATCCGGAACAGGGATCCAGTCCAAGCTGGCCGGGCGTGATCTCTAACGACCGGATCTTCTGGCATACAAATTCATACGAACCAAGCGTGCCGTTCTGCAATGCGGTATAATCCCCGTCCTCTGCCAGAATGCCCTGTTCATAAAGGGAAAGGCAGATATCCCTCGGGCTGATCTCATCATCCAGCACGAGATATCTGTAAATAATCTTATCAAAAGAGCTGTCACGGCCTGTTACATCCATAATATAGGCAACCAGCGCCTCATAGATTTCGTCGGTATCCGAATAACGGCCCTTCACATTAAGGGCGGAGGAATCGATCCATCCGGCGTCGATCGCATGCTTTAAATACGTGCTGACAGAAACAGCGCCACTCTTCCACTCCTGATAGACGTCATCGGAAGAATCGACTGCTTCCTTGTCGAAGACTTCCCTGTTTTGCAGCATCTCAACCGTATGCATGACATAATCCTGCATGGATTCTGACAGATCTTCATAGTTTTCCGATCCGTTCAATGTATCACTCAGATCAGAGAGGACCTCCTCCCTGTGGGATACAAATGTATCATAAATCCTTGCCTGTGCCGAGTCCTCTGCGGCAGACGCAAACGCATCCGTATGCAGGATGTTATTGGTCAGAATCGCCTGATATACATCATAAACAGCGGTATATTCATGCCCTTCATCCTCTTCATAGTGATGCTCATTCCGGATACTCGAATATAAAATACCCGCGATCTCTTTTTCAAGAAGATCATAAATCGTTTTCTGCATTTCTGCGTCAAGGGAAAGATAGACATCATTTCCTGTCGTCGACGGCGTCTCTCCGATCACTTTCAGGACTTTACCGACATTGTTGACATACACCTCCTGTGAGCCTTTGCTGCCCCGAAGCTGTGTTTCCATCATCTGCTCAATGCCGGACTTCCCGACAATATCGGAAAGGGAATATGAGTCATCCTCAGCACTGTACTGCTCATATTCCTCTGTGGAGATCGTACCTGTATATCCAATGATACCGGAAAAATATTCCGGATACAGATATACACGCTTGGTATCATTCTCTACAGAAATCCCGGTAAGTGTATCTGAAAACTCATGCATATCAGCGACAGACTCATCCGAGATGTCCCGTGCGATCGTTGTAGAGAGATATTTCTGATAGCTGTTCATCCCGAGCTCGTAGCGAAGTACTGTGATCTCATAAGCCCGGTACGGATCTTCATAATCAGCAGCATTGATCCCATACCGTTCCTGAAGGTAGTCATAAATCTGCTGCTCTGTCGCTTCTTTTTCATTGAACTTCAGTTTTCTGTTATATGACAGTTCATTGGTTCTTGCGTAACCGAACACATCTGCCTTAAACCGGAGCAAAGCAGTCCCGGAAATATCATAAGACAGTGCATACGTGGTGGGATCCATCGAAATATGGAACTGATTATCGATCTCATCTCCGTTTTTATGAAGCAGAGTAAGGATCGTATCCATCTCATGATTGAGTGCAGCGTCTTTTTCGTCTGTCGACGAATAAACACCGGTATCCGCGATCGTCAGCTTATATGCGAGTTTATTGTACGCTAAAAGAACACCGTTCCGGTCATAGATGTTTCCGCGAATGCCGTCAACGGTGATCGTTTTCTTTATGCTGGCCGTAAAAGTATTCTGATAGGATTCACCCTTGATGATCTGCATGCCAAACAGGCGACCCAGAAGGATCACAAACAGCACAACAAAGATCAGCATCAGGATGATGGCCCTGTTCTTTGCCAGTTTTGTCAGCAGTTCTTTGCCCTTATCAAACAAATTTTGCTGCACTCCTTTTTTCAATATTTTCCAAATGACGATCCAGACCGAGCAGGATCAGATACAAAGCAACCGCTACGATCGCAGTATAAACCATCTCCGGAATGATGATATGTCCTGCATACCAGAAGAATCCGCTTCTGCCGCGCATCGCGAACATGATCAGCCACGTAACGATGCTGACATAAAGATCCGAAAGCAGAATGGAAAGGATCGGAAGCTTCAGGTTTTCCGGATAAAACCGTTTCGCAAAGATTCCGTTGACATACCCGCAAAGCATATAGATCAGTGCATAACAGCCCAGTGTTGAGCCGGAAAGAACGTCTAACAGAAGTCCTGATGCAAAACCCGTGATCATGCCTTCCGTTTTCCCGCGCATGAATCCGATACACGAAGTCAGAACGATCAAAAGATTCGGCGAGATCGATGCGATGGATAATGTCTGAAAAATCGTCGTCTGCAGTAAAAAACAGGCGACGATCAATATGGCAAGTGTGATTTTCCTTCTCATATCAGTTTCCCTGCCCCATACCAATATCGGCATAATCCTTTGTTTCCATAATAACAAGGACATGTTCCAGGTGTGTAAAATCAACGATCGGAAGGATCGTACCTGACCGGGTAAGATTTCCTTCATCATCACTGACAGTCGCGATATATCCGATCGGGATTCCCTTCAGATAACGATCACTGATCGGCGATGTGACAACCTTATCACCCTCGGCCACCTTTGATTCACCATCTTCCGGGATCCGGAGATTGGAAAACTCGATCATCTGGCTCTGGCTCATTGTCTGCAGATTTCCGCTGACGATGAACAGATCCGATGTCGTAACATCCATTGCACTGATGCTGGCCGCATCGTCTATGATCGAGCGCACTTTTGCATAATTCGGACCGACATCCACAACGATCCCGACCAGTCCGCCCTGAGCGATGACATTCATTCCGGTCCTGACGCCGTCTTTTGATCCCTGATCGATCAAAAATGTAGAGAACCAGTTGCCGGAATCCTTTGCCACGACTTCCGCATTCATGGTCTCGAATGAAGAGAATGCCTGCTGGGTATCATATAACTGCTTCAATTCTTCATATTCATGCTGATTGGTCTCAACCTGATTCAACTGTGCGCGCAGCTCATCGATCTCTTCTTCTAACGCCTGATTCTTCTCTTCCAGTTCCTGCTTGGAAACAAAACGCAAAGAAAGCCCGGACAAGCCGGAACCAATCTTATTGATCCCATTTTGCATAGGCACAATCACATAACCGGCCACGTACGATAGCGGACCGGCTCCGCCGGAGGCGGCCGTTCGTCCGAACACGATAAAAACAACACACACGATCGTCAAGATCAGCAGTAAATAACGCGGAGGAAGTTCCTTCCTTTTTTTGCGCTGACGCTGTGTAAAAATCATATTATAAATGATCCCTCATTATTTGAATACTTTGGTTTTCATGGTATAAGCCAGGTTCTTATACTTCGGATCAGAAACAATCTTTGCCAGGCCTCTGACAACCGTTTCTTCCGGATGTTCACAGGTGTTTACCTTAATGCCTGAAATCTGTTCAAACAGCTTGTCCAGATTCCGGTACTGTGAAGAACCGCCGGTAATATAAATACCGGATTTCACAATGTCCCTGGCGATCTCCGGAGGCGTTTTTTCAAGCACCATCCGAACAGAACTGCAGATGGATGAAAGGTTATCTTTTGTCGCATTATAGATCTTGTCAGAAGTAATCTCTGCTTCTACCGGAAGACCGCTGACAACATTCATCCCGACCACCTTATAGGATTCAACCTCATCCTCTAAAAATGCATTGCCGATATGCTCTTTCAACTGCATTGCCGTCTTCTGGCCGATAATGAGATTGTCGTTTCTCCGGATATAATTGATGATCGATTCATCCAGTCTGCTGCCCCCGAAATGCAGAAGCTCTGTAATCACCAGACCGCCGAGTGATACGACCGAGATCTCTGTCGTGTCAGATCCGATATCAACGATCATCACACCTGTCGGCTCGTTCGCATCCAGGCCCAGTCCCATCGCGTTTGCGATCGGCTTATCACAAAGAAGTACGTTTTTTGGTTTTAATTTGCTTTTATATAAAAGATCAAAAAACGCTTTCTTCTCCACTTCCGTGATATCTGTTGGGACTGCAACGATAAAATCCGTCCCTTTGATCCTTCCTCTGGATTGTTTTTCAAGGAACTTTATGATCATATTCTGCATATTCCCGTAATCAGCGATCACACCGTTAACGATCGGAAATGAGACGGAAATGTTTTCCGGTGCTTTTTCAAACATGTCATAGGCGTCATCACCATACGCATATAAAAGATTTTTCTTAATGATCGCCACTGTGTTTTTGATCTTAATGATCTCGTCTGAATTTCTGTTAAACATCTTCAGATTCATGGTTCCCAGATCAAATCCAATATAATTCGCCATTTTTCACTCCTGTGTCATACACTCACATGTATGATTCATCGATTGTTCTGATATGATCCATTTCAGAAAAGCTGTAATATCTGTTATCTCCGATGATGATGTGATCCATCAAAGGAATCCCCAGCAGTTCTCCGCATTCTGCCACTCGTTTTGTCACTTCCATATCTTCCTGACTTGGCGCGGGCACCCCGCTTGGATGATTATGGAGCAAAACGATGGATGCTGCGCCTCTGATGAGTGCTCTGCGAAAGATTTCCGCAGGCGAGATCAGCGATGCATGTGCGGTTCCGACAGAGATCATGACATCACCCAGAAATGCATTGCGAATATTAAACATCGCAGCGATCAGGATCTCTCTGGTCTCATGCCGCATCTGTTCCATATAGTATTCCGCAATACTGGACGCGTCTGAAAGAATCATCTGCTCACCCCGGCGCGCCATGGAAATCCGCTTTGACAATTCAACGACACATTTTAACTGAATGGCTTTCACCGGTCCGATCCCCGGTATCTTCAGAAGATCATTGACTGACAGCCCCGCCAGATTCAAAATGCCGTCATCCCCAAGCTTTAAGATCCTTTGTGCCAGGACCAGGGCAGATTCCCCGCCGGATCCGGTACGGATGATAACGGATATCAATTCCGCGTCGGAAAGTGCCTGCGGTCCTTTTTCCATACATTTTTCATATGGGCGTTCCGTATCAGGCAGCTCTTTCATGGTTAAGTTGTTTCGCATTATTACTCCATTTCCGCTCTCTCTATGCAGAAAATGCAAAATGCGTTGTATCATGTATCATAGCACAATCATGTTTTAAAGTATAGGTTTATTTCCATCCGTTCCGTGGAAAAAAGACTGCCTTACGAAAGGCTGATCAATCCTGCCTCCAGCATTTTCTGAAGGGAAGAAAGGATGCCGAGCTTTGCATGATACCATGTCAGTCCGCCCTGGAAATACACATTATATGGCTCCCTGATCGGTCCGTCGGCACTCAGTTCGATCGAAGAACCCTGCACAAAAGCACCTGCGGCCATGATCACCTGACTGTCATATCCCGGCATATCCCAGGGGATCGGATGTACATGGCTGTCAACGGGTGCGGCTGCCTGAATGCCTTCGCAAAATGCGATCACACCTTCTTTTGAACCAAGCGTGACCGCCTGAATGATATCATGTCTTGGCTCGCTGCCATTCGGAAATACCTTGAATCCGAGTGTCTCATAACAATTGGCAGCAAAGACCGCGCCTTTTAATGCGCCGCTAACGACAACCGGTGACAGGAACAGTCCCTGATAAAAACTGGGATTCACTCCCAGAGAGGCACCGACTTCTTTCCCGAGTCCGGGCGATGTCAGACGTACAGCGGCATTTTCGATGCATTCACTCGTGCCTGCAAGATATCCGCCGGCCGGTGCAAGCCCGCCTCCCGGATTCTTGATCAGCGAACCGACTACCAGATCCGCTCCTGCTTCAACAGGTTCTCTTGCCTCCACAAATTCTCCATAGCAGTTATCCACCATGATGCAGACATCCTTTTTGATCCCGCGGATAAACGAGATCGCTTCTTCGATCTCATCTACGGAAAAGGATGGCCTTGTTAAATATCCTCTGGATCTTTGGATCGTTACCATGCGTGTATTCGGACGGATGGCATCACGGATCGCATCGTAATCAAAATGTCCTTTTGCAGTCAGATCTGCCTGTCTGTATGAGATTCCGTATTCTGCCAAAGACCCTCTTGAAGGGCGGATTCCAATCACTTCCTCCAGGGTATCATATGGTCTTCCTGATGCGGAAAGGAGCTCGTCTCCCGGTCGCAGATTCGACAGCAGTGCCAGGGCGAGTGCGTGTGTTCCACAGGTGATCTGCGGTCTTACCAATGCTGCTTCGGCACAGAAAATATCAGCATATACCTCTTCTAAGGTGTCACGGCCGATGTCATTATATCCGTAACCGGTACTGGTCTGCATACATTCCGCGCTGACCTTGTTTTTCTGCATCGCCAGAATGACCTTCATCTGGTTATATTCTGCCATCTCATCGATTTTTTGAAACCGCTCCCTAAGCCTTGCTTCAATCCCGGCACCGAATGCGATGATTTCCGGAGAGATTCCTGCTTTTTGATACTGTTCTATCATCAGTTCCTCTGACATCATAATCCTGTCCTTTCACGGATCTTTTCTTCCATAAAGGCAAGCATCCTGTTTTCATCATTGTCAAATTCTTCTTTTTTGATCCAGATCACATCCCGTTCCCGCCGAAACCAGGTCAGCTGCCGTTTCGCAAAATGTCTGGTATCTCTTTTCAGGATCCGGATGGCTTCTTCTAATGAGACTTCTCCGGACAGATAGGAAGCGATCTCTTTATAGCCCAGTCCCTGCATCGATGTCGCGTCCCGCGGGATCCCTTCATCAAGGAGCATCTGTACTTCCTCAACCAAACCATCCCGGATCATTTGATCTACTCTCTCGTCGATGCGCCGGTATAATGTTTCACGTTCCATTGTCAGGACAAAGTAGCAAAATGAAAAGCCGGATTCCTTACCGGCTTCTCTGTCATTGTGCTCCGCAATCGAAGTTTTTGTCCTGAAATAGAATTCCAGCGCCCGGATCGTTCTTCTGGCATTGTTCGGATGAATGCGCGCAGCAGAAAGCGGATCTACTCTTCTTAATATCCTGTGCAGATATCCTGCCCCTTTTTCATCAAGCATGTTTTCCAGCTTTTTGCGCAGGGTCGGATCATCTGATTCATCGTTAAAGTCAATCGGATAGAGGACAGACTGAATGTAAAATCCTGTACCACCTGTTAAGATCGGCACCTGTCCGGCATTCCGGATTTCCTGTATTGCCTGCAGTGATTCCTTTTGAAAATCCACGATATGGAATCCTTCTTCCGGCTCTCTGATATCGATCAGATAATGCGGGATCTGCTCTCTTTGATCCTCCGGCAGCTTTGCTGTACCGATATCCATGCGTCGATATACCTGCATGGAATCTGCCGAAATGATCGCCCCATGATATCTTTTTGCGAGCTTTAAGGATAACTCTGTTTTTCCGACAGCCGTCGGACCGGTTAAAATCAGCAATGGCGGTTTCTTCATATCAAAGGATCCTTTTAAACTTTTTATCGATTTCCGCATGTGTCATGGCGATGATCACCGGTCTTCCATGGGGGCAGAAAAACGGATTGTCTAACTCCATCAATTCTTCCAGAAGATGGTTGATCTCCCGCTCCGAAAGTCTGGAATTGCCCTTTACTGCTGCTTTGCAGGACATGGACGCCACTTTTTCCAGTACGCTTTCCGGCGTATCTTTTTCTGAGATCTCTCTGAGATCATCGATCAGGGCCAGAAAGACCTCTTTTCCGCTTAAGCCATACAGATCGGAAGGAATTGCCCGGATCGCGATCGTCTGGTCCCCAAACGGCTCTGCCTCAAAGCCAAGCTTTTCAAATGCTTCCCTGCATCGTTCAAACCGCTCGTACTCCTGTACCGATAACTGCAATATAACCGGCGGCTGGATCTGCTGCGCATGAAACGACCGTTCCCTGAATGACCGCATCGTTTTTTCAAACAGCACTTTTTCATGCGCCGCATGCTGATCGATCATATACAGTTCATCCTGATACTCGATCAGCCAGTATGTGTCAAACAGCTGACCGATGATCCGGTACTGTTTTTTTGCAGGCGCACTGAAGATCGTATCCAGTGTCAGCTGCATGTCTTCCTGCTTATTGCGGCTGCGTTCCTGATATTGCTGTATGGAAGGTGTTTCCCTTACGACCTGTGTGTGCATCCGCTCCGGATACTTTTTTTCATACGGGCTGTCTTTTTTGACAGATTCCCGGATCCTGGCAAGTCTGTTTTCTTCAAAGGGCTCCGGTGCACGTACTTTCTTTGCTGCGTCATGCTGTCCTTCTGCCGCCGTCTCTGAATCCGGCTTTTTTTCCGGCATTCCGGATTCTACCCTTTGGATCAGCTGATGACTGCGCAAAGCATTCTGTATGATCTCCGTCAAAGATGCATGTACCGCCATCGGATCTGAAAATCTAAGTTCCTGTTTACGCGGATGTACATTGACATCAACCCGCTTACCGTCGAGTGAGATGTTCAGAATCGCGAACGGGAACCGATGCTGCATCAGAAATCCCTTGTATCCTTCCTCAACAGCAGAAGAAAGCACCTTACTCTGAATGGCTCTTCCATTTACAAAAAAGACCTCATATGTTCTGTTGCCCCTCGACAGACCGGGGTTCCCGATGAAGCCATATACAGAGATCACATCAGTCGTCACATCGACCATCGTCATGTTTGCACAGGCCTCTCGTCCGTAAATGCTGTAGATTACGTCTTTTAAACTGCCATTACCCGATGTGTTGCGTTTCATCGTCCCCTGAATGATCAGACGAAACGAAATATCCGGTCTTGACAGTGCCAGATGATCAACCAGCGATGCAACATACCCGGCTTCTGTCTGGGCTGTTTTCAAAAACTTTTTTCGTACAGGTGTATTGTAAAACAGATTCTTTACAAGGATCGTCGTACCATTCGGAGCACCGATCTCTTCAAGCCCGATCTCCTGTCCGCCTTCGATCCGGTATCGGCATCCGAGCATTTGATCCGCAGGTTTTGTGATCAGCTCCGTCTGCGAAACAGCAGAGATACTAGAAAGTGCTTCTCCGCGGAATCCCAGGGACCTTACCCCTGTCAGATCCTCCGCTGTACGGATCTTGCTGGTACTGTGCCGTAGAAAGGCGCGCGGGATCTGATCCCTGTCAATCCCGCATCCGTTATCGGTCACACGGATCAGAGATGTTCCGCCGTCACGTATTTCAACCGTTATGGTATCCGCACCGGCATCGATCGCGTTTTCCACCAATTCCTTAACCACAGAAGCCGGACGCTCTACGACCTCGCCCGCAGCGATCTGATCAATTGTCTGCTGGTCTAACAGTTCAATCTGCGCCATATCTTCTCCTACCATCTGTTTTTTACTTTATTATGCAGCTCATGCAGTTTATTTAATGCTTCCAACGGTGTCATGGTCGAAATATTGACCGACCGCAGTTCTTCAATGATCGTATCGTCTTTGACGGTATCAAACAATGAAAACTGTTCCATTTCCACCGTCTGCTTCATCTTTGCATGATCCTTCTTTTCCGGGATCGTATAGTTCCCGGAATAAAAACCGGATTCGCTGTTTGCCAGCTCATCGCTGATCTCTTTTGCACGTCTGATCACAGCATCCGGTACACCGGCGATCTTTGCCACCTGAATACCAAAGCTCTTATCGGCTCCGCCGGGAACGATCTTTCGTAAAAATACGATATCATCCCCGCGTTCTTTGACCGCGATGCAGTAGTTGTTAACATTATCAAGCTTGCCTTCCAGTTCGGTCAGTTCATGATAATGTGTTGCAAACAGTGTCTTTGCTCCCAGTATTTTGGGATCGCTGATATATTCGACAACTGCCCAGGCGATCGATAGTCCGTCGATCGTACTGGTACCGCGTCCGATCTCATCGAGAATGAGCAGGCTTTTGGGCGTTGCATTCCGCAAAATATTTGCAACCTCCGTCATTTCTACCATAAATGTACTCTGTCCGGAAGCAAGGTCATCTGAGGCGCCGACCCTGGTAAAAATCCTGTCCGTAATCCCGATCGATGCCTTTTTTGCAGGCACAAAGCTGCCGATCTGCGCCATCAGAACGATCAGTGCATTCTGACGCATATATGTGGACTTTCCTGCCATATTCGGACCGGTAATGATCGCAATCCGGTTTTTCTTCTGATCAAGCATCGTGTCATTCGGAATAAAGAGATCATTCTTCATCATCTTTTCGACAACGGGATGCCGTCCTTCCATAATCCGGATCGAACCGCTCTCATTGATCGTGGGTCTGACATATCCGTTACGTTCCGCAACATACGCAAGCGATGCGATCACATCAAGGATCGCAACTGCCTTAGCTGTCTGCTGGATCCTAACTACTTCTGCCCCGATCCGGTTTCTGATCTCACAGAACAGATCGTATTCCAGAATGTTGAGTCTGTCTGATGCCCCCAGGATCTCATCTTCCATGGTCTTTAATTCCGGTGTGATGTAACGTTCCGCATTGGTCAGCGTCTGCTTTCTGATAAAATAATCCGGCACCAGATCCTTGTAGGAATTCGTCACCTCCAGATAATATCCAAAGACCTTATTATATTTGATCCTTAAGTTTTTGATCCCGGTTTTCTCGCGTTCCTCTTCTTCGATCGTTGCAAGCCATTCTTTTCCTTTTGTGCCTGCTTCGCGCAGCCGGTCAACCTCTTCATGATAACCGGTCTTAATGATTCCTGCTTCACGAACCGTGATCGGCGGCTCATCCGTGATCGAAGCCTCGATCAGTGAAGTGATATCCTCCAAGGGATCGATCATTTCATAGACCTCATTCAACAGAGGAGATGATAATTCTTTTAAAAGAGAACGGATCGGTCCCAGCATGGAAAGTGACTGTCTGAACGCGATCAGATCTCTTGGATTAGCCGTCTGGTAAACGATCCTGCTGATCAAACGCTCCAGATCGTAAACAGGGTTTAAGTATTCCCTGAGTTCTTCCCGCGTGATCATATTCTGATACAGTTCGGAAACCGAATCCAGCCTTTGATTGATCTCTGTCTTTGATAAGAGCGGCTGCTCCATCCAGGAGCGTAAAAGACGCGCGCCCATTGCGGTTTTTGTCTTATCAAGCACCCATAATAAAGAGCCCCGTTTTTCTTTTTCCCGCAGCGTTTCTGTCAGTTCCAGATTCCTTCTTGTAAACGAATCCAGGATCATATATTTTCCCGTTGAATACGGCTCGATCTTTGACATATGCGAAAGCGAGTTTTTCTGTGTATCATACAGGTACCGGAGCAGAGATCCTGCCGCGATCACACCGCTTTCATAATCCGACAGTCCCAGACCGGCTATAGAAGATACATGAAAGTGTTCCGTCAGTGTCGAAAAGGCAGTCTCTTTTGTAAAATACCAGGAATCCAGCGATGATACCCGGATATGAAACTGTTCCTCTAATTCTTCCCGGCTGATCCCGCTCATAAAAAACGATTCATTGCAAATGAGCTCTGATGGTGAAAACTTGCTCAATTCATCGAAAAAGGCGCGTGCCTCATCGACCTCTGTCACCAAAAAAGCGGCAGTCGTAACATCTGCCAGTGAGATCCCATAGGAGCCATCTGCATAAAAGACCGACATGATATAGTTGTTTCTGGTCTCATCGAGTCCGCCCGGATCCAGATTGGTCCCGGGTGTTACGATGCGCACCACTTCTCTTTTTACCAGTCCCTTGGCAAGCTTCGGATCTTCAACCTGTTCACAGATCGCAACTTTATATCCTCTTGCTACAAGTCTGTTAAGATATCCTTCCGCAGCATGATAAGGGACCCCGCACATCGGCGCGCGCTCCTCTAAACCACAGGATTTTCCTGTCAGCGTCAGCTCCAGTTCTTTTGAGACCAGCTTTGCGTCATCAAAAAACATCTCATAAAAATCACCGAGCCTGTAAAAAAGAATACAATCCGGATACTCTTCTTTTGTCGCCAGATAGTTTTTCATCATTGGTGTCAGTTCCGACATAATTCCTCCTTGCGAAAGCCTTCTATCTGTCTGTCAACAGCGCCTCCGCACACCGAAGACCATCCATTGCTGCGGATGTGATCCCGCCCGCATAACCGGCGCCTTCCCCACACGGAAATAGTCCCTTCAGGTTACTTTGGCAAGTCTCATCCCGCAATATTCTGACCGGGGATGATGTCCGGCTTTCTACACCGGATAGAATCGCATCGGCCCGGTCGAATCCCTTAATCTTCTTACCGAACAGATGAACCGCCTCTGTAAAATCCCTGTTCATCTCTTCCGAAAAGAGACTTCTTAAATCCGCAAAAACTGTTTTGCCCTTCGTACAGGAAGCATATGCTCCGTAGGATGTTGAAACAATCCCGCTTTCATAATCGCCAAACAGCTGCTGCGGAATACATCCTTTTCCAAGCTCCCATGCTTTTTGTTCAAGTGCTTCCTGAAAAGCGATACCTGCAAGCGGATCAGCGGCATCGCTAAACTCTGAAGCAGGAATGCTGAGTACCACAGCGCTGTTTGCATTCGGGCTGTCCTGTGCGCGGTCACTCATGCCGTTAACCACTGTCTGTCCGGAATCGGACGACGCATTGACCACATATCCGCCCGGGCACATGCAAAACGTATAGACGCTTCTGCCTGTTTCTGTACGCCCTGTCAGCTTATAGGAAGCTCGCGGCAATAGATCGGAATGGTCCTGCCCATACTGGCGTTCATCGAGAAGCTCCTGCGGATGCTCGATCCTGAGACCGACTGCAAACGGTTTTGCTTCCATCGGAATATCCCGTTCCACAAGCATATGAAACGTATCCCGCGCGCTGTGACCGACAGACAGGATGCAGGCATCCGTTTTGAGCTTTGTATCATGATTGACCACAATTCCCTTTAAAGTGGAATCCTGAATGATCAGATCTGTCAGTGCCGACTCATAAAGGATCTGCGCCCCGAGAGACTTCATTTCTTCACGCATATTGGCGATCACACGGATCAAAATATCGGTCCCGATATGAGGTTTCGCGTCATAAAGAATATCCTTTGGTGCACCGAAACGCACAAATGTTTCGAGTACAAACCGGTTTCTACCAAACCGGTCCTTTACGCCGGTATTGAGCTTACCGTCAGAAAATGTGCCTGCACCACCTTCTCCAAACTGCACATTGGAATGTGGATTTATCTGCCCCGTTTCCCAGAACTGTTTCACATCCCTGATGCGCTCTTCCACAGGTTTCCCCCGCTCGAGCAAGACCGGAGAACAGCCATTCAATGCCAGAAGATATCCTGCAAAAAGCCCTGCGGGTCCCATTCCTGCGATCACAGGCGGATGATCGAAGGCTCTTGCATGTGGAATGACCGGATCAAACAGAACGTCATCGGAAAGACTGATGTTACGTGATCTGGCATATCGCTGGTTTGCGGGTATCGTCAGTTCCACCCTGTAGGTATAATGAACCTGATTCTTCTTTCTTGCATCGATCGATCTTCGCACAATCCGGGATGATACAACGGAATCAGACGGAACACCTGCTGCCTTAACGGCTTTATACAATACCTCTTTTGTATTGTGAGATACCGGCATATGAATCTGTGAAACCTGAATCCGTTTCGTCTTCATATCAGTTCCTTTCTCTGACATAAGCTGCCGCGCTGTTCGCAGCCAAAGTACCGCTTGACCATGCCCATTGCAGATTATATCCGCCACAGGCACCGTCAATATCGATCAACTCTCCGGCAAAATACAGTCCGTCTTCCAGCCTGGAGCCCATCGTATCCGGATCGATCTCTGAGACTCTCACACCGCCGGTCGTAGTCTGTGCCTGTGTAAAAGAAGCTGTTTTCACAACCGGTACGGAAAGATGTTTGATCTCTCCACTGATCTGTCTGATCCGTTCAGACAGGGTGTCTGTTTTTTGTTCCAGTAAAAACGCTGTGATCTTTTGGGGAAGCAGACCGTTTAACAATACACGCAGACGATCATCCGTCTTCATGGCCTGTCCCTTGCAGCCATCCGATAAATATCGTTCCAGCTCTTCTTTGGGCATTTCAGGGATCAGATCGATCACGACAGAAACCTGCTCTTTTTTATGCAGGGCGATCGCTGCATAACGGCTGATCTGAAAGACAGGAATGCCGGAAATCCCATAATCCGTAAACTGCAGCTCTCCTTCGTCCGTGATCACATGAGATCCGTTTACCACTAACGATACCTTACCGAAAGCTCTGACGCCGGCAAGCGCAAACAGTTCTGATCTGTCTGAATACAACGCCATCAATGCCGGCAGCGGTTTCACAATGGAATGCCCGAACACCTTTGCCAGGCGGTAACCGGATCCGTCACTGCCCGATTTCGGGAATGCCTTTCCTCCGCAGCATAAGATACACGCGGCTGCGGAATATGTCTCTTTATCGGTTCTGAACCGGAATCTTCCATCTTTTTTTGTGATATCCCGGATTTGCGCATTCCGACGGATCAAAACGCCGTTTTCCCGGCACCCTGACAGCAATGCCTCTCTGACTGCCGTTGCCTGATTGCTCCTGGGATACCAGTATCCGTTTTTCTCCTTGCAGAAAAGATGCAGCCGTTCTTCAAAAAAACGAAGCGTATCCTGCTCTGAAAATGCCTTTAATGCCGGCCGGAAAAACAAAGGATCATCACATCTGAAATACTTTGCTGACATATCGGAATTGGTCAGATTGCAGCGACCGTTTCCGGTACTTAAGATCTTGACGCCGGCTTTGGGCTGATGCTCCAGGACCAGAACGTTTAAGTTCCGGTCAGATGCCTGAACCGCCGCCATCAGACCGGATGCGCCGGCTCCGACTATGATAATATCGAAATGATGATTATTACTCATTTATCATATCCCTCTGATTCGTTTAGAGCAGATGCGCCTTCTTTGCGATCCTGATGATCATGGAGCCCTTGGGGAAATCCAAAAGCTCTGATTCTGTGATGCCACGGATCAGCAGAAGAACGATGAAATAAATGATGATCCCGGCAAGGATACCTATGATCGTCGCAATCGAATTATGACCCGTAAGCAAATGGAACACACGATAGATCAGAATAACCGCAATTCCCATGATCACTGCAGCAATCCCCGGTTTCACAAATGTTTTCATTACATTCGGTGAAAAACCGGAGTAGCGTTTAACCGCCCGGCCATTTAAAATACACATCACAAATGAGAACACAATATTTGCAACGATCACACTATAGATCCCAAGATGGAATACGAACATGCACAGGATCAGGGCAACAGCCTGGATCACCAGAGAGATCACCGCATTTTTTACCGGTACATGCATCCGATCGATTGCCTGAAGTGTAGCATTCGAAAGGGTTGAGATCGAATAAAAGATCACGCTGATGCTGCCGGCGATCAGAAGCCCTGCCGCAAGTCTTGTTGCGTCACTGAATAAAAACTGCTGAATCGGGGAAGCAAGAACGATCAGACCTGCCGTACACGGGAATGCTACGATCATCTCAAAACGAATCGCAAGATCAATCCTGCCGCGCACCTTTTCATGGTCCCGCATGGTAAACGCAGACGTGATGACAGGAACTGCCGATGCGCCGATGGCAGATGCGATCGAGATCGGAACATTGGTCAGCACCCGGTACTTTCCGGTATAGACACCCCACCAGATGGAAATATCATTTGCCGCATAGTTCTGAATGTTCGCAATGTTCTTAAACAGGATCTGATCCGCCACTGAAACAAGATTGTAGACGGTCGTACTCAAAAGGATCGGTACTACTGTCATGATCAGAACCCGCATGATCGTACGATAGCTTTCTGTATGCGGATTCTTTTGTCTGCGTTCCGTCCTTTCTGCAAGCTTCAGAAAATGCGGGCGGAAAGCCAAAAAGATCACAATAAGGAAAATAAACCCAATCAGCGCACCTGCACCGGTACCGAGCGTCCCTCCGGCCGCTCCATATGCGGCTGAATACAGATCCGTCTGTTCCGTGAATGTCTTCGCAGCATAACGGAACAGCACAAATGCTGCCGCGATACTGACGATTGCGTTTATGATCTGCTCGATCACCTGAGAAAAAGCACTTGGAACCGTCGTCCCCAGGCCCTGGAAAAAGCCTCTGAATACGCCCATCAGCGCTACGATCAACAGTGTGGGTGCCAGTACGCGAAGCGCGAAGATCGCCATCGGTGTCCGAAACAGGGCGCATAACGGTCCTGCAAAAAAGAAAATGATCAGGGCACCGATCAGACCGGTACAGAGCGAGAAAAGCAACGCGCCGCGAAAAACACGATAGGCATTCCGCACCTGTCGTTTCGCCATACGGGCCGAGACCATTTTTGAAACAGCCATCGGCAGACTGTAGGATGAAATAAACAAAAGCAGTGTATAGATCTCAAACGCTGTGCCATAATAGTCATTTCCATGATCACCGATAATATAATAAAGCGGGATCCTGTAAAGCATCCCGATGATCCTGCTGACAATTGACGCAATCGCAAGGATTGAACCCTGCACCAGAAAACTTGATTCGCTATTCCTGCTCAACGTTTTATCTCCATTTGCAAAAGCAGCTCTTTTTGCCGCGTCTCCATCTGTTTGCGCTCCTCCTCTTCCATGTGGTCATATCCCAGCAGATGCAGCATGCTGTGCACGATCAGAAACGCATACTCTCTTTTTTCACTATGTCCGTATTCTTTTGCCTGTGCTCTGACGTGATCAACGGAAATCACGATATCACCCAGCATTACAGCTCCGGTTTCAGGGTCTTTACAGGCATCGATATATTGTTCTGAAAATAAAAAATCAGCCGGTGCCTCAAATTGAAGCATCGGAAATGATAATACATCTGTCGCACGGTCGATTCCGCGCATCTCAAGATTCAGATTATGGATTCTCTCATCATCCGTCAAGACAAGCGACACGTCAGCATCCCACGGAAATTCTTCCTCAGTCAGCACGTGGGAAACGACGCGTTCTGCAAGCTTTTTGTAATGAAATGAAAACTCCGGTTTGCATTCGGTTAAGATCAGAAGGCCCATCTTACTTTCTGCCTCCTTTGTTTCGCGAAGAAGACCGGCTCTCCCTTTGCTCGTACTTCTCATACGCCCGTACGATCTTCTGAACCAGCGGATGTCTGACAACGTCCTTACTGGTCAGATTGCAAAAGCCGATGTCATCTACATTTTTTAAAACATGTAATGCAACATCCAGACCGGATTTTACATCTCCGGCAAGATCCTTTTGGGTCGGATCCCCTGTAATAACAACCTTGGAGCCGAACCCGATCCTGGTAAGGAACATCTTCATCTGCGCCGGTGTCGTGTTCTGCGCTTCATCCAGGATGATGAAAGCATTATCGAGTGTCCTTCCGCGCATATAGGCAAGCGGTGCCACTTCGATCAGACCCTTCTCCTGATTCTGAACGAAGCTGTCCGCCCCCATGATCGCATAAAGCGCATCATAAAGCGGTCTTAAATACGGATCGATCTTGCTCTGCAGATCTCCCGGAAGAAATCCGAGCTTCTCTCCCGCTTCGATCGCCGGACGCGTCAGAATGATCCGTCCGACTTCCTCGCGTTTGAACGCCGTGATCGCCATCGCCATGGCAAGATAAGTCTTACCTGTACCGGCAGGCCCGTTTCCGAATACGATCATCTTACTGCGAATCTGATCCACGTAGTTTTTCTGTCCAAGTGTCTTTGGCTGAACCGGCTTTCCGGAAACAGTATGACAGATGATATCGTCGTTTAAGCGGATGATATCATCCGCTTTTGCGATCTCTAATGTGTCGAGTGCGTAGTTCACCTGCTGTTCCGTGATGTCCGTTCCTTTGACCGATAATGCCAGCAGCTCTGAAAGCACCTGTCTTGCTGCAGCACAGTCTTTTTCATCGCCTTCGATCTTTGTCTCGCCGTTTCGCTGCAGAATAGATACAGACAAAGCATCCTCTATTTTTTTCCGGAACGCATCATAGCTCCCGAAAATATTAGACATATGATTGGCCGGAATATTCATATTGATCTGAACTGTTCCCATATGATCTCCGTAAAACAGCAAAACAAACGTATAAGGTTACTTGTGATAGGGCTCTCCATGGTTGATCCTGAAAGACCGATAGATCTGTTCGAGCAGGATCACCCGCATCAACTGATGCGGAAAGGTCATTTCCGAAAAAGAGATCCGTTCATCTGCACGGGCGAGCACTTCATTTGAAAGTCCGATAGAACCACCGATGATAAATCCGACAGACGAATTCCCTTCCAGAAACAGATCACTCATATGTGAAGCAAACTTTTCAGAAGTAAATGCTCTGCCGCGCAGATCAAGCGCGATCAGATAGGTATGTTCCGGAAAGGAAGAGAGCAGACGCTTCCCTTCCTTTTCCAGAATCTTCTGTTCGATTGCTTTTCCCGCATCCTGCGGGGTCTTTTCGTCGGCCACTTCAACGATCTTAAGTGAGCAATACCGGCTGAGTCTTTTTTCAAACTCAGCAATGGCGTCTCTGTAAAACCGTTCTTTCACTTTGCCGACGCAATAAATCGTAATATTCATTCAGATGATAAATCAGCTGCGGTGACTCAGCTCTTTTGGTGTCAGCAGATGACGCGGGATACCATCAACCATGACCGGGGAAACATCGCCCTGGATCAGCGGCAGAACGTGTGCGATAAACTCATCTGTGACATAGTCGCCTTCTTTATTGATCCACTCACGCGGAACCAGTTTCTCTCCGTTTGCGATCTTGTGGACATCGCGGATCGATGTTCCGCACTGATACGGATCATCGGAAATACGCTCTAAAATAACCATCTTTCCCGTATCACCTTCATCCGCTGCCATAACTGCAGCACCGCCTGCCTGTGTTGCTTCCAGGATATCCACACGGGATGCCAGATGGGATGCGGAACGCTGCAATGTGGAAAGCTCGATCGCTCTGGTCTTGCAGCCAAGTTCATTTGCAATATAGGTTGCCAGATAGGCTGCTGTTCCAGTCAGCTGCTTATGTCCGAATCCATCGACGAAATCGATCGGTTTAGCCAGCTCACAAACATATGTACCATCCCCTGTTTTGATTCCCTCTGATACAACGACCATGATGGATGTCTTGATCTCAAGAAGCTTTTTCACCTTCTTCATGAACTTCTTAAGGTCAAAAGCAACTTCCGGAAGATAAATCAGATCCGGGCCTTCACAATCTTCACCCTTAGAAAGTGCAGTTGCACCTGTCAGCCATCCGGCATTACGTCCCATAACCTCTACGATGGTAACCAGACCGTTGCCATAGTCCAGGCAGAATCCGTCACGAATGATTTCTTTCATGGAAGTGCCGATATATTTGGCAGCGCTTCCGAATCCCGGTGTATGGTCTGTCAGCGGCAGGTCATTGTCAATCGTTTTCGGTGTTCCGATGAAGCGACACGGATGACCGGTAATGATCGCATAATCTGACAGCTTCTTGATCGTATCCATGGAATCATTACCACCGATATAGATAAAAGCTTCAATATCAAGCTTATCCAGAATACTGAAGATCTTTTCATAAACAGCTGTGTTTTCATGAATTCCCGGCAGTTTATAGCGGCATGAACCAAGGAAAGCAGCCGGTGTACGCTTCAAAAGCTCTTCATCCAGCTTCGTTTTGATATGGTCAGACAGATCAATATAGCTCTCCTGCAGAAGACCCTGAATGCCATGCAGCATACCATATACTTTTTTTGCTCCTCTGTCTTTCGCTGTACGATAAACGCCAGCAAGGCTGGAATTGATCGCCGCGGTCGGACCACCTGACTGTCCAACAATTACATTTCTCTCCATTCTTTAATCCCCCTTGTAAGTAAAATATGATTATTCTTTCAGATTATTATCTGAAAGGAAAAAGTGTCAGAGACACAATATGGTGAGTCTGACACTTTTATCATTCTGATGAAACGGCTTATGCCATCTGCTTTGCTACTTCCTCAGCAAAGTTCTCTTCTTTTTTCTCCATACCCTCACCAGTCTCATAACGGACAAATCCGGTCAGAGTAATTGCTGTGCCAGCTTCCTTTGATACCTGCTCCAGGTACTTTCCAACAGACTGCTTGCCATCTTCTGCCTTTACATAAGCCTGCTCTAACAGACATACTTCCTTAAGCTGCTTGTTCAGACGACCGATGATCATCTTCTCAATGATGTTGTCCGGCTTGTTCGGATTCTCTGTCTTTGCCTGCTCTAACAGGATCGCTTTTTCATGCTCTTTGTACTCTTCGCTGACATCTGCCTGAGATACATATTTCGGATACATTGCTGCAACCTGCATTGCAACGTTCTTCAGGGCTTCTTTTACAGCATCATTGACAACTGCTGTCTGAGCTTTTACCAGAACACCAATACGGCCGCCGCCATGAATGTAAGAAACGATGCAGCCATCAGCCTGCTCTTCCTTCTGGAAACGTCTGATGGAAAGCTTCTCACCGATCACAGCGATCTTCTCAACCAGAGCCTCGCTTACCGTCTTGCTCTCATCCTGGATCCACTTCTCAGCAAGGAATGCATCCAGATCTGCAGCGTCAGAATTTACAGCCTGCTGAGCAACTGCCTGTACATATTCCTGGAATGTTGCGTTTTTCGCAACAAAGTCTGTCTCAGAGTTTACTTCTACGATAGCAGCCTTTGTATCACCCTCACAGGCAACACATACAAGACCTTCTGCCGCGATGCGGCTTGCTTTCTTTTCAGCCTTCATCTGGCCGTTCTTGCGCAGGAACTCTACTGCAGCTTCCATATCTCCATCAGTCTCAGCAAGTGCTTTCTTGCAGTCCATCATGCCGGAGCCTGTGATCTCACGTAACTCTTTTACCATTGCAGCGGTAATGTTCATAATGATTCCTCCTTATCGCAATACATATCTGTATTCTATTTTAAGCTTCTTCCTCTGCTGCAGCTTCTTCTGCAAGCATCTCATCCTCAACGATCACTTCCTGTGCGTCTCCCTGAAGTGCCTCGATCACTGCATCTGCCATCGTAGATGTGATCAGTTTAACGGCACGGATCGCGTCATCGTTACCCGGGATAACATAATCAAGCTCTTCCGGATCACTATTGGTATCCGCGATACCGATCAGCGGAATGCCAAGAGTTTCTGCTTCATGAACACAGATACGTTCTTTCTTCGGATCTACTACAAAGATCACATCCGGGATGCGCTCCATTTCCTTGATGCCGCCAAGGTTGCGCTCAAGCTTTTCCCACTCTTTTTTCAGCTGGATGACTTCTTTTTTCGGAAGCACATCAAATGTTCCGTCTTCAGACATCTTTTCGATCGCTTTCAGACGCTCAACACGACTGCGCATGGTTCTGAAGTTGGTCAGCATACCGCCGAGCCATCTCTCGTTAACATAGTACATGCCGCAGCGCTCTGCTTCCATGCGAACGGTATCCTGTGCCTGCTTTTTGGTGCCTACAAAAAGAACGGTTCCGCCATTTGCCACAATGTCAACAACTGCATTGTAGGCATCATCGATCATACCAACGGTCTTCTGCAGATCGATAATATGGATTCCGTTACGGCTTGTGAAGATGTACGGATCCATTTTCGGGTTCCATCTTCTTGTCTGATGTCCAAAATGAACACCTGCTTCCAATAACTGTTTCATTGATACAACACTCATTTTTCTACCTCCATGGTTGTTCTTCCATATGCCTCTATTCTCTGTTCTACCTCTCGGCACCATCACAAAGATCAGCATATGTGTATATTTTCAGACCGAAAGATTATAGCACACCACAATAGTGGAATGCAAGATTTTTTCAATATATTATACGTGTTCTTTTTTCCAGTTCCCGGCTTCGTCAAGCGCATCCAATACCGCTTCGTTTTTGATCCGGATAAACGTGCCCTTCATCCCGGACGAACGCGACTCGATCACACCTGCGCTTTCAAACTTACGCAGCGCATTTACGATCACGGATCTTGTGATCCCGTATCGGTCTGCGATGCGGCTTGCAACAAGGAGCCCTTCTCTTCCATCAAGCTCAGCGAAAATATGACGGGCAGCATCCATTTCTGACATGGAAAGTGTATGGATCGCTGATCTGACAACCTCCGCCTTTCTGTTTTCCTCTTCATATTCTTCATTCACAGAACGAAGCATCTCAAGACCGACAACGGTTACCGCATATTCACAAAGGATGATGTCATCAATATCGTATTCGTTTCCGGCCCTGTATACAAATAAAGTGCCAAGTCTCTCACCTGCAATATAGATCGGGATGATGGTTGCCGCATAAGACGACATCTCATCATTTTCGAAACCTAGTGTCGCCAGTCTGGCATTCTCTTTTGTGGAAAGAATACCCAGAAGTCTTGTATTCAGCGCTTCATCTACATGCGTTCCAACCTGACCGGATAAAAGCTCCGTCAGCTCCGGCGTGGAATCATGAGAACTTGCGCCAAGCACTTTTCCCTTTTTACTGATCACCAGAACATTTGAAAGCAGAACTTCCGTCACGACAGCACAAATATCATTAAATACTACCTTCGACGCATTATTATTATGCAGAAGATTCCCGATTTTTCTGGTTTTGTCCAGCAATTGTACACTACTCATTTTTTGCCTCCGCTTCCGGTTTTTTCCAGGAAGTAAAATCACAGTTCGGATAATCTTCACATCCGTAGAACCGACGTCCCTTCTTGGTCCGTCTGATAACAACCTCTTTTCCACATTTCGGGCAGGGGATTCCGATCTTTTCTAAAAACGGCATCGTGTTGCGGCATTCCGGGAATCCCGGACATGCAAGGAATTTCCCATGCGGTCCGTACTTGATGACCATATTGCGCCCGCACTTATCGCAGATCACGTCGCTGACTTCATCCTGTACCTTAACATGCTCAAGTTCTTTTTGCGCAGCCGCGACTTCTTTCTCCAGATCCGGATAAAAGTTTCTGATGATCGTCTTCCACGGGACATTTCCCTCTTCCACACCATCAAGAAGCGACTCCATATTGGCGGTAAAGTGCTGGTCTACGATCTCCGGGAATGCCTCGACGATCATCTCGTTGACCACCTCTCCAAGTTCAGATACGAACAGGTTCTTCTTTTCCTTGATGATATAGTGTCTCGCCAAAAGTGTCGTAATGGTAGGCGCATAGGTACTCGGTCTGCCAATTCCCAGATCCTCCATTGCTTTTACCAGGCTTGCCTCCGTAAAATGTGCAGGCGGCTGCGTAAAATGCTGCTCTTCTTTTAACTCGCTTACAGTCAGTTCCGTTTCCTCAGTCAGAGAAGCCGGAATGGTCTGTACCTGTTTTTCCTCATCCAGCGCATAAACAGACAGGAATCCTCTGAAGCTGATCCTGGATTCATTCACATGGAACAGATAACGTCCTGCCCCGATCTCGATCGCAACTGTTTCATAGACTGCCGCACTCATACGGCTGGCTGCAAAACGGTTCCAGATCAACTGGTATAAACGGAACTGATCTCTTGAAAGTGATTCCTTTACCTGTACCGGTGTCAGACTGATGTTGGTCGGACGGATCGCCTCATGCGCATCCTGGATCCTGGAACTGTTATCCCCTTTTCGTTCTGTTTTAGGCAGGTACTCTTCCCCGAACTGTTCACTGATATATGTTCTGGCCGCCTCATCAGCTTCCCGGGAGATTCTGGTAGAATCTGTACGCAGGTATGTGATCAGACCGATCGATCCATGCCCCTTTACCTGAACACCTTCATACAGCTGCTGCGCGATCCGCATTGTTTTCTGTGTCGAAAAATTCAAATGCCGACTGGCTTCCTGCTGCAGGGTACTGGTTGTAAACGGGAGCGGTG
The DNA here is from genome assembly GCA_015057865.1 of Lachnospiraceae bacterium. GTDB lineage: Bacteria > Bacillota > Clostridia > Lachnospirales > Lachnospiraceae > SY8519. Next base: position 46,461 of record SVDH01000014.1, read on the forward strand.
CCTTTTTCGTGCGTTTTCCGCGTTTGATCTCTTTGATCGTAAAATCAACATCTTTCAGATCGGAAAGGATCTTTTTCACTTCGTCTTCATTGTTGATCTCGATTTTACCGTTACTGTCTCCGTAAAATTTAGCTGTAACCGATTTTTTGGCGCCTTTCATCCGCAGGATCGCGTCCAGCGTCCAATATTCCTTAGGAACAAACGCATTGATCTCATCTTCTCTGTCACAGATGATCCGAAGCGCTGCAGACTGTACCCTTCCTGCAGACAGACCACGCTTTACCTTTGCCCAGAGGATCGGGCTGATCTCATATCCGACAAGACGGTCAAGCACACGTCTTGCCTGCTGTGCATCGACCAGATTCATATCGATCTTCCTGGAATTCTTAAGCGAATTTTTAACTGCCGTCTTGGTGATCTCATTAAATGTGATACGCTTATAATCTGACTCCGAAAGATTCAGTGCATGTGTCAGATGCCATGAGATTGCTTCTCCCTCACGGTCAGGGTCAGTCGCGAGATAAACGACATCCGCCTTCTTTACTTCTTTCCGCAATGCGGCAAGGATATCCCCTTTCCCGCGGATTGTGATATATTTCGGTTCAAAATCATTCTCCACGTCGATCCCCATCTGACTCTTCGGGAGATCTCTGACATGACCATTCGATGCAGCCACCTCATAATTTTTTCCTAAGAATTTTTTTATCGTCTTCACCTTTGCCGGCGACTCTACAATAACCAGATATTTTGCCATAATGTCCCTCGATGGTTCTTGGAAACAGGCGCATAAGGCATTTGTCCGTTAGAATTCGACAAATGTTTTGATATACGCATTCCGCTGCACTTCCTCCGCCAGCCCAAGGTCCGACAGATGAGAAAGAACAGACAGCAGAATATCAAGTGCCAATCCTGTTTCTTCTAATAATAAAAAAACATTTTTAGGGTGCAAATCGAGACAACTATACACCAACTGTTCATCTTTTTCAAGAGTCATCTTTTGGGGAAGCACGCTTTCGTCCGTCAATCTTTTTGTTGTCCATTTGTTTTTCATTGCCGCTTTTTGCTGCATTTCCTCTGTAAAACGGTTCAGATCATACAGGATCGACGCGCCCTGATCGATCAGTCTGTGGCACCCTCTGCTGGTCTGATCTCCGATCCTGCCCGGCACTGCATAAATATCCCTGCCCTGGTCCAGCGCGCAGTCTACTGTAATCAGGCTTCCGCTCTTTTCCCTCGCCTCTACAACCACCAGAACATCCGACAATCCACTGATAATACGATTACGTTCCGGGAAGAAAACCGGCAGCGGTCTTGTCTGAGGCATATATTCGGAGATCACACCGCCTGCATCCGGAATCTGGCGATAGAGATTCTTCGAAGACGAAGGATAACAAATATCACATCCGCATCCCAGTACCGCATATGTCTCCCCGTCTGCCATCAGCGTTCCGGCATGGGAAGCGGAATCTACGCCGGCCGCCATTCCGCTGATCACGCAGATCCCGGCTGCGCCGAGTCGCTTTCCCAGCTCTGTCGCGATTTTCCTGCCGTATTCGGTACACATTCTTGCACCGACAATACCGACACAAAACCGGTCATTTTCAGGAAGACCTCCCAGATAATAAAGACCATATGGCGGATCCGGGATATTTTTCAACGATGCAGGATATTCCGGCATGTCGCAGGAACAAAACCGGATCTTTTTCTGTTCCATCCCTGCCGCCATCTTTTTCACCCGTTCCTCACGATCCTCTCTCAGGATCATCCTCTGCTCTTCTTTTGTAAAATACCGGTTCAGGAGGTCTGATCCTGTTCTTTCAGCATACAGATCCGAAACGGAATTTCCGTCCAGCACATAAGCCATTCTGTGCTTCCGTTTTACTTCATAGAGTGATGCATACCAGATCCCGGCCAATTGTTCTGTTCTCATAGCAACCTCCTTTATCCCAGTTTCCAATAGCTCTTATCCAGTCCGCGGAACAGAAGTGCTTTTTGAAAATGCGGGATCCTGATGCATTCGCTCTGCTCCATATCTGCTATGGTCCTGCTGACACGCAGCAATTTGTAAAATCCTCTTGCCGTCATCTGCAGCTTTTCATATTGCTCCCATGCAAGTGCAGAAGCATCCTGTTCCATCCTGCAAAAAGCCGTAATATCACCGGACGGGATCTGACTGTTGAAAAGATATCCCCGCCCCCGGAATCGCTCTGCCTGTATTTTTTGTACCGTTTCTACTCTTTTGCGGATCGTTTCGGAATCTTCTGTCGGCCGCTCCGACCACAGATCACTGCAGGTAAGCGAAGACATCTGTACGCACAGATCGATCCTGTCAAGCAGCGGTCTTGAAACACGGTTAATATATCTTCGCAGGGAAGATACGGTACAGGTACAGCGGTTCATGTCGGGATAATAGCCGCACTTGCATGGATTCATGGCTGCAAGGAGCAAAAAATCCGCCGGATAGGATATGGTTGTCTCTACCCTGGAAATATGGATCCGTTTTTCCTCGAGCGGTTCTCTTAGTATTTCAAGAACATGGCTGTCATATTCTGTCAGTTCATCAAGGAACAGGACACCGTGATGCGCAAGGCTGATCTCTCCCGGGCGCGGAATGCTCCCGCCGCCTGCCATTGCACGGGCTGTGATCGTATGATGCGGCGCCCGAAACGGCCGCTCATTTCTCAAATAAGCTTCTTCCTCTCCCACTCCGTAAACACTGTAGATCTTGGAAACCTCGAGCTTTTCTTCCAATGTCAGGTCAGGCAGAATGGTAGGCATCCGCTTTGCAAGCATACTTTTACCGGATCCGGGAGGACCGATCAGCAAAAGATTATGCATCCCGGATGCCGCGATCTCTGCCCCGAGCCTTGCCAGCGGCTGTCCCCGGATCTCGGAAAAATCAACAGGATAATCCGCCCGCATCTTTCCTGTTGTAACCGGACTTACCGCCTCTTTTGGAAAGCCTTCATAACATAATTCAATAAAATGGGATATGGATGCAACCGGATAGATGGGAATGCCGGCATAGACTGCTGCCTCTCTGGCATTAGCACTGGGCAGAATCACACCGTGCATCTGTTTCTCCGAGGCCATGATCGCAGCCGCAAGGGCTCCTCTGACAGGCAGAATGCTGCCATCAAGCCCTACCTCTCCCATGATCAGATAATGGGATAAGAGCTCCTGATCGATGACGCCGAGCGCAGATAGAATCGCGGCTGCAACCGGAAGGTCACAGCCGTTTCCTGATTTTTTAACATTTGCAGGGGTAAGATTGATCGTGATCTTTTTGGGCGGCAACCGGTAGCCAGAATGATTAAGTGCTGTTCGGACACGCTCTCTGGCTTCTTTGACTTCACCGGAAAGATATCCGACCATGTCAAACTGCGGCATCCCTTCCGAAACGTCTGCTTCCACACGTACCGGAATGGGTTCGATGCCCAGGATCACTGCTGTATAGATATAACTGTACATATGATGTACGGAATGAAATCACAGGATATATATGTTATATCACTTATAGATCAATTTGTAAAGCGCATATTTACCGGATCCGGTCCGGATATCCGATCTTACGCTTCACTTTGCGCAGTGTCTTATTCGCGTAATATTCCGCTTTTTCGGCATTTTCTTTGATGATCCGGTCAATGTATGCCTTATCCTTCTCAAGCTCCTTTACGCGATCCTGGATCGGCCGCAAAACGGAAACAACACTTTCCGCAACCGCTCCCTTGAGTGTTCCGTAGCCCTGACCCGCAAATTCGTTGACAGCCTCTTCCGGCGTATGATTCGTGCAGGCACAGTAGATATCCAGAAGATTCCGGACACCCGGCTGCTCGTCTCTGTATGCGATCATGCCTTCAGAATCCGTAACCGCACGTTTGAATTTACGTACGATCGTATCCGGATCATCTGTCAGATAGATGCTTGCATTCGGGTTCTCATCTGATTTAGACATCTTCTTTTCCGGATTCTGCAAACTCATGACCCTGGCACCTGCTTTGCCGATAAACGGCTCCGGAATGGTAAAAACATCCCCATAGATTTTGTTAAACCGCTGCGCTATGTCCCTGGTGATCTCTAAATGCTGCATCTGATCAGCACCGACCGGAACCACATCCGCCTGATACAAAAGAATATCTGCAGCCATCAGCACCGGATAGGTATACAGACCTGCATTGATATTATCCGCATGCTTTGCCGCTTTGTCTTTAAACTGTGTCATGCGGTTGAGCTCACCCATATAGGTAAAACAATTCAGGATCCATGCAAGTTCTGCATGTCCGGATACATGAGACTGAAAATAAATAACGGCTTTTTCCGGATCCAGTCCTGCAGCAATATATAAATGCAGCAGATTCCTGGCTCTTTTACGAAGCTCTGCCGGATCCTGTCGTACCGTAATGGAATGCATATCCACAACAGAATAAAAGCAGAGATACTCATCGCTTAAATTCACCCAGTTTTTCAACGCGCCAAGATAATTGCCAAGCGTCAGATTTCCGGTCGCCTGCATTCCGCTGAATAATACCTTTGTGTCACCGATCATAATTAGTTTCCTCCAGTAAAAAACGATTATTTATTCTTAAGGACTTCCCTTCGAATATAGTCATATGTCTTTTCTTCGCCCTCTTCTGCAAGCATCAGAAGCAGCCTTTCCAAAAGCTCCCTGACCTCCGGATGCAGAAGCAGATGGCTCTTCCCCTTTTTGTAATACTTCCAGGCACTTTCATCTGTGTAGGAGTCTTTCTGATAGACCTTTGACGCAGAAACCCGGTCAATGAACATCTCCACGATATACTTGTCCGGCATCCGCATCCCGATGATCCCGCCATCCGGCGGCAGACCGTAATCGATCCAGTATTCCAGATGATGCTTATTCCGCCCTTTATGATGCAGCCAGGACTGTGAGTAGCCTCTGTCTAACCGTTCCGCATTGTTCGGGCTCATATTCCCCTGATAGTAACGTGCGCCGACAAAGAATTCCACCGGCGAGTATTTGGACAGATCATGCACCAGTCCCTGCCAGTAAAGCCCTACACGGAAACATCCGCGCATGACCAGCCTTTTATGATGTGTAATTGTCCGAAAATGCTTCCACGCCTGCATATCCTTCACCCCTGAGCCGGGCATCGGCTGTTCTCTATATGCGCTTGTTCAGACACATGAAATCAGTATACCACGTTTTTCCAAAATTTGACATTTTTATTTGTGCTTGCATAAAACATCTCTTTTTTTTACAATAATATCGAAATATCCATGGAAAAAACGGAGGAAACCCATTATGGCTGAATTCAATAATCAGATTCCGCAGGATCCGGACATTGAAGATCCCGATGACATTGCGGTCACATTGGAGCTCGATGACGGAACCGTTTTGGAATGCGGTATCCTGAGCATCTTTACCGTTAACGGACAGGATTATATCGCCCTGCTCCCCTTTAATGAAAAAGAGCAGCTCAATACAGATGCACCTGCCATGCTGTACCGCTATTATGAAGATGATGATGAAAACGGCAGTGTGGAGTATATCGAATCAGACGAAGAATATGCATTGGTCGAAAAAGCCTACTTCGATGTTCTGAAGGAAGAAGGTCTATAGATCATCTTCATCAAAGATTTCTGCCAGAAACGGTGACGGCTCTTTTTTATGATTCCGGATCTCATCCGCAGTCATGAAAAAGAGCTTTTCTTTTGCCCGCGTGATCGCAACATAAAGCATCCGCCGTTCCTCTTCTGTCTCATCTTCAAACACTGCTCTGCGATAGGGCACGATCCCGTCGCAAAGATCCGGCAGAAACACAATTCTGTATTCCAGACCTTTTGCAGCATGATAAGTCACAAGATTAATGCCGTCTGCATCCCGATCCCAGAGCTTTCTTTGCATCTCCTCTGTCTTTCTTTCGATCTCATCTGCCGCATCCAGCCACGCAGCGATACTGGTATACTCCTTTGCCCTCTCCTTCATCTCCTCGATCGTGTCTGACAGCGCATCGGGATTCAGATTCTGTGTTTTTGCGTATTCATACATCCATTCCTCATATCCAACCGCTTTCAAAATATAATTCACGGCAGAAAACGGGCGCATTTTACCGATCACAGACAGGTCATCCTCCAGTTTTGAAAGCCGTTTCTGCATCCACTCCTGGTCAGCGTAATTGTCTTTCCATGCAGAAAAAGAAAACGGTTTGGCCGGAAATCGTTTTCTGGAAAGAAAGCGGTTTGGCCGGTTCATGATGCGAATATACTCTTCTTCCGTTGCGAGTCCTGCCGCCGCTTTTAAATACGCCAAAAGATCCTTTGCGACCCAGTGCCGGTAAAGATTCGGAACCGCTTCCCTGTAAATACACGGAATCTGTGCAGAATCCAAAATGTCATAGAAGATGGAAAGCTGTGCATTGGTCCTTGTAAGGACCGCAATATCCCGACAGGATATCCCTTCTTTTATGAACATACGGATCTGATCCCTCAAAAACACAAGCTCACTTCTCTGATCCCGAAAATGCCTGTAAATGACTGCTTCCTTTGTCGGATCAAAGGTTTGAAAAGCGACTGCCTGCTTTTTCAGGATCCTGTCCCGATTGTGCGTGATCAGCTGATATGACTTTCCAATGATCTCCTGGCAGGATCTGTAATTGGTACCAAGCGTCACCTGCACGGCATCCGGATAATCTTTCAAAAACTGCTGCATCAGCAAAGGCGTTGCCCCACGGAATGAATAGATCGACTGGTCGTCATCGCCTACCAGGAACAGATTGTTCTGCGGCGCGGCTAGCATCTGTACGATCTCATACTGGATCGGCGCACAATCCTGAAATTCATCCACCAGAATATACTGATACTTTCCCTGCCATGCCGCAAGCACATCAGGTCTTGACAAAAACAGATTTTTTACGTGGATCTGGAGATCATCAAAATCCAGATATCTGTTCTCTTTCAGATAATTCTGATATGCCCGAAAAATACTTCCAAATGTTTTTCTGTCACAGCCCTCTACCACAATGGTATCCAGATCGGCCAGACCGTTCTTAACGCGGCTGATGGAAGAAATGATCTGCAGATAAACCGGATCTCTGTACGGAAACTGCATGCCTGATCCCCTGCAGATTTCCATGATGAGCTTCATCTGCATGCCTTCTCCGATAATATTCAATGATCCAAAACGATAGGAATATCCCAGGATTTTATAAAAAACTGCGTGAAATGTTCCGAAAGTCACCTTTGTAACAGGCTCTTCGGAAAGAGAAAGAAAACGGCTTCTCATTTCGTTTGCTGCCGCTTTCGTAAATGTGATGACTAAAATATTACCCGGCAGGATATTCTCCTGCCGGATCAGATTGTAAATACGATGGGTGATGACCGTCGTTTTGCCGGATCCGGGTCCGGCAACAACAAGCATCGGGCCATCTTTATGAGAAATTGCTGTTTTTTGAATGGGATCGATGATTATGATAACATACTCCTGATTTCAGATAACAATTCATGTGCGACATCATCTTTACTCATCAGCGGAAGCTCAATATTTGCCTCTTTGCTGATCAACGTTACAACATTCGTATCATGTGCAAATCCTGCACCTGCGACCTTGACATTGTTTGCAACGATCAGATCCAGGTTTTTCTTCTCAAGCTTCTTTCTGGAATTCTCCAGCATATTCTGGGTTTCCATGGAAAAGCCGCAAAGGAACTGACCTTCCCTCTTACATGCACCAAGTCCGCCAAGAATATCCTTCGTTCTTGCAAGCGGAATGCTCAGATCGTCATCACTCTTTTTGATCTTTTCATCAGATACATTGACCGGACGGTAATCTGCTACGGCCGCCGTCATGATCACAATGTCTGCGGTATCTTTATGTGCAAATACTGCGTCATACATATCCTGTGCGGAAACCACAGGTACAACGTTTGCAAACATCGGCGGTTCGATCGCGCACCGACCGCTGACAAGCGTCACCTCCGCACCACGTCTGACGGCATCTTTTGCGATCGCATATCCCATCTTTCCGGTCGAATGATTCGTGATATACCGGACAGGATCGATCGCCTCCTGTGTAGGACCTGCCGTGATCAGAATACGTTTCCCTTTCAGATCTTTTTCAAAAGCGATCTCGTTGATGATATATTCCCGCAGAATCTCCGGTTCCGGAAGTTTGCCTTTTCCGGTATCTCTGCAGGCAAGCATCCCTTCCGCAGGCTCAATGATATGCATCCCAAACGATCTGAGTTTTTCGATATTTTCCTGCACGATCGGATTCTCGAACATATTTGTATTCATGGCAGGCGCGATGTACATCGGTGCTTTGCATGCAAGCGCAGTCGTCGTAAGCATATCATCCGCGATCCCGTTCGCAAGCTTGCCGATCACATTCGCGCTTGCCGGCGCGACCATAAACAGATCCGCTTTCTGTGCCAGGCTGACATGTGCAACATGAAACTGGAAATTGCGGTCAAAGGTATCCACCAGACACTTGTTGTTCGTGATCGTCTCAAACGCAGTCGGATGAATAAAGTTTGTCGCGTTTTGGGTCATGATCACATGAACATCCGCATGCAGCTTTATGAGCATGCTCGCAAGACTCGCCGCTTTATAGGCAGCAATGCTTCCCGTAACTCCCAGAATGACCGTTTTATTCGTTAACATGTTTATGCCTCCGCATCTTTTGCTATGTCAAAAAGCTCTCCATGCTTCTCGTAATTGGTAATACGCGAAATCTGATTGTGTTCATCCACAAATACAACCGTAGGATGATGCTCTTTTGCTTCTTCCGGTGTCAGATCGCAATACGCCATGATGATGATCGTATCGCCTGCAGACGCAAGTCTCGCCGCGGCACCGTTTAAGCAGATCATACCGCTGCCTGCATCACCAGCGATCGTATACGTCTCTAACCGGCTTCCGTTGCTGCAGTTTACGATCTGCACCTTTTCGTATTCCAAAATACCTGCCGCCTCTAAAAGAAGCGGATCGACTGTAATACTGCCGACATAGTTTAACTCGGCCTGAACGACTGTTGCACGATGAATCTTTGCTTTCAACATCTGAAGGGTCATAAAACGTTCTTCTCCTTTATACGATAAAATTATCAATCAGTCGTGTCTTACCGATATAAACTGCCATTGCCACGAGCGCCGGCGCTTTGATCGTCGTGATCTGCTGCATCGTCAGTCCGTCAACAGCTTTTACATAATCGATCTTTGCAAGCGGTTCTGCTTCGATCATCTGTTTCATTTCTCCAAGAACAACCGCTGCATCAGTCTCTCCGTCTGCGACCATCTGCTGTCCACGAAATACCGCACGAGAAAGAACCAGTGCTGCTTTTCTTTCTTCTTCAGAGAGATATGTATTCCGGGAGCTCTTTGCCAGACCGTCTTCTTCTCTTACGATCGGGCATCCAACGATCTCCAGATTCATATTCAGATCTTCCACCATGTGACGTACGACCGCCAGCTGCTGTGCATCCTTCTGTCCAAAATATGCCCGATCCGGTTCTGTGATATGGAACAGCTTACTCAAAACGGTACAAACCCCGCGGAAATGTGTCGGACGTGTCAGACCGCAAAGCTCTTCGGTCAAAAGCGTCATGTCAACAAATGTCGTAAAGTTCTTGTGATACATCTCTTCCGGTTCCGGATGGAAGATGACATCTGCGCCAAGGGATTCGCAGTATGCGCTGTCCTTTTCCAGATCTCTCGGATAGGTCGCAAGATCCTCATTCGGTGCAAACTGGATCGGATTGACAAAGATGCTTACAACCACTTTGTCATTTTCTTTGCGCGCCGCAGTCACCAGACTGCCGTGCCCCTCGTGAAGATATCCCATGGTCGGAACCAGACCGATGCTAAAGTCTTCTTTTTTCCAGCCGCGAATGATCTCTTTTAATTCTGCGATCGTTGATACTATTTTCATCTTTTGTTTCTCCTTATCTGACCAGCTGATCGATAATCTCGTCTGAGATCGAGTATGTGTTTTCTTCTGCCGGGAATGTGCCTGCTTTTACTTCTGCAATATAATCCGCAAAGCCCTGCTTCATGACATCGCCTGCATTTGCGAAGTGTTTCACAAATTTCGGAACAAAATCAGAGAACATCGCCAGCATATCCTGGTAAACCAGAACCTGTCCGTCACAGCCTGCACTCGCGCCGATTCCGATCGTCGGAATAGAAACGGTCTGTGTGATCACATCCGCAAGCTTTGCCGGAATTCCTTCCAGCACGACCATGGACGCGCCTGCTTCCTCAACGCGCTTTGCGTCATCAAGAATCTTCTGTGCTGCTTCTACCGACTTACCCTGTACCTTGAATCCGCCAAACGCATTGACTGACTGAGGTGTCAAACCGATGTGTGCGCAAACCGGGATCTGTGCGTCAACGATCGCTCTGATCTGCGGGCAGACTGTTGCGCCGCCTTCCAGCTTAACGGCATTTGCATGACCTTCCTTTAAGAGACGGCCGGCATTCAGAACCGCATCATATACAGAAGTCTGATAGGAAAGGAACGGCATATCGCCGAGCACAAAAGCATCTCCCGCGCCACGGCTTACTGCAGCCGTATGATGGATCATGTCTTCCATCGTCACCGGAATCGTTGAATCATATCCCAGCATAACCTGTCCAAGGGAATCTCCGACCAAAAGGATATTAACCCCTGCCTGGTCCATCAGGCGTGCCATAGAATAATCATAGCAGGTCAGCATCGTGATCTTGTCATTTTCTGCTTTCTGTTTCTGTATCGTTAAAATCGTGTTTTTCATTTTAATATTTCCTCCATCGTGCTGTAATCCCTGTCCGGATTTTTTGCTTTAGCTACTTTTACAACCTCTTTTGAAAGGACACGGTATACTTCTGCCTGTTCTTTGGACATACAGGACAGATGTGCCAGAACAGTCTCCGTATCATTTCGCTCAATCGGGCCGGTCAGTGCATTGACAGGTCCTGCAGATGCAATGTTCTCTGCGTTGTTTCTGATCAAAGGAGCCAGTGCTTCCTGTGCCTCGCCAGCCGAAAAGCCGCATTCCTGCAGCAGACCGAGCCCAAATGCCGAAAGCCCGACATAGAGGTTGCTGACGATCGCAGCAGCTGCATGATATTTGGTCTTACTGTCGGTTTTGATGACAGCATACCGGTTTCCCATGCATTCTAACAGTTGTTTGATCTGATCCAGCCGTGCCGGATCTCCTTCAATCGTGAAAAACGTTCCCGAAAGCCCTTTGTATGACGTGTAACGGTCATGAAAAGCAAAGAGCGGATGGATGGAATAACCGAAGGCCCCCAGCTCTTTGATTCCGGAAAACAATTCCGAGCTGTGCGCCCCACTGATATGACAGATGATCTTGTTTTGTATCCCGAGAGATTTGATCTCTTCCCAGACAGGAAGGATCGCCCGGTCCGGAACCGTAAGGAACAGCATATCACTGTCTGCCACAAGCTGATCTTTTGAATCATAAGCACGTGTGCCGGTGAACTGTGCTGCTTCTGCTGCAGATTCGGGATGATGATTATAATATCCCGTAATCTCAATACCGCGCTCGGTTAGAAATTTTCCAAGAGAAAATCCCGCTTTCCCTGCGCCGATAAATCCAATTTTCATGTGCATCCCTCCATTCTAAAGGCGGGACAGTTGATCCTGCGTTTCCATATGGTTCCGATATGTGCACAAGAACAGCTGTAAACGGTATGGTTTCATCCGAATACCATCCAAAGTCGATTCATTATAGCATTCCTAGAGGGAATCGACAAGCGTATATTTTTTTAATAACATCCCGATCCAGGCATCCTTTGAAATACGTGATGCGAGCACCTCTTTTGCATTGTCCCGCGCCGTCTGGAATGCCGGATCCAAGGCCAGTGTATCCAGTCTGTCCGAGAGTGCTTCAAGTTCCTCTTCTTCGGGCACAATACTTTCATCATCCGCAAAAGCGATATGCTCCTTTTGGGCTGTCGCTTTCAGCATCAGATAAGCCTGCAGCCCCCTCTCATCCTCATACTTCTGATACAGTTCAAGAAACTGCTCTTTTGCTTCCGAAAAGAGCAGAAATCTTGCATAGATCACACCGGTATGATAGATCGTCCGCTTTTGCAGATCTTCTGTCATCTGCATAAACCGGCCGTCTTTTCTGAGATCAAGATATACAGACAATGCCTCTCTGTAGTTTTTCTGCGAAAGAAGGTAATCCGCATAGATGATCTGACGCTCTACAGCAGATTTATCCTGCAGGGATATGATCATTCGATGCAGTTCATTCAGTTCTTCCCTGTCATAGATCCCGGAAAAGGAAAAAATCTTTTCTGTAAGCTCTGAAGGTGCTTTTCCGGCTGCCTTCATATCCCGCAGGGAAGACGAAAGACCTGTGAGCTTCAACTGATCCTGGATCCAGATGATCAGATCATCCGAAAAGAAGACTTCTTCCAGCAAAAACAAGTGCCCGTGCATATAAAAGCAAAGTTCTTCCAGAGAATAAACCGGATCCAGGCCGGGGGCCGGGAAATATGGAATTTTAACCTGCTTATTTTGACAAAGAATAAAATCTTTCACAGCTGCTCCTTCTCTACAGATCAATCTCAAAATGCCATGTTTTCATACTCGACTCATAAAACGAACCAAATCCGCCGTCAGTAATCTCTATACAAAGACTCTTTTCTGATAAGGGATAGGCGATCACATCCAGATACATCCCCTTCTCAGGCCGCTTCGGAAAGTCTGAAAGATCCAGTATGGCACAAGGCTCCTGCGTATTATTGCTGTCATCATCCCAGATCTCAAAATGCTGCGTTCCGTTATAGAGCAATCGATAGGAAACAAAACTCTCAAACCAGTTCGCGCGAGGCATAACCAGCGGAATATAGTTTGTTTTCTGCTGATCCAGCACACGTAAAAACCGTTTTGAACGAATCCGGTACTCACATTCATAGCGGACCTGCGGGCGGGCAACGGTACGCATACGGCATGCGCCGTAGCAGGCACCACGGGAAAAAATATGATTTCCGATAAAGATACGCTTATTTGTGCCGATCGCCTCCATAACGGCATGGCGCCAGTCTCCTTCAAAGCGTTCTCCGATCAGATACACACCGGAAACCGTATTCCCATTCAAAGCCGCTTTGACCTGTTCTGCCATAAACTGATCCAGTGCTTTGTCATCATCATAAACATCTGCCGAAAACGGGATCCGTTCCTGTGCAACCTCCATGACCCGGTCAGCACCGGAAACGCTGCGGTGTGCACGCATCGTTGTCAGGTGGTCTTTTGTCAGCACAAACAGACAGGTGTCCTGCTTCCAGATGGAACGGTCCTGCATACTGATGTAGTCAAAAAAGCTCTCTCTGTAATCAGTGATCCTGAAATGCTCCCGGTCGATCTCCAGATTCTTTCGCAGCTCTTCCATCAACGATACCACTTCGGATGAAATCTCCGGAACTGTGATCGTCAGGTCATAAGGAATCGTACGATCTTTCTCATAGTGCTTCCGGAAATAAAGCAGACGTCTGATCAGCCGGAACAGATCTTCCTTTTCCGGCGCCTGCGGATCCAAAAGCGCAATCGCGAACAGGTTGTCCCGAAATACCGCTTCTCCCTCTGCCTCAGGCCGGAAATGCAGTGCTTCTTCACCATAATAATATTTTCCATTGTTCATCCGCAGCACCGCAAGCGGGAACTCCTGTCTGTTGCTGTCCGCTACAGATGCCGCTTCCTTCGGTTCCGTCAGATCGGCACGATAAAAGCTGATCACGGCACGCGATGCATTCAGATCAATTCCGATATATAATTGCCGGTCCTTATTGCCTTCCATTTGCTTATTCCTCTAACATTTGAAATGCCGCTTCTGTGAGATCCGTCAGTCTGGCGGTCCTCATCAGCTGCGTCTCATCGATATTCCTGCCTGAAAAGATCTTCGCCGTCTCTCCGTACAGGGACTCTTCTCCGCCATGCA
>SVDH01000053.1 GCA_015057865.1 Lachnospiraceae bacterium
CGAGACACTGCAGCTGACCGAGAAGGATGGGAAGATGTGCTCGTTCTCAGCGATGACAAATGGGCGCAGATCACATCGGCCGATCTCAATGTTTTCATCGATGATGGAGACGGTTTCCTGGATCTTGGCCTGGACAATGTGGCCGAATACAATGAAGAAGGCGATCTGATCGACAGCTGGGACGGAACCTGGCTGACGCTCCAGGGACAGCCATGCGCAGTCTATCCCATCAGTGATGAGGATGTGGACGGGAATGGTTTGTACATCACGCAGAAATTCATCCCTGCTCTTTTGAATGGGGAACGTGTAAACCTGATCATCGAGTTTAATGAGGAGACCGGTGAAGACCGGGTGCTTGGCGCGCAAAGCATCACGCCATCCGGTGTGGTGGGAAGAGGCTATACCACAATGAACGGCGGCGACATCATCACACTGATCTGTGACTACTATGACCGCGCCGGCAACTTCCAGGCACAGTACACCATCGGCGATCCCATCATCGTGCCGGAAGACTGTGTCCTGACCATCGTCAACAAAGAACTCACATCATCGGAAGATACACAGATGCTCTACACCTACCGGCTCACCGATCTATACCAGGCACACTACTGGCTGCCGATCAAAACGAAATAACAACATAACAGCCACATACTAAAAACATAATAACAGCAGAATAACGGAATCATAACAAACAGCGAGTGGGGGTCATCGCCCTCACTCGCTTTCTTTCATGCTTGACTGCTCTGTAAAACTTACCAGTCCGCTTCATCACTCAAGCAACATCCTTGTTCAGTTCATTCATCCCTCAGCGCAGCGGCTTGATCGCCCAGTGTGTTAACCGTGCAGTGTGTTAACCGCGCAACGGCTTCATCGCCCATCGCATTAATCGCTCAGCGGCTTTATCACCCAGCACAGTGATCGTCCAGTGTGTTAACCGTGTAGCGACTTCATCACCCAGCGCATTGATCGCTCCGTGTGTTAACCGAGCAACGGCTTCATCGCCTGCTCTCTCTTCCTGATTTTCTTTCAGTCTTTCCTGAGCGAACGAATCTTATTTGTCGTATATTCTTCGATATGTTTTCTCATTTTCTGGAGTTGTTTTTTATGCACACATAGTCTTTCTGTGCAGTTGCGGCACGCCAGATATTGATTGGTGTTTTCGGAAAATCGTTCCGGATGTCTGTAGAATGTGATTTCCCACCTGACGAGCAGCGCCACGGAAAGGAGCAGCAGGCTCCAGGAGTAGAGTCCTTTGACAAAGAAAAGCGGCGTGAACATCATGGCATAATCCCAGTTATAGATTCTGCATGAGCCGCAGCATTTGTTCTTTAGAAACAGTGTCTGGAACGGACAGTAGAAAAGGATGCAGATCATATCGCAAACGGAATATGCACTGCAAAGCAGCAGCATTATGCGCTCATCCAGGATTTCCAGCATATATAACGCGCCGAAAATGCAATTGAATACGACCCAGATCAGCGCGACAAGAATTGTGGCGTTATTATCCGGAATCTTGATATCCGTATTTCCGGTCTTAATGTAATTGCGTTTGAACTGCTTTTGACAACCCGGGCTTTCGTATCGGGATGGGAAAAAGCGAAATACCATCTCTACAGCGAACACGATCCAAATAAGGATAAAGATCACCGGCCGCCGTACCACGGCATCGTCAATGTGATCTCTTGGATGGACCCTGGAGAATATATACTCTAAAAGCAGCATGATAAATAAGACTGATCTGTACACAAGTCTTAAATAATGCAGCATACTTACCAACGTCAGTTTTTGTCGCTTCATCACCAAGCCATCACCTCAGACGCTTCTCGTCATCCACCCGAAAACAGACGATCGGCGAACGATCCCTCGATTCATCTTGCCCGTTCCCTTGTTCATTTTCCTGCCATTCCGGTCAAAGAATTATTTCTGATTTTTACATTATATGAAACTCACTGCAGACTTTCAACTCATATCAGCTTGTCCGGTGCATTGCCGCTGTAAGCTTGTCCGGTGCATTGCCGTTGCCGGATTATGTGGGCTGTAACAGGTCGCGGATGCTATCTTTCCTTTGATTTCGCGGATCGTCTAAATCAAACCCTGTGAGGTAGGAACGGTTTCCGATTGCATCGGTCTTCTTGTGATACACTTCCGTGATGACCTTTACTGCTTCCTGACGCGCTTTTTCTACGAGTTCCGGGAAGGAACTGGTGCTGGTGAGCGACGGATCTTTGGGATGGTGCCAGGGTCTGTGTGAAAGGTTAAGAAAATCCGCATCTTCATAATAATGCTGGGCGTATGCTAATGGCTTTAGCCGTGGATGCGGCACGATATCTGTGACGATTTTTGCCATTCCATGTGGGTTTTCCAGAATGCGCAGGTACTTGTACGTTTTCTGCTTTGCTTTGAGAAGGTCGGTGAACGCCCCTTCCCATGCAAATACTTCCCGGTAGCATTGATTGATGGCCTCTTCGAGATCTCCGGGGAGTGGTTGTCCGAACATGACATCGGTCAGCGGATGAGCACCCTGGTTTTTGCGGGCTTGAAGGATCCAGCGGTCGATCGCCCGCTCTAATGCGGTGTGCAGGCCCCGGTATGGACGGGTCTCTATGGTATGCTCGTAGAATCCCGTGCAGGCTATGATATAAGGATGACAAGTTGCATCCAGAATATGATGGCAGAAGAATCCCGCAAAATAGGAAAACAGCGTCGGCTTTTCTGCCAGCGCCCGCAGAAAGGCTCCGGTCTGGTTACGATGCATATAGGCGCCGCGGGGACATTTGCCGCGATCTGTAAAGCAGTAAAACCAGTCGTCCGGGCCGCTGAGGGCAAACTGAAACACATCCGGATCGATCCGGATATCTGACGGAAGCGACTCCGACACGTCCTGTCCAAAATAATAATGCATCGCAAGATCCGGCATCCGTTACGTTTCTTCCTTTCTTCCAGCTTATGCTCTTTGCGCTGCGCTTTCCATTTATGCTGTGGCATATGATTCCGCTTGCACTTTCTGTTTATGCTTCTGTTTATGCCTCTGTT
>SVDH01000015.1 GCA_015057865.1 Lachnospiraceae bacterium
TCTTATAGGAAATCTGATACCAGCCGTTTTCTGTTTCTTCTTCGATGGAAACGGTGGAACCTTTCTTTAATTTTCCGATGACGGAATCGCTTGTTGAGTCACCGTTTCTTACATTTAATACAGAAGCGTTAACTTCGCCTGTACTTTCAGCAGCAAGTGCCGGAACAGCTGTCATAGCAGAAACGACAAGTGCAGCACTCAGTGCATATATCAATCTTTTCTTCATGATAAAACTCCTTTAAATTTTAAATATTACAAAACTGCATATTTATTACAAAATGTTACAGAATTGTTACAAAACGTGAAGCATGTGTGACATTCTATGACGGCAATATAAAACTGTCAAATTTTGATGTGACCTGTTTCAAGGTAAAAATTAGTGCAATTATCACAATACAGGTGAAAAATGTTTGAAGATGTTGTAAACTATTTATAAAAGAGGAGTTGGATAAAGACTGAAAATCAGAGTTGAAGGCCGAAAACAGCAAAAATCTATGTGCAATTTTCATAAAAATTCTGCCTTGATGTACACAGGACTTCTTTAATAGAGGAATTCAAGCAAAGAAAGAGGAGGTATCTGCGATGACAAATACGGCATATGTCGAAGAACAGATCCAGCGGATCGATAAAGCGATCAGGCTGGCAGAGCGGACAAGGGACCTTTCCCTGGAACTGCGCAGATTTTCACAGGAAAGTGCAAAAGACGTAGATGTGAAAGGAGATGACTTTGCAGAGGACACGCTCAAATACTTTGACACGAGTTTTTCACAGGGACAGATCGAACGGCTGCGCTTAAACTTGAATGATCTGAAGAAAAAGCTGATTGAGATTAAGATCAAAAACGATGAACTGCTGTTTGAGGGCGGCTTCCTGTTATGCATTGATCAGAAGATCGATGATATCTTCCTGAGCAATACGCTTTGTCTTATGAAGCCGAGTGATGCAAAAGCGTTGGCCGTTATGGATGATACGATCGCGAAGCTGAAAGAACTGCGCGGAATGCTCGGTGAAGCTGCAGTTTGATGCGCATTGATTCTTGTATTAAAAAAAAGACAGTGATTACAAAAATAATCGTTCAAGGTTAGTTGACGATAGTTCCGGAATCTTCTATGATAAATGCAGTTTAAATAAAATATGGCGAAGGGAAGCCTGCAGAATCCAATGCAAGGAGACTGTGGGCGGATCGCACTCTGGAGAATCCCGCTCTGGGCGGGTGCCGAAGGGGCAAAATACAGCGTAGTTGTATGAATCTCTCAGGCAAAAGGACAGAGACAATCGATAGATGTTTGTTTAAGGTCCGACGGAGTGTGTTCCGTCGGACTTTTTAATTTGGACATAAGGAGGGGAACTGGAAGATGGAATTGTTTGGGCAGCTACTTGATAAAATCGACGGATATGTATGGGGCGTGCCGCTGATCGTTTTGATCTTGGCCGGCGGTATCCTGCTGACGGTTCGTGTCGGTGTGCTTCAGGTCAGACGCCTTCCGCTTGCGTTAAAGTGGATGGTAAAAAATGAAGAAGGCGGTCACGGAGAGATCTCAAGCTTTGGCGCGCTGTGTACGGCGCTTTCCGCTACGATCGGTACGGGAAATATCGTCGGCGTAGCGACTGCAGTCTGTGCAGGCGGGCCTGGTGCGCTGTTCTGGATGCTGGTTGCGGCGTTCTTTGGTATGGCGACGAAGTTTTCAGAGGGACTGCTTGCCGTCAAATACCGTCAGGTTGATCCTGAAACGGGGCATAGTCTTGGAGGACCTTTCTATTATATTGAACGCGGCATGGGACCGAAGTGGAAATGGCTGGCAAAGATCTTTGCATTCTTTGGTGTCTGCGTAGGTCTGTTCGGTATCGGAACATTCAGTCAGGTTAACGGTATTTCCAGCGCGATCAAAAACTTCTTTGATCCGGAGACGCTGCATGCGGTAACGATCCCGGGACTTGGAGAATATTCGATCGCAGTCGTTGTTTCCTCTCTGGTTCTGACATTTTTTGTGGCATTGGTACTGATCGGCGGTATTAAGCGGATCGCAAATGTCAGCCAGATCATCGTGCCGTTTATGGCAGTGATCTACGTGGTGTTTGTCGTGATCCTGATCATTGTGAATATTACGCATATTCCTGCAGCGGTTGTGACAGTCGTGGAGGGCGCCTTTAACCCACGTGCCGTAACAGGCGGTATTGTCGGCTCGATGATCGTTGCGATGCAAAAGGGTATCGCCAGAGGTATTTTTTCAAATGAAGCAGGTCTTGGTAGTGCACCGATCGCGGCAGCGGCGGCACAGACAAAAGAGCCGGTACGTCAGGGCCTTGTCAGTATGACAGGTACCTTTATTGATACGATCATCATCTGTACGATGACCGGTCTTGCCATCGTTCTGACTGGCGCATGGCAGCAGCCGGGCCTCGAAGGCGTGCAGGTTACGACCTATGCATTCCAGAACGGCCTTCCGTTCCCGAATCAGGTGGCAGCGTTTATATTAATGATCTGTTTGGTGTTTTTTGCCTTTACAACAATCCTCGGTTGGGATTATTATAGTGAAAGGTGTCTGGAGTACCTGACAGGCGGAAAAACCAAACCGATCAAAATTTTCCGTACATTATATATCATTGCCGTTTTCATTGGACCGTATATGACGGTCAGCGCCGTTTGGACGATTGCGGATATTTTCAACGGGCTGATGGCGATCCCGAATATGATTGCATTGTTTGCATTAAGCGGTGTTGTGGCAAAGGAGGTCAGAGATTTCTTCCGGGCAGAAAAACATAAGATGAAATAAAGGGGAAGCAATATGATCTTTCACAACGTACTGGAAGCAATGGGGCATACGCCGGTGATCGAGCTGCGAAAAATGACAGGACCGAATGATGCAAGAGTGCTTGTAAAATATGAAGGCTTAAATGTCGGGGGATCCATCAAGACGCGGACAGCCGCAAAGATGGTAGAAGAAGCAGAAAAACGAGGCATGTTAAAAGAAGGTTCGATCATCGTAGAGCCGACGAGTGGAAATCAGGGCATCGGCCTGGCACTGGTCGGTGCGGTTAAAGGCTACCGCGTGATCATCATCATGCCGGATTCTGTCAGTAAAGAGCGCCGGATGCTGGTCTCACAGTACGGAGCGGAAGTCAAGCTGATCCACGACAATAATGATATCGGCGAATGCATTGAGAAATGCATTGCCCTGGCCAATAAGATGGCGGCGGAAGATCCTCGTGTATTTGTGCCAAACCAGTTCAGCAATCCGGATAATCCGTTGGCGCATATTGAAGGAACAGCACTGGAGATCCTGGAACAGGTGGATGAACCGATCGATGCGTTTTGTTCCGGTATCGGTACCGGCGGTACTTTGACCGGTGTCGGTCAGATTCTGAAGAAAAAGTGGCCGGACATCCTGCTTTGTGCCGTGGAACCGCAGAATGCGGCGATCCTTTCGGGCGGCAGCGTCGGCACGCATCAGCAGATGGGCATCGGTGACGGCCTGATCCCGGACGTTCTGGATACGGATATCTATAAAGAAATCCACATTGTGACAGATGAAGAAGCGATTTTAACGACTCAGCAGCTTGCCAAAAAAGAAGGCATTCTGTGCGGTATATCAAGTGGCACAAATGTCTGCGCGGCATTAAAACTGGCAAGAAGACTTGGCAAAGGCAAGACCGTCCTGACGATCCTGCCGGATACCGGAGAGCGGTACTTCAGTACGCCGCTGTTTGAGGAGATCAGTTTCTTATAAAAGAAAAACAAAAAACAGGATCAGGCCGATCGGCTTGATCCTGTTTTTCAATAAGCGCTTAAAAACTGTTCAAACTTAAATTGGGATTAGTCCCATTTGCCATCCAGTCTGTCCCAGTTCCATTTCGGAAGGTTCTCAACTGCAACAATCTCAGGTTCCTGAATCTTTGCTACTTCATCAATCGGTACCTGGAACATGGAAGCAATCTCGCCGTCTGTCATATTGCCAGCAGCCTTAGCCTGAGCAACAAGCAGATTTCTGTGGTTTAAGAACATGTCTTTTACTGTTGAATAAGCATCAAGTGTCATATCGTACCCCCATATGCAATAGCTATTTGCATCTCATTGTTTCGAGATAATTATACTACCTTAAAAAAAATATTTCTATCAAAAAATTTCGATTCGGGCGGAAACCCTCATGCAGATTCCGAATAAGACAGGACGATTTTGGATTACTGCGAAAATGCATGTGACAAATGCAACAGGTCGTTGGTGAAAGGTGATTTAAATGCAGCTGTTGGTTGATTTTCTTGTGTCGTTTTTTTAAAATAAGGATAATATAAGAGTGATACAGCGAAGGAGGCATATCATGGGAAGAAGAGGATTGTTGATCGTAGCAGCGGCAGCTTTAACAGCGGCAGCGGCTGCGACGGCACTGGCGGCCGTAGTCAGTCTTGCAGAGCTTGCGGAAAAACAAGTCAAAAAAGCGGCAGGCAGGATCGATGTTGATGTAGAAGATGTAGAGAACTTATCTGAAAAAGACGGAGAAAAAGAGGCATAGATGTCGTTAGAGAGAGCGAGTGAAGTACCGGAAAAGATCAGGCGTGATCAGCATACACTTGTTATTCTGGGAAACGGAGTCATCGTTTTCGGACTCTGGACTTTTGCAAAAACACTCCTGAGCTGGTTTTTAAACCCTGCATATTTTTCACAGCAGACAGATCAGACCATTTCGGTACTTGTCTTTAACATCATGGTAGTGATCGTTCTGGTTATGGATCTATTGCTGCGTCTTTTTGTAGGGCTTTCGGCAAGAAATGCCGGACTTGGGAAAAGAACAAATATTGTATATGTCGGAGCAGCAGTGATCCTTCTGCTCCTTAATGTTTTGTCGACAGCCGGGATCATGTATCAGTTTACAGCAGCCGGAGAAAGAACATTTGATTCCATCATCACATTGATCATCAGTATTACATCGATGATCATTTTGCTTGATTTGATCGTTGCGTCTGTAAAAGTAAAGATAAGGAGCCGCCATGCAGATTGATTTTCATTATTATGCAACATACTGCGCTGCATACCTGGCGGGCTATCCGCACGAAGAGAGTCTTGCAATTGCCTACAGTGCACAGATGGTGGATTGCTGCTCGGAAACCTTTGTTTCAAAGGTACAGGCGCCGCGTGCAGCAGTGACAACGCAGCAGCAGCTGGAGCTTGCAGATACCAGAGCGGATCTTTTAGGACTTCAGAATATTACGAGAATCTGGGCATCATTTCATTTTCTGCCCGGAAATCTTTATGCGGAAATTCCGAAAAGGCCCAGGATTTATAAAAACAAATATCGTTTGATCTGTGATGTCAACAGCGACCTCCTGGTCGATACCGTTCATCTGGCAAAAGGGAAAAGCCTGCAGGCTGCCGGAATCGCGATGCATGTGCTGGCAGACACCTGGGCACACCGGTATTTTGCCGGTACGCCGTCTCTTGTGATCAACAATACGGATTATTATTTTTTTGAACTTATTGCTACAGAAGAAGGGGAGACCGAGCGGCAGGTTTCGTTTATCAATAACCCGCTTAAGGGTGATGACATCAAGCAAAGCATCTACGTCAACAGTCTCTATCAGGGAAATGAAAATTCGATCATGAATCTCGGACATGGGCGAGCTGGACATTTGCCTGACTATAGTTTTATCCGATACAAATATCTTCCTTCATGGGGACAATATGCAGAGATCATCAAAGACAATCCGGCGGATTATTACAGCGCTTTTACACAGATGGTCTATGCCCTCAAATACCTGCGCGGGATAACAGATGTCTTTGAAAAAGATACTTATGATACCGTTTCTGTTGCACCCTGGGAAGAAAGGATCCATGAGATCCTGAAAAAGAGACAGCTCGATGCAAGTGCTGACTGGAAGGATCTTGGAGAAGCATTGTCAGGGCAGACGATTCCGGATTTCGATCAGGACCAATGTCAGGCAGAATATATGCATGCAGAGCGAAAGGGAAAAGACGGCACGGTACTGGGACAGTTTATCCTTGCGGCACTTGCACAAAAAAGTATGGTGACGAATAAGATCTATAAATCAGGAAACCGGCTGGCAGGGATTTCCATCGACTATAATCAGCATGGATTGAAAGGCATCAGAGATTACTTCAAGCTGATTGAAGAGGCAGGAAGAGGAGACGCACATGAGTAGCTTTCAGCGAATACAAAATATCGTTATTGCGACGATCACAATCGTGATCAGTATCTTTATGATGAGCCTGCCGGAACGGGGATATCAACTGGCTGCTTTGATCATCAGTGTTTCCTTTACCATTTCAGGCCTTCGTACGCTGATCTATTATTTTACGATGTCCAGATTTATGGTCGGGGGAAAGCGGATCCTGTTTCGCGGTCTTATTTTGCTGGATCTCGGGTTGTTTACCTCCACATTCGTTGACAGATCAAAGATTTATTTGATTCTTTACATTGTGATCATCCATGCGCTTGCAGGAGCGGTAGCTGCGTTAAAAGGCAGACAGGCAAAGCTCGAAGGCGCATCATCATGGAAACTGTCAATGGTTTACGGCGTGGTCAATCTTTTGATGGCATTGTTCTGTATTGTCTTTATCCGGTCGACAGATATGATCGTGTATATCTTTAGTGCCGGCCTGATCTATGCAGGCATAATGCGGCTGTATTCGGTGTTCCGACGGACAGAGATCGTATATGCATGAGAAAACAGGCTAGTGTTTAGGAGATTTTACATGATTGCCGATGATCTCGGATACATCGGTTACGGTAATAAATGCGCTGACATCCATGCTACGGATCAGTTTGCGGAATTCATAGATTTCCGCACGTGTGATGACGCAGTACAGGATGTCTTTTTTTGTGCCGCTGATCAGTCCTTCTCCGCGGATGAAGGTGACCGTCCGGCCAAAGTTTTCATAAATGGCATCGGCGATCTTTTCACCTTCTTCTGTGATCACCTGAAGTGCCTTTGCCTGATCCATACCGGTCTGGACCGCATCGATGATGCGTGACGTGATAAAATACATCAAAACGGAATACAGTGCTTTATCCAATCCGAATAAAGCGCCTGCTATGGCATAGATCACGATGTTGATCAAAAGGACTGTCTTTCCGACAGAAAAGGAGAATTTCCGGTTAACGAAAATGCCGACGATCTCCGTGCCGTCAAGACATCCGCCACCACGCAGTACCATGCCGACGCCGACGCCCAGTAATACGCCGCCGAAAACGGTGGCAAGGAGCAGGTCATCCGTGATCTCAGGAAGGGTTTTAAATGCTTCCAGCAATATGGAGAACAGGATCATCGCATAGGCTGCTTTTCCCAAAAACTGTTTTCCGATGCGAAGCATTGCATAGATTAAAAACGGGATGTTTATGATCACGGTTAAGAGGCCCAGCGGAACCGGCAGAAAATTGTGCAGGATCATGCTGACACCGACAACACCGCCATCAAAGATATTGTTTGGCACAAGAAATTCTTCCAGTGCAAATGCGGCCAGCAGAGAGCCTGCAGTCAATTGAAAAACAGAAAAAAACTGATCACGTCTGTTTTTTTTCATATAATATAACCTCGGATCAATAAAGTGTAATGATCGTTTACATGAATATCATATTACCATATTTGATGTTTTCTGTCTAAAAACAGGACAGATATGGTGGTTTTGCATGGGTTTGACACCAGTTATACACTTGACGAAGTCCGCTTTTCTTGTAGAATGATACTATGGCTATGACTAAGGAAGAAAGAGAACAGAATAAAGAGCGGCTTGCAGGCGAGATCCTCGATTATGTACGGGATGATCTCGTGGTTAAGATGCCCTTTTTTAACCGTGCATTACTAAAGATGCCGGTTGTTTTTTATGAGCATTTTGACTTGGAGGAAGGGGAGATTCCAAAAGGGATCGGTACGGACGGGCATCAGATCTATTGTAATAAGGATGTTGTACTGCGCCTGTTCCGTCAGGAAAAAGGCCGGCTGCAGCGCATCTGGCTGCATCAGGTCCTGCATTGTCTGTTCCGGCATCCGTTTGAATATGAAAAGCTGGAAAGCAAATATTGGGATTTCGCGACAGATCTGGCGGTAGAACAGACGATCCTGGAAATGGGCATCAGGGAAGTGATGCTGCCGGATGATAAGAGCAGGCGGCAGACCTTAGCGCAGATCAAGGCAAAGGCGGGCCGGCTGACGGCTGAGAATCTGTACCATTTCTTTTTCCTGCATCCTGAGGAAGCGGAACGGCTTATGGATCAGGCGTTCCTGTTCAAACAGGATCTGCACGGATTCTGGATCCTTGACAGCCTCCAGCAGGTGCGGAAAATGTTTCCGAAAAACCCGCATCCCGGCATGAATAAGATCAGCCAGGAGTGGAAAGAGCTGGGCATCAGCGTGCAGCTGGATGTGCAGGTGTTTGAGAAAAACCGCGGAATGGCACCGGGTTCGATGTCTGAAAATTTAGAGGGCGTCACAAAAGACCGGTACAACTATGAGGAATTCTTAAAGAAGTTTGCGATCACCAGTGAAGAGATGCAGATCAATCAGGAAGAATTCGACTACATTTATTATACCTATGGAATGGACCTTTACGGGAATATGCCGCTGGTCGAGCCGCTGGAATATCAGGATGAGAAAAAGATTCATGATTTTGTGATCGCGATCGACACTTCCGGGTCCTGTCAGGGTGCGACGGTGCAGGCATTTCTGGATAAGACCTATTCGATTCTGATGTCGACCAAAAGCTTTTTTCATGATGTCAACATCCATATCATTCAGTGTGACAGCAAGATCCAGACGGATGTGAAGATCACCTGTCCGGAGGAGTTTGAAGAATACCGGGATAATATCGAGATCAAGGGATTTGGCGGTACGGATTTCCGGCCGGTGTTTGCACATGTGGAGGAGCTGATCAAAAACCGTGAGCTGACGGATCTGAAGGGCCTGATCTATTTCACGGACGGCATGGGCATTTTCCCGGAAAAGATGCCGCCATATAAGACTGCATTTGTTTTTGTAAAAGAAGGATTCGGTATCCCGGAGATCCCGTCCTGGGCGATCAAGCTTGTGCTGAAGGATGAGGATCTGCAGGAGACGATTATTGTGTAGGAAGAGGATAAAACTTATGATGACCATTCAGGAAGCAAAAGAGCAAATTGAAAAATCCGTACGGATCTATCTGATGAAAGATGAGTACGGCAATTACAGGATTCCGCTTGAGAGACAGCGCCCGATTTTCCTGCTGGGTGCGCCCGGCATCGGAAAGACCGCGATCATGGAGCAGATCGCAAGAGAATTAAACATCTCTCTTGTGACGTATTCCATGACGCATCATACGCGTCAGAGTGCGCTTGGTCTGCCGTTTATCGTTTCAAGGGAATATGGGGAAGAGAAGTTTGATGTTTCCCGCTATACGATGAGCGAGATCATTGCGTCGATCTATGAAAACATGGAAAAGAGCGGCAAGAAAGAGGGGATTCTTTTCCTGGATGAGATCAACTGCGTTTCGGAAACTCTGGGACCGTCAATGCTTCAGTTTTTGCAGTACAAGATCTTCGGAAACCATCGTGTGCCGCGTGGGTGGGTTATTGTGACAGCGGGAAACCCGCCGGAGTTTAACCGCTCTGTACGTGAGTTTGACGTGGTGACGATGGACCGTTTGAAGGTTCTGGAGGTAGAGCCTGATTATGATGCGTGGAAGATCTATGCACAGAAAAAGGGTCTTCATCAGGCGATCCTGACGTTCCTGGATATCAAAAAGGAAGATTTTTATCAGATTGAGAATACAGTTGATGGCAGAAACTATGTTACGGCCCGTGGCTGGGAGGATCTTTCCGAAGCGATCACGCTCTATGAGGAGAACGGTTTTGAGGTAGATCAGACGCTTGTGGCACAGTATTTAAGAAACAAGCGGATCACCGGTGAGTTTGCGGCATATTATGAACTGTACAATAAATACCGGACCGATTATAAGATCAACGAGATCCTTGAAGGAACAGCAGGACATGCTGTTAACAAGCGTGCCAAGAATGCGACGTTTGATGAGCGGATCTCGATCATGGGACTTCTGC
Organism: Lachnospiraceae bacterium; assembly: GCA_015057865.1. Classification (GTDB taxonomy): domain Bacteria; phylum Bacillota; class Clostridia; order Lachnospirales; family Lachnospiraceae; genus SY8519. The sequence goes on from SVDH01000015.1 coordinate 10,038, forward strand.
TTGAGGCTGTCCTCCCGCAGATCAGAGAGAACATCGAGCTGGAGGATGCGTTAAAAGAGCTCATGCCGCATTTAAAGGAGATCAAGGCAGCACTTGCAGGGGACGCAGAAACAGATGCGAGAGGCCTGCTTTCCGAAAAGATTGATGAATGGAAGGCCAATATGGACCGCCTTGAAGCAGCAAACGGCTTAAGCGGTGCAGAGCGCAGAAAATGGCAGTACATGGTACGTTTTGCGCGTGAGACATCCCAGAAAATCCGCCTGGCGGCAGCAGACACGAACGAAGCGGCATTCGCAGTGATTCAGACAGAATTTGCATCACGTGTGGAGATCATGCGGGAAGACGCGAAGAAGATCAGCAGATATCTTGAGAACATCTTCCGGTTTGCGGAAGAGAATTTTGGCGACGGTAACGAGATGCTCGTGCTCGTCACAGAGCTTACGGTCAACTACAGCAGCGCGCGTTTCATCGCGGAGCATGGATGTGACCTGTACTATCAATATAATAAGAAATTCCTGCTCTATGAGCGTAACCGCGCACTGATGGACGAACTCGAAAAACTGACGCAGAATGAAGAGATCGAGGAGAGCCTGTTGATATGATGGCAATAGAGGGATTCCTTTATGAGCAGACTGCAAGTGGCATCCGTTTGACAAAGTATGTCGGGTCTGAGACGGAAGTCATCCTGCCTTCCGAGATCGGCGGGGAGCCTGTGCGCATTCTGGGGAGCCATGCATTTTATGAAAACGGTATGGACATCGAGCGGATCGTGACACCCTCCACGCTTCGGGTCATCGAACCGTATGCCTGTGAGTTTTGCATGAGCCTGACCGATTTTGTGATCGCCGAAGGCGTTGAAGAGCTTGGCAGAGAGTTCCTGATCGCGACGCAGATGGAAGCATTGGAGATTCCGTCTACGGTCCGCCGGATCGAGGAGCCGGCAGAGTTGGGGTTGACACTTGAAATCGCGCCGGAGAACCCGTGGTATTACACGGATGATAAGGCGCTGTTTCGGAAATGCTACCCGGATGAGGGCATTTCACTCGAGACGATCCTGACGGGCGTGGAACTCAAAGAGTATATTGTTCCGGACGGTGTGACCACGATCGCAAATGATGCGTTTGAAAGTCAGGATATGCTGGAGCGGATCACATTGCCGGCTTCGCTGGTTGATATGGACGAAGGCGTTTTGTCCAATCCGAAGAGTCACTTTGCGAAAGGACGAGGTATTTACAAGATCACGATCGCGGAAGATAACCCGGTTTTCTTTACAGATGAAAGCGGCGTTTACAAGCGCCTTCCAGACGGCGGAATTGAACTGATCAAGTATCTCGGACGAAAACATGATCTGGTTTTGGGAGACGCGATCCATGTGGTTGGAAGAGGCGCATTTATTAAAAGTAAAGTGGAGCAGATCACGATCCCGAAGACGGTTGAGAAGATCTATCCGGATGCATTTCTGGACTGCCCCATAAATGAAGTGGATTTCCAGGCATTTGGGTTTTCCATGTATTTTCCTTCCGAGCATGCATATGTATTAAAGCAGGTGCTCGAAGGATTCGGGCAAAATGACAAGTTATATGACTTTTTCTATTATGACCGTGTCCTGAAAGATGATGCATTGAATGTAGAAAAAGCAAAGATGTGCATTTACAGGCTGCATTACCCGAAAGACCTGTCAGAAGAGACCGCGCAGTATCTTCGCGGCAGGATTGAAGAAAAGCTGTCATTCTTTGTCGATCAGCTTGGTGAACGCGGAGAACTCATGACATTGCAGTGGATGAGTGAGCTGGGGTTCTTTAACAGAGACAACATTGATGGACTGATCGAGTCACTCAACCTGGCCGGCCACCGCGAGGCCATGGCAGTGCTGATGGATTATAAAAACAGAGAGCTCGGGAATGTGGAGTTTTCGTTTGAGCTGTGAGTGGAATAAAGAAAGGACCACGCTATGTTAGAAAAAGAAATGAGAAATCTGGTAGTGATGAACGAGGAACTTCATCGCGCGGCAGCGAAGGAGCAGGCGTATTTTCTGGATCACGCTTCCTTTACCAGAGCAGGTGAGATCGTTGAAACGTCTTATCTGCCGAAGGTATATGATGCTGAGACGCTGGAGCATTTTCAGGAGATCCTGCGTGTCAGCTACGGGATCGTCGAGAAAGTGATCAAGCATTACATCGAAGATCCGGAGTATAGAAAAATCTTCGGATTTCCGAAAGAGATCGAGGAGCTGATCTGTATCCCGAACCTGTATGACAGCTATTTCCCGCAGGGCAGATTTGATATCTTCTATCATGAGGAAGACAGGAGTTTTGGATTCTGCGAGATCAATGCAGACGGAACCGGTGCGATGAACCGCCAGAATGAACTGTTCACCTCGATGGACTACAATGCGGTTTACCAGGAACTGTTAGAGCAGTATGATATGACCTATTTCGACCCGCTCGAGTGCTGCGTCTGCGAGATCTTAAAGCTTTACGAAACTTATGAGAAAAAGGTGGAGAATCCGAATATCGCGATCGTAGATTTTGTCTATGACGGATCATCCTATGCGGAGTGGAGTGAGTTTGCAAGACGGTTCCGCAGAGAAGGCCATCGCGCAGTGGTCTGTGATATCAGAAATCTGCAGTATCGAAACGGACATCTTTACACGCCGTCAGGCATGCAGGTTGATCTGATCCTGCGGCGCGCGGTGACGACAGATATCATCAAGTATTTTGATGAGGTACAGGATTTCATCCAGGCAGTCAAAGATCAGAACGTCTGTCTGATGGGGTCCTTCTGTACGCAGGTTGTTCATAATAAGATGTTTTCCGTGGCACTGCATTTGCCGGAAACGGCAAAGATCATGACCGATGAGGAAAATGATTTTATCAAACAGCATTTCCCGTATACGGCAGTGGTCAGCGAGGATAATTATCAGGAGTTTTTAAAAGACAAAGACCGTTGGATCTTAAAGCCGGAAGACTCCTATTGCTGCGGCGGAATCTATACGGGGCCGGATGTGCCGGAGGAAATGTGGGAGGAAATCCTGAAAAAATGTGCCGCACAGCAGTACATTATCCAGGCACTCTATCCATATGAAAAGACGACCAACATCGATGTCCGTCCCTACCCGCATGAATTCAAGCTGCAGGACGGCTCAGATGTCAAACCGTTTGAAGAGGGACATGAGGAAGAAGAGACAGCAGAGGAAAAGAAACAGGAACTCTTCGAGGCGGCCCGTCCGCACAGTATGCAGGCGGATGATCTTTATGAGGGATTCCGTGACCATATCAACATGACGGGGTTATATGTTTTCAACGGTCAGTTCGGGGGAATCTTCCACAGACAGGCTGTCGGAAGCGCGATCATCAGTGAAGTAAACGAGCGCTCGATGCCAACGTTATTTATCGTTTAAAGGTTTGCGAACCTTGACAAACAGAGGTGGATTTTATAATATTTTAGAATGACTGTTTTAAGTTATGGTGGGGTAACAACGAACCTGCCTTAGTATATGTGCAACATTAGTATTAGGAGATTGACAGATGGCATTGGTAGTAATGGCGGGCCTTGATCCATTGGCCCTCTTCCGTGCACTCCCGGGTGCGTTCGCACAGGGTCTGCTCTGGGGAATTGTAGGTATTGGTGTATTTATTACATTTAAAGTTCTGGACATCCCGGACTTGACGATTGACGGTACGCTTGCAACCGGCGGCGCGACGGCAGTTATGTGTATCCTGGCAGGTATGCCTGCATCGGTGGCGATGATCATCGCGACACTGGTCGGTGCGGCAGCAGGACTTTTGACAGGATTTTTCCATACGACACTGGGAATCCCGGCGATCCTTGCTGGAATCCTTTCGCAGATCGCGCTATACTCGATCAACTTAAATATCATGGGACGGTCGAATCAGGCGGTCAGCGTAGACCAGTATCATCTGATCATTTCACTGCGTTTCATCCCGAAAGCGATCCTGGTGGCAGTGATATTCAACCTTGTCATTATGGCGGCGACCTACTGGTTCATGGGAACCGAGTACGGTACGACATTGCGCGCGACAGGCTGTAATCAGGCCATGGCAAATGCGCAGGGTATCAACACGAAGAAAGTTATCGTGGTTGGTCTGATCCTGTCCAACGCACTGGTTGGTCTTGCAGGCGGACTGATCGCACAGTATCAGGGTAACTCAGACGTTAACATGGGACGAGGTGCGATCGTTATCGGCCTGGCCGCCGTGATCATAGGACTTGTCCTTGGCGAGTCCATTTTCGGAAAACGGCTGAACTTTGTCGGTAAGATGACATTCGTTATCATCGGCGCGATCATTTACTATATTGTTATCACCGTCGTCTTGTGGCTTGGCTTCCCGTCAGACGATATGAAGCTGTTCTCAGCGATCGTCGTGGCGATCTTCCTTGCTGTGCCGTATTTGTCAGGAAAGAAGAAAGCTTCCTTCCGGAAAGCAGGAGGGAAAAGATAATGTTAAAGATAGAAAACGTTTATAAAACCTTTAATAAAGGAACCATTAACGAAAAGGTAGCATTAAAGGGTCTGAACCTGGAAATGGAAGAGGGCGACTTCATCACCGTCATCGGCGGTAACGGTGCCGGCAAATCGACCATGCTGAACATGGTGGCGGGTGTGTATCCGGTGGATGAAGGAAGGATCACCATCGATGGTCAGGATGTAACCGGTGAGCCGGATTACAAGCGCGCGAAGTATTTGGGTCGTGTGTTCCAGGATCCGATGCTTGGTACGGCGGCTGATATGGAGCTGCAGGAGAACCTTGCGCTTGCATACAGAAGAGGAAAACGCTTTGGGTTAAAATGGGGACTTCCGGTTAAGGAAAAAGCCATTTACAGAGAAAAGCTTGCGACGCTCGGACTTGGTCTGGAAGACCGCCTGTCTACAAAAGTTGGCCTTCTGTCCGGCGGGCAGCGTCAGGCGATCACGCTTTTGATGGCGACATTACAGCGCCCGAGAGTATTGCTTCTGGATGAGCATACAGCAGCGCTTGACCCAAAGACAGCCGCAAAGGTACTTGAACTGACCAATGAGATCGTCGGAGAGAATAATCTGACCACATTGATGGTAACCCATAACATGCGTGACGCGATCCGTATGGGCAACCGTCTGGTCATGATGAATGATGGACGGATCATTTATGATGTCCGCGGCGAAGAAAAAGAAAAGCTGGAAGTATCTGATCTTCTGCAGAAGTTTACAGAAGTCAGCGGTGAGGAATTTGCAAACGACCGTATGATGCTTCAGTAAATAAATCTAGAGGAAAACGAATGAGTGTATTTGAAAAAATGTTCGGATCACACAGTGATCATGAATTAAAGCGCATCGCGCCGCTTGTCAAAAAGATCGAGGGCATGCGGGATGAGATGATGGCGCTTTCTGACGAAGAACTTCAGGCGAAAACGCCGTGGTTTAAGGAGCGTCTGGCAAACGGAGAGACGCTGGATGATATTCTTCCGGAGGCATTTGCAGTTGTCCGTGAGGCGGCCAGACGTGTGCTTCATATGGAGCATTTCCCGGTTCAGCTGATGGGCGGTATCGTACTGCATCAGGGCCGTATCGCGGAAATGAAGACCGGTGAAGGTAAGACTCTTGTCGCAACCTGCCCGGCTTACTTAAATGCGCTCGAGGGAAAAGGCGTCCATATCGTTACGGTCAATGATTATCTGGCACAGCGTGATGCGGACGAGATGGGTCAGGTGCATCGATTCCTGGGACTGACGGTCGGCTGTATCTTAAATGATATGAAGAGTGAAGAGCGTCAGGAGCAATATGGCTGTGACATCACTTATGTGACCAACAATGAGGACGGTTTTGACTATCTTCGTGATAATATGGTTATTTACAAAGAACAGCTCGTACAGCGCGATCTGAACTTTGTTATCATCGATGAGGTGGACTCGATCCTGATCGACGAGGCACGTACACCGCTGATCATTTCAGGACAGAGCAGCAAGTCCACAAGACTTTATGAAGCCTGTGATATCCTTGCCCGCCAGATGGTACGCGGAGAGGCCAGTCAGGAGTTTTCCAAGATGGATGCCATCATGGGTATCGAGATCGAGGAGACCGGCGACTACATCGTCAGCGAAAAAGAAAAGACCGTCAACCTGACACAGGACGGTGTGAAAAAGGTTGAGAAGTTCTTTAGAATCGAGAACCTTGCGGATCCGGAGAATCTGGAGATCCAGCACAACATCATTCTGGCACTGCGTGCGCACAGTCTGATGCATCGTGATCAGGATTACGTGGTAAACGAGGATGAGATCCTGATCGTTGATGAATTCACCGGACGTATCATGCCGGGGCGTCGTTATTCCGACGGTCTCCATCAGGCGATCGAAGCAAAAGAACATGTCAAGGTCAAACGTGAGAGCAAGACTCTTGCGACGATCACGTTCCAGAACTTTTTCAACAAATATGAGAAAAAGGCCGGTATGACCGGTACCGCTCTGACAGAGGAAAAAGAGTTCCGTGACATCTATGGCATGGACGTTATCGAGATCCCGACCAACCGTCCGATGATCCGTAAGGATCACGAGGATGTGGTTTATAAAACGCAGAAAGAAAAATTCGAAGCAGTTGTCCGTGAGATCGAAGAGACACATGCGACCGGACAGCCGGTTCTGGTCGGTACGATTAACATCGACACATCTGAGTTAATCAGCAAAATGCTTGGCCGCCGCGGTATTCAGCATAACGTATTGAATGCGAAGTTCCATAAGCAGGAGGCGGAGATCGTAGCACAGGCAGGTGTACACGGCGCGGTTACGATCGCGACCAATATGGCCGGCCGTGGTACCGATATCAAGCTGGATGACGAGGCAAGAGCAGCCGGCGGCTTAAAGATCATCGGTACGGAACGCCACGAGTCCAGACGAATCGACAACCAGCTGCGCGGTCGTTCCGGCCGACAGGGAGATCCGGGAGAATCCAGATTCTATATTTCCCTGGAAGATGACCTGATGCGTCTGTTTGGTTCCGAAAAGCTGATGACTGTCTTCAATGCACTGCCGGACGGTGAGGAGATCCATCACAAGCTTCTGACCAAGTCCATAGAGAATGCGCAGAAGAAGATCGAGGGCAATAACTTCGGTATCCGTAAGAACCTGCTTGATTATGATCAGGTTATGAATGACCAGCGTGAGATCATTTATGATGAGCGCCGCCGCGTTCTGAACGGCGAAGACATGCACCCGGTCATCACAAAGATGATCGATGACTATATTGCGGCAACGGTTGCAAAGTGTGCGCCGGAAGATGACAGCCCGTATGATGTCGATCTGAACAGACTTGGCAGACGCCTGTATCCGATCATCCCGGTGCGTCCGCTTTCAGAGAAAGATCTGCAGAGCGGTGCAGATGCGACAGAGCTTTTGACAGAGCGTGCGCATCAGCTTTATGAAGACCGCGCGGCAGAAATGCCGGATCCGGAACAGATCCGTGAGTTGGAGCGCGTTGTGCTTCTGAAGGTCATTGACAGAAAATGGATGGACCACATTGACAACATGGAGATCCTGCGTGAGGGCATCGGCCTGACTGCATATGGTCAGAGAAACCCGCTTGTCGAGTATAAGATGGCAGGTTTTGATATGTTCGATGAGATGATCCAGAACATCAATGAGGATACGATCCGTCTGATGTATCATGCACAGCTGGCAGAGCCGGTGGAGAGAGAAGAGGTTGCAAAACCGGTCTCCACGAACAAGACGGACGATTCCCTGCCGAAGACCAAGACACGTTCCGATAAGAAGATCTATCCGAACGATCCGTGTCCGTGCGGCAGCGGCAAGAAATACAAGCAGTGCTGCGGAAGAAAATAAACTTTGTAAGAGAGCTGGAAACAGCTCTCTTATTACGTTATACTGTTGATTCAACGATAGGCATTGGATCAATACGGAAGGGAGGACACAGATGGATCATTTTGTCCTGCATTCAGATTATAAACCAACCGGTGATCAGCCGCGTGCGATCGAAGAACTCGTGCGCGGGTTCAAAGAAGGAAACCAGTTTCAGACCCTGCTTGGCGTGACGGGCTCCGGCAAGACGTTTACGATGGCAAACGTGATCGAGCAGTTGAACCGTCCGACGCTGATCATTTCACATAACAAAACACTGGCCGCGCAGCTTTACGGGGAGTTTAAGGAGTTTTTTCCGGAAAACGCGGTTGAATATTTTGTTTCTTACTATGATTATTATCAGCCGGAAGCCTACGTGCCTTCGTCTGACACCTATATTGAAAAAGATTCTGCGATCAATGACGAGATCGACAAGCTGCGCCTGTCTGCAACAGCAGCGCTTTCCGAACGCCGCGATGTGGTGATCATCTCGAGTGTATCCTGCATTTACGGTCTGGGAAGTCCGGTGGATTATCAGAACATGTGTGTATCTGTTCGGCCGGGCATGGAACGTGATCGTGACGAGGTCATTCACAAACTGACCGATATGCAGTATTTCCGCGATGATATGGATTTTCATCGTGGTACCTTCCGTGTGCGTGGCGATGTGCTGGAGGTTTTTCCGGCTGATCGTGGAGATACGGCGATCCGGATCGAGTTTTTCGGGGATGAGATCGATCGCATTTCTGAAATCGACGTACTGACGGGAGAGATGAAGTCAGAGTTAAAGCATGTTGCGATCTTTCCGGCATCGCATTACGTCGTGCCGCCGGATCGGATTTTAGAGGCGTCAAAGACAATCGAGGCGGAGCTCGAAGAGCGTGTGAAATTCTTTAAGAGTGAAGACCGCCTGCTCGAAGCACAGCGGATCGCGGAGCGAACCAATTTTGATATCGAGATGCTGCGCGAGACCGGCTTTTGCTCCGGAATCGAAAACTACTCCAGACACCTGGCAGGATTTGCGCCGGGTACGCCGCCTTATACACTGATCGACTATTTCCCGGAAGATCTTCTGATCATGGTAGATGAGTCGCATATCACGATTCCACAGGTACGGGGCATGTATTTCGGCGACCGTTCCAGGAAGACAACATTGGTGGATTATGGCTTCCGCCTGCCGTCGGCACTGGATAACCGGCCGCTGGATTTCCAGGAGTTTGAGGGCAAGATCGATCAGATGCTGTTTGTATCCGCAACACCGGGTGACTATGAAGAGGCGCATGAGCTTTTGCGGACGGAACAGATCATCCGTCCGACCGGTCTGCTGGATCCGAAGGTTGATGTACGTCCTGTCGAGGGGCAGATCGATGATCTGATCGCGGAGGTCAGAAAAGAAGCGGAAGCCGGCAATAAAGTACTCGTCACAACACTGACAAAGCGGATGGCGGAAGACCTTACACAGTATATGCGGGAGGTCGGCATCCGGGTGAAGTATCTGCATTCGGATATCGATACACTGGAACGTGCGCAGATCATCCGGGATATGCGCCTGGATGTCTTTGATGTGCTGGTCGGCATCAACCTGCTCCGGGAAGGCCTGGACATTCCGGAGATCTCTCTGGTTGCCATTTTGGACGCAGATAAAGAGGGCTTCTTACGTTCCGCGACATCGCTGATCCAGACGATCGGCCGTGCGGCGCGTAACAGTGACGGTCATGTTATTATGTATGCTGATACGATCACCGATTCGATGAAGACTGCGATCGATGAGACCAACAGACGCCGGAAGCTGCAGCAGGCTTACAATGAGGAAAACGGCATCACACCGCAGACCATCAAGAAAGCGGTCCGCGATCTGATCAGCATTTCCAAGAAGGCAGCAAAAGAGGATCTTGTATTTGCAAAAGATCCGGAGTCCATGAGTAAGAAAGAGCTTGAGAAGCTCATTAAAGACGTTACAAAGAAGATGCAGCGTGCAGCCGCAGAGCTCGATTTCGAGACGGCCGCAGTACTGCGTGACCAGATGATTGAGTTGAAAAAGCTAATGTAAAAATCGAACATTTGTTCTTGAATAATGTCAGGAACTGTGCTAGGATATTACCCATGAAAGAAAAAAAGCTAATCAAAATCCGAGGTGCAAAGGAGCACAATTTAAAAAACATCAGCATTGATATTCCAAGGGATGAGTTTGTCGTTCTGACCGGTCTTTCCGGTTCGGGCAAGTCATCACTTGCATTTGATACGATCTATGCAGAGGGACAGCGCCGCTATATGGAATCGCTGTCTTCTTATGCACGTCAGTTCCTGGGACAGATGGAGAAGCCGGACGTAGAAAAAATTGAGGGGCTGTCGCCGGCGATCTCGATCGATCAAAAGAGCACGAACCGCAATCCCCGTTCGACGGTTGGTACGGTGACGGAGATCTATGATTATTTCCGTCTTCTCTATGCGCGCGCAGGCATCCCGCATTGCCCAAACTGCGGAAAAGAGATCAGCCGTCAGTCTGCGGACCAGATGACTGATGTGATCATGCAGCTGCCGGAAAAGACAAAGATCCAGCTGCTCGCGCCGGTCGTACGCGGGCGGAAAGGACGTCATGAAAAGGTACTTGAGCAGGCGAAAAAGAGCGGTTATGTACGTGTGCGTATTGATGGAAATGCATATGAGCTGACCGAAGAGATCAAGCTTGAAAAAAACATCAAGCATAACATTGATATCGTTGTTGACCGCCTGGTCGTAAAGCCGGGCATCGAGCGTCGTCTGGCAGATTCGATCGAAAGTGTGTTAAAGCTTTCGGACGGTTTGCTGACGGTGGATGTGATCGGTGAAGAAGAACTGCATTTTTCACAGAGCTTTTCATGCCCGGACTGCAACATCAGCATTGATGAGATCGAGCCGCGCAGCTTCTCTTTTAACAATCCTTTTGGTGCATGCCCGGTCTGTGCCGGCATCGGCTATAAAATGGAGTTTGATGAGGATCTGATGATCCCGGACAAATCCCTGTCTTTTAAAGAGGGCTGTGTTGTGGCGCCGGGATGGGCTTCCTCTAAGGACAAAGGCAGCTTTTCCTATGCGATCCTGGATGCGCTTGCAAGTGAGTATGGCTTTTCTATGGATACACCGTACCGGGATCTGCCTGCAGATATCCGGAAGATGTTCCTGTATGGAACAGATGGTAAAAAAGTAAAAGTCCACTATCGCGGACAGCGTGGTGTGGGTGTTTATGATATTGCATTTGAAGGTTTGATCCGAAACGAAGAGCGTCGGTATCGTGAGTTCAGTTCAGAGCGGATGAAACAGGAATATGAATCCTATATGCGCATTACGCCCTGCAATGCTTGTGGCGGCAGGCGGTTGAAGCCGGAATCACTTGCAGTGACGATCGCAGATAAAAACATTTACGAGATCACGTCAATGTCAGTGCGGGATCTGTATGATTTTCTGCAGGATCTGCCTTTGACAAAACAGCAGCAGCTGATCGGTGCGCAGGTGTTAAAGGAGATTCGTTCACGTGTCAGCTTTTTGAAAGAGGTCGGGTTGGATTATCTGACACTGACCAGAGCGACAGGATCACTGTCGGGCGGAGAAGCACAGCGGATCCGTCTCGCGACGCAGATCGGATCCGGTCTGGTCGGTGTAGCGTATATTTTGGATGAACCGAGTATCGGACTGCATCAGAGAGATAATGATAAGCTCCTGGCATCGCTTCGCAAGTTGCGGGATCTGGGCAATACACTGGTTGTTGTTGAACATGACGAAGACACGATGCGCCAAGCCGACTATATCGTAGACATCGGACCGGGTGCAGGGGAACATGGCGGCGAAGTCGTTGCGGTGGGAACTGCAGAAGACATCATGAACTGCAAAGAGTCGATCACAGGAGATTACCTGTCCGGGCGACTGAAAATACCGGTTCCGGAGACCAGGAGGACGCCAAAAGGCTTTGTGACGGTTCATGGCGCGAGAGAGAATAATCTGAAAAACATTGATGTCGATATTCCGGTAGGGGTTTTTACCTGTGTAACGGGCGTATCCGGATCCGGCAAAAGCTCACTGATCAATGAAATCTTATATAAAACCTTAGAACGGGATCTGAACCGTGCGCGCACGATTCCCGGAAAAAGTGATGGCATTACAGGTCAGGAACAGTTGGATAAAGTCATCTGTATCGATCAGTCGCCGATCGGGCGCACACCCCGTTCCAATCCGGCAACATATACAGGGGTGTTCGACAGGATCCGTGATCTGTTTGCGACGACAGCAGAAGCAAAAGCACGCGGCTACAAAAAGGGGCGTTTCTCTTTTAATGTCAAAGGCGGCAGATGCGAGGCATGCGCCGGTGACGGCATCATCAAGATTGAGATGCATTTTCTTCCGGATGTTTATGTGCCTTGTGAAGTCTGCCATGGAAAACGGTATAACCGCGAAACACTGGATGTACATTATAAAGGCAAGAACATTTTTGATGTCCTGGACATGACGGTCGAAGAGGCACTCGGGTTCTTTGACAATATTCCGTTGATCAAAAAGAAGATCCAGACACTTTACGATGTCGGCCTTTCTTATATCAGGCTTGGACAGCCTTCGACGACCCTTTCGGGTGGCGAAGCACAAAGGATTAAGCTTGCAACAGAGCTTTCCAGACAAAGCACCGGAAAGACGATCTATATTCTGGATGAGCCCACGACCGGTCTGCATTTTGCAGATGTACACAAACTGGTAAACATCCTGCACAGGCTGACGGAAGGCGGGAATACGGTTGTCGTGATCGAGCATAATCTTGATGTGATCAAGGCAGCAGACTACATCATTGATATGGGACCTGAAGGCGGGGATGGCGGCGGAACCGTCATTGCGACCGGCACGCCGGAAGAGATCACGGAATGTGAAGCATCCTATACAGGGCAGTTCCTGAAAAAATACTTAACGTAGTTACAAACAGGATTTTTCTATATGTAGTAGTATGCATATTGAGTAAGCCCAAGCATTTGTTTGCCAGGTAAAATCATTACGGAAATTTTACAAATGTTTCAAAATTACGTCAGAAAAAAGGGCTTTTCAAAATTCTCCGTTCTGCTATAATATTTCTTGCTCACTCTGATTGTAAAAGGCAGAAGTGGGCAGAAAATCAATTTTGTTTAGAATGCGTTTTGCGGAGGAATGGATGCCGGACTACGTATTCTATGGGATATAGATTTGGAGGATTGTTTTATGGCAGCATCTACAGATATTGGTATTGATCTGGGTACCGCCAGTATTCTGGTATATGTGAAGGGAAAGGGCGTTGTATTGAAAGAGCCCTCCGTGGTTGCGTTTGACAGAGACAGCAACAAGATCAAGGCGATCGGGTCAGAAGCGCGTGAAATGCTTGGTCGTACACCGGGCAATATCGTAGCAGTCCGTCCGCTGCGCCAGGGTGTTATCTCTGACTATACAGTGACTGAGAAAATGATGCGGTATTTCATCCGCAAGGCAGTCGGCAGACATAATCTTCGCAAGCCGATCATCAGCGTATGCGTGCCGAGCGGTGTTACCGAAGTAGAGAAAAAAGCCGTAGAAGATGCGACATTCCAGGCAGGTGCGCGTGATGTTAAGATCATCGAGGAGCCGATTGCGGCAGCGATCGGCGCGGGCATTGATATTGCGAAACCTTGCGGAAACATGATCGTTGATATCGGCGGCGGTACGACAGATATTGCCATCATTTCACTTGGCGGAACTGTTGTCAGCACTTCGATTAAGATCGCGGGCGATGACTTTGATGAAGCAATCGTTCGTTATATGCGTAAAAAGCACAACCTTCTGATCGGAGAGCGTACGGCTGAGATCATTAAAATGAAGGTGGGTACCTGTTATCCGCTTCCGGAGCCGCTGACGATGGATATTCGCGGACGAAATCTGGTGACAGGTCTGCCGAAGACTGTTTCTGTAAGCTCTGAGGAGACCGAAGAAGCATTGAAAGAGTCTACGATGCAGATCGTTGAAGCAGTCCACAGTGTATTGGAGAAGACTCCACCGGAACTTGCAGCAGACGTTGCGGATCGTGGTATTGTACTGACAGGCGGCGGATCGCTTCTGCGCGGTTTGGAAGAACTTCTCGAATCACATACGGGAATCAACACGATGACAGCAGAAGATCCGATGACCTGCGTGGCGATCGGAACGGGACGCTATGTTGAATTCCTTTCCGAGCGAAGAGAGCGCAGAGGAGAATAGAGAATATATTTATCTGGAAGGTATGAATTAACAGACGCCTGCCGGTGACAGGTTCACCGGCAGGTATTTTGGTTTTAAAGGGCTTATGGAAGAAACGTTAAGCGGATATGTCGAACATATCGTTTTCCGAAATGAAGAAAATGGGTACACCGTTCTGAATCTGGTATCAGACAGTGTTGAGACGACCTGTGTTGGCATTTTCTCTGCGATCAGCGAAGGAGAAAGTATCGAGGCAAAGGGCGTCTGGTCTGTGCATCCGACTTACGGAGAACAATTTAAAGTCAGCTCTTTTTCTGTGACAATGCCGGAAGACGTCATTTCGATGGAGCGGTATCTTGCGTCCGGGGCGATCAAGGGGATCGGCGCGGCACTTGCGACGCGCATCGTAAAAAAGTTTGGCGATCAGACGTTTCGAATCATAGAAGAAGAGCCGGAGCGCCTTGCAGAAGTCAAGGGAATCAGCGACCGCAAAGCGCGTGAGATCGCCATTCAGATGGTTGAAAAACGAGATATGCGTAACGCCATGCTGTTTTTGCAGCAATATGGCATTTCCATGGCTTTGTCGATCAAGATCTACCAGGCCTATGGGCAGGAACTGTACGGAATCATTTCCAAAAACCCGTATAAGATTGCAGATGACATTCCCGGTGTCGGGTTTAAAACAGCAGATGAGATCGCGCAGCAGGTCGGTATCCGGATGGACTCTGAATTCCGGATCTGTTCCGGCATTATCTATATTTTGCAGCAGGCTTCTCTGCAGGGGCATACATGTCTGCCACAGGAGATCCTGACCAGAAATACGGCGCATCTTCTCGGCGTGGAACCGGAGGACGTTGAAAAACAGTACATGGATATGATGATCGACCGCCGTCTGATCCGCCAGGAGAGGGATGACGTGATCTATGTGTATGCGGCCGTTTTTTACCATATGGAAAGTAACGTTGCGTTTCTTTTAAGCCAGCTTCATGCGGAGCATAATGTTCCTGATGAGCAGATCGAAGAGCGGATCCGTCTGATCGAGCAGCAGATGAGCCGGGAGGCAGAACGGACTGCGAAGCTGCAGCGTGGGATGCGGGAGAAGAAAGGTGCTGCTGATCCTTCGACAGATGACGGACAGATCCGACTGGACGCAGCGCAGATCGAAGCCGTTAAAGCGTCTGTGAAAAACGGGCTTGTTGTTATCACCGGTGGTCCGGGTACCGGTAAAACCACGACGATCAATACGATCATACGCTATTTTGAAGAAGCTGGTCTGGACATCCTTCTGGCGGCGCCGACCGGACGGGCGGCAAAGCGGATGAGTGAGACGACCGGCTATGAAGCGCAGACGATCCATCGCATGCTGGAAGTTTCCGGGGATGTTGAAAATGACGCAGGCTTCGACCGAAATGAAGACTATCCGCTTGAGGCAGATGTCATCATCATCGATGAGATGTCGATGGTTGATCTCTCATTAATGAATGCGTTGTTAAAAGCGATCGTGCCGGGAACACGTCTGATTCTTGTCGGCGATGTGAACCAGCTGCCGAGTGTCGGCGCAGGTCGTGTGCTGGCTGACATCATAGATTCCGGAGTATGCAAGACCGTTAAACTGACACATATTTTCCGGCAGGCAGCGCAGAGCGACATCATCGTCAATGCGCATAGAATCAATGCCGGCGAGCAGGTCACACTGGACAATAAGAGCAAAGATTTCTTTTTCTTAAAGCGCATGGATGCGAATGTGATCATCAGCATATGCATTCAGCTGATCAAAGAAAAGCTGCCGCCTTATACGAATTCCAAACCTTTTGACATTCAGCTCATGACACCGATGCGAAAAGGCGCATTAGGTGTAGAGCGTTTTAATGTCATTTTGCAGGAATATCTCAACCCGCCGGAACCGACCAAGGCAGAGATCGAGCATGGCGCTAACCGTTTTCGTGAAGGTGATAAGGTCATGCAGATCAAAAACAACTACCAGATGGAGTGGAAGGTGCTTAGCCGCTATGGCATTCCTGTTGAGAACGGGACAGGCGTCTTCAATGGCGACATGGGCATTATCAGAAGCATTGACGCGTTCACGGAGATCGTTACGGTTGAATATGAAGAAAAACGTATGGCAGAATATACCTTCTCACAGCTTGATGAGCTGGAACTTGCATATGCGATCACGATTCACAAAGCGCAGGGAAGCGAGTATCCGGCAGTTGTCATCCCGCTTCTGACCGGCCCGCAGCCGCTCATGAGCAGAAACCTGCTCTATACGGCAGTCACACGTGCCCGTCACTGTGTCGTATTAGTCGGTGATGATCAGACCTTTGCCCGTATGATTGAAAACGATCGCGAGCAGGCCCGCTACAGCGGACTGCTTGCACAGCTGCAGGGGTATGCGGAGGAATGAGTGATTAAATAAATACAAGTAAAAAGGGCCTGGCGCAAGGTGTTGCGTCAGGTCTTTTTGTTATTAGTGTTGCGGACTTGGCGCCAGCACTAGGCTTTTCGACTCAGAATCCACTCTGCGTCTCTACTGGTACCATTATTAGCAAGTTATGTAATACCAAGACGCCTCGACTAAGTTATACGGTACTACTCCAGCCAGTTATTTTTCCATCATGTTCGCACTTGCCCGCAGTCTGATACCATTTCTGGTAGATATGTATTCTACCACACTCAAACCCGCCCACTATCTGGTACCACCCCAACAAGCAACTTATACCACCATCTTTCACATGTCCTTTGGACTGGTATTACCAGATAGCTCATTTTATTCTACCAGAAAGTGCTTCCATGTGCCTCTGGTATTAAATAGAGTAAGTGATATGGTACCAGCATTTTTTGACTCGCATAAATGGTATTATTCTGACAAGTATTTTTTGATTAGCGATTCGAAATAAGACATGTTCATTGGCCTGCCGGCAGTCTCGTGTGTAATGATTAGCCGGTCTCCAATGAATATTCCGTTCTTAGCATATAGTTCAACTCGTTTCAATGCGCTATCACAATAGTCTTCTTTATCCATTCTTCCAAAATGCTCATGGTAATATACTTTTCTCGTGTTTTTATTTAGTACAGTGAAATCCGGGTAGATCGTAATGGATCGTCCGTTGTCTATCAAAACCAACTGACTTTCATATCTGTATGGAATTCCTAGTTTTAAATATTTGTCAGCGATGATTTTTTCTGATTTTGAACGCACCTGTTCACCATTCTCTGTGAATATTTCCGGATCAAGTTCTGAAAATTGCTTTTTTGTAAAAGGTGTATTTAACCAATAGGCAACAAAAGTTTCCTGGTCAGGGACTAGAGGTTTAATCAATTCTTTCCTGTATGGAGTCATCTGTGTAAACACTTTTTCGAGCATCTTTTCATCAAAGGAATGACTGGCTTTTATAAGTGATTTGACCTGTGATAGTTGGCGGGTGGTTGCTTTGTGGAGTTTTTCGTTATAATCCTGCTGTGCCAGCATAGCTGCTTTATTAAAATCACGTTTTTTGATATAAAAGGATCTTCGTTTAAGGTTCTTAGATCCGTCGGCTTTGAGGTAGACGTCGTGATAATAAACGGGTTTTCCCTGCTTGTTTGCAATTCTAAGACGTCCGTCAATAACAGGTGTAGTATCAGAGTCTAAAGTATTAAGAAGACTAGTTAATTTCTGTTCTGTTTTGAGTAATTCTTTTTGAAAATCGGTCATGCGTATTTCCTTTCTTTTGGTTGTTTAATAATAGGTTTAGGTGTTAAAGCTTAGATCCTAAGCGAATGTTGTTAATTAACATATCATCCGGTGACTGCTAACGTAGCTGCGAAAACAGATGGACAACCGGCATTAGTTAAAACAGTGGCAGCAGCGTCAAGGGTAGAACCGGTCGTATAAATATCATCCAGGAGAAGGATGTGTTCATGTAAGAGAGATGGAAAACAATTGTCATCATCTGATCGACCCATATATTTGGAATTGATGCAAAAAGCATGGGACAAATTCGCCATGCGCTGTGTTCTGTTTAACTCCTTTTGTGCTGTGGTTGCTTTTTGACGGATCAATAAATCTTGGTAGACAGGGATTTTGATATATTCGCCAAGACGTACAGCGATTTCTGCTGCCTGGTTGTATCCGCGGACTTTTAAACGGGATTTGTGCAACGGGATTGGAACAATAGCAGTTATGTGGCGAGAATACATCCAGTCCGCCAGATAATAAGATATTGCAGCAGCAAAAAATCTGGCATATTCTTTACACCCTTGGTATTTCAATTGGTATAGAGCTTGTTGGATAGAACCTTTATAAGAGAATACAGCACGCGACTCGGAAAAGGCATGAGAGTAACGTCTGCAATCATTACATCGGTCAGCTAATGGGTTCTCAAGCGGACGACCGCAAATGATGCAGAATTGATCAAGAACAAATGGCAAGCGATAAAAACAAGGCTTGCAGATTAACTCCTGGATAGCGGGAAGATGTATTCGAGATGGCGAAACAAGACGGGATCGATGTTTCGGCGCAGAAAGAATCTGCCCGCAAATAGGGCAGTGTGCAGGATAGATGATGTCGAGGATGACATCCTTATGATAATATTTCATTGTACCTCTTTTCCGCGCTCTCTATCGGAATATGCACACTATTGTTATAACACAAATATATCAAAAACTCCAGAATGAGATTAAAGAAGCTTTACAATCAAGAGATCTAAGGATTCCTTTGCTTCGCGGCATCTGTATTGGAGTAGTACCAGTTATGCTTACCGATAGGTTCTGATACCTCCTAGCTTGCTATTAAATAGTACCAACGATGCCTGAAACTACCATTTGATAGAAGTAAAACGAATTGCCTGATAATACCAAATCCGTGGACAGACAAATGACGATGGTATAATTTGTTTGTTGGAGAGGTACCAGTTAGTGGTCGGGCGTGAGTGTGGTAGAAAAATGCTTTACCGAGAATAGTACCGGCAGCGTTTGAAATTACTGGTTGGTGGGACAATAAGAGCTGGCTGGTAGTATCGAATAACTGCGGTAGGAGGTTCTGGTGCTATATAGCTTGCTTAAATAGGATCAATGGGGTCGTTACGTGAGAACTGAGTCGAAACACTGCACAATAATTGATTCCACAAACCCGTCATCGCCCCTTTTATGACACTTGATTCTGTGCTATAATAGCTATGTCTGTGCTAAACAGACAAGCCAAAAACCCAAGCAACCATATTGGAGTTACCGTATGCGAGAAATCATCGCAAGTTTATACTCATTTTTTGATAAATATATGTACTGGATGCAGATGCCGGACATCGGGGTGATCGATATCATTGAGATCATCCTGATTACGATCGCACTGTATTATTTTCTCATCTGGGTCAGAAACACCAGGGCGTGGTCTCTGTTTAAGGGGATTCTTGTTGTTCTGATCTTTGTTCTGATAGCGGCGATTTTCCAGATGAACACCATCCTATGGCTGTTCGGTAAGTTATTGAACTTTGGTGTGATCGCCCTTTTGATCATCTTTCAGCCGGAGCTTCGCCGCGGTTTGGAGCGGATCGGACGGAGCAATTTCCTGACGCGTTTTATGCGCATTGAGCTGCGCCCGACGGATCAGCTCTTTTCGAATCGTACGATCAATGAACTGGTTCGCGCCTGCGTGGAAATGGGCAAGAAGAAAACCGGTGCACTCATCGTTATCGAACGCAGCGTTATGCTTGAAGAGTACATTCGCAGCGGAATCCGCCTGGATGCTGAGCTTTCCAGACAGCTGCTGTTAAATATTTTTGAAAAGAACACGCCGCTTCACGACGGCGCGATCATCCTGCGTGGCAACCGTATCATTGCCGCGACATGCTATCTGCCGTTAACCGACAATATGGCATTGTCTAAAGAACTGGGCACGCGTCACAGAGCAGCAATTGGTATCAGCGAAGTGAGTGACAGCGTAACAATCATCGTTTCCGAAGAGACCGGCGAGATTTCCGTAGCTAGAGAAAACCACCTGGAGCGTTCGATCTCTGAAGAACGGTTACGAGAGATTTTGCGTAACATTGCCGGCGTGACAGAAAAGCAGCGCCGCACTTCTTTGCGGGATCGCAAGAATCGAAAGGAGGACAATGAATGAGCGTAAAACGTTTATTGAAAATCTTGTCCAACAACTGGGGATTCAAGATCCTGGCACTGGCACTTGCGATCGTCATCTGGCTGGTCATCGTTAATATTGAAGATCCGGAAAAAAGCCGTGTTATGACGGTCCCCGTATCCGTTGAAAATGAGGAATACCTGCTTGATCAGGGTTACAGCTATGAAATAGACGGACGGTCAGAGGTTTCCTTTACCGTATCCGGTGCGCGTACAATTATCGAGGATTTAAGCGAGTCGGATTTTAAAGCGGTTGCTGATCTTTCAGAGATCAATGAGGATATGGACAGCGTGCCGATCCAGATCAGCGTTACGCGTTTTAACAGCGGGCTGACACTGCAAAAACGTACCCAGTATCTGGATATCACAGTAGAAAAGATCATCTCAAAAGACTTTGAGATTCAAGTAGAAGAAAAGGGAACGGCGCCTGAAAACAGAAACGTTTCGATCGTTTCGGTCAATCCTTCCACAGTTACGGTGACCGGTCCGGAATCCATATTATCATCGGTGGCAGAAGCCAGGGTTACGGTTGATATTTCGAATTCCAATGATGATTTCTCCAGAAATGAAGAAATCACGTTGTGGGATGAATCCGGCAAACAGGTTGAGGATTCAAAGATCACATTAAGTGACAGACAGGCAACGGTTCAGCTTAGTGTCGATGCCAGAAAAGATGTCACACTGACAGCAAAGACATCGGGAACACCGGAAGAGGGATATCAGGTAACATCGATTGAATGTAACCCTGAAAAAACGACGGTTGCCGGAGCGGATGATGCTTTGTCGGCGCTGACCGGTTTAGAGCTGACCTCAGACGAACTGGACGTAACAGACAAGAACGAATCCTTCACTGCCGAAGTGCCGATCACCAGTGCACTGCCAAGCGGCATTATCCTGGCTGAGGGCGCACCATCCATGACGACGGTCAAGGTAACGATTGAGCCTTACATTACAAAAGAGCTTACGATCAGTACCGGACAGATTGCAGTGAAAGGACTTGCAGACGGATATACACTGACCTTTGATGAAGATACGGTCGATATCGTACTAAAGGGCAGGGAAGAGGATATTGCAGATATCGAGGCAGAAGATGTGACTGGTTCTGTGGATGTCAGCAGCCTTAATACCGGAAATCAGAGTGTCACTTTGAAAATGGACGGAGATCTGACACTGGATGCAAATGTTACGGTCCCGGTTAGGATCCGAAGAGACTAAAGAAGATACATCTCTGTACCTTGGAGAAAAGAATATGGTTCGAGAAACAGTAAAGATTACAAACCCGGCCGGCCTGATCCTGCAATGGGCCGGACGGCTTTGCGAAGAAGCCTCTCATTATAAAGCGACTGTCAAAATGATCAAAGGCGACATGGATACCAATGCAAAAAGCCTGTTGGCAGTACTTGGGGCTTGCATTCAATATGGAGATGAAGTAGAATTCATCTGCGAAGGCGAAGATGAAAAGGAGGCCCTGGAGGCCATGATTCGCCTGACAAAGGAAATTTAAACTTAGGAGGAACTACCATTGAACTATCAGAAATACAGACCGATGCCGGTCTTAGACTATAGAGAAAGAGAGTGGCCGAACCGTCAGATCACCAAAGCACCGGACTGGTGCAGTGTGGATCTGCGCGACGGAAACCAGGCGCTGATCCAGCCGATGAACGTTGATGAGAAGATGGAGATGTTCAATCTTCTTTTAAAGCTTGGGTTTAAAGAGATTGAGATCGGGTTCCCGGCTGCTTCTCAGATCGAGTATGACTTCTTAAGAGAACTGGTTGCACGGGACATGATCCCGGACGATGTAACGGTTCAGATCCTCTGCCAGTGCCGAGAGCATCTGATCGAGCGAAGCTTTGAAGCCATCGAAGGCATCAAAAACGTTGTATTTCACATTTACAACTCCACATCCACACTGCAGAGGGAAGTGGTGTTCCATATGAGCAGAGAAGAGATCAAGCAGATCGCGATCGACGGGACACGCATGGTCAAAGAGCGTGCGAAAAACTTCCCGGGGAATCTCAGACTGGAATACTCTCCGGAGAGCTTTTCGGGAACAGAAGTGGAGTTCTCGCTTGAATGCTGCCAGGCAGTACAGGATGTATGGGAACCGACACCGGAAAACCCGATCATTTTCAATCTGCCAAACACTGTAGAGCAGACGACGCCAAACGTGTACGCAGACCAGATCGAGTGGATGGACCGTCATTTCAAAAACCGTGACTGCATCATTTTAAGTGTGCATCCGCATAACGACCGCGGCTGCGGCGTAGCGGCGACAGAGCTGGCGTTGTTGGCAGGCGCTGACCGTGTAGAGGGTACACTTCTTGGAAACGGCGAGCGGACCGGTAATGTCGATATCCTGACCGTTGCCTATAATATGTTCTCACAGGGCATCGATCCGGGCCTGCACCTGGAAAACATCAATGAGATCATTGATGTCTATGAGCGCTGCTGCAAGATGGAGATCGATATGCGGCATCCGTATGCGGGACAGCTTGTGTTCACCGCATTTTCCGGATCCCATCAGGATGCGATCAACAAAGGCATGCATGCCATGGAAGAGAAAAACAACGGCCTTTGGGAGATTCCGTATCTGCCGATCGACCCGGCAGACATCGGCCGTCAGTATGAGCCGGTTGTCCGTATCAACAGCCAGTCCGGCAAAGGCGGCGTAGCATTTGTTATGGAATCCCTGTATGGATTCAAGTTGCCGAAAGCAATGCAGGGTGAGTTTGCATCCGTTATCCAGAAGATTTCCGAAAAACAGGGCGGCGAGATCAGCCCGGACGAGATCTTTGCAGAGTTCAAACGTCAGTATATTGCAAAGACGTATCCGTTCGAGTTCCTGAAATTCCGTGTTGAGGATATTGATGACAAGACCTGTATGGCATGGCTGGTATTCAAGCACAATGGCCAGGAGGTTTACGCAGAGTCACA
Organism: Lachnospiraceae bacterium; assembly: GCA_015057865.1. Lineage (GTDB taxonomy): Bacteria > Bacillota > Clostridia > Lachnospirales > Lachnospiraceae > SY8519. The sequence goes on from SVDH01000015.1 coordinate 33,129, forward strand.
GGGTAACGGACCGCTCGACGCGATCAAGAAAGCACTGAAAACCAAAGTGGATCTTGATATCACGATTCTTGACTACTCCGAGCACACCATGAGCGAAGGCTCCGATGCGCGTGCGGCGGCATACGTACAGCTGCGTGACAACCGCACCGGAAAAACCATCTTTGGTGCGGGGGACAGCTCCAATATCACAAAGGCGGTTATCCGCGCGTTCTTCAGTGCGCTGGACCGACTGTTTGCAGAAGGTGTTTAAACAATTATGAACAATAAGGGACCCGGAGGAACCGCCTCCGGGTTTTTTGCAGGAGTAAGCAATATGAGCAAAATCTATGCACTTCTTGTTGCGGGCGGTAAAGGCACCCGCATGGGAAATACAGAAAAACCAAAGCAGTTCCTGAAACTGGCAGGCAAACCGGTGCTGATTCACGCAGCAGAGCGTTTTGCACAGTTTACGGAATTTGAAGAGATCCTGATCCTGACACCGGAAGCGTGGATCGGGTATACAGAAGAGCTGCTGAAACAATATTTGCCAAAAGAATCAGCTCGCATTCGTGTTCTTGCAGGCGGTGCCACCCGTAACGAAACAGTCATGAACGGTGTCCGGCATATTGAAGCAAAGGGAAATCTGACAGAAGAGACGATCATTGTGACCCACGACTGTGTACGCCCGCTTGTAACAGAACGAATCGTTCGTGAAAACATTGAAGGCGGGCACAAGTATACCGCCTGCAATACTGTCGTCCCGGCAACAGACACCATCATGGTCAGCAAGGACGGTGAGACCATCTGTGAAGTTCCGGACAGAGCATATCTTTACCAGAGCCAGACACCACAGACATTCAAAGCAAAGGCGCTGAAAGAATGCTATGAGTGCCTGACGGAGGAAGAAAAAGAACGCCTGACTGATGCCTGTAAGATCATGGTGTTAAGCGGGATTTCGGTACACATGATCGAAGGCGATGCAAAAAACATCAAGATCACGTATGCGCAGGATCTGAAGGTGGCGGAGACACTGTTGGAACGACAAGACGCATAGAAGCTGCTCTGGGGTAATGTTTCTTTGACCGTACAAAATTGACAAATTGCCAGCACGCCTATATAATTCGAAAGATACGTTAATTTTACATTTAAGGGGAAACGACAATGAGTTATACGACATTTGCGTTCGCATTGTTCGTATGTGTAACGGTAGCAGTATACTATCTGTTTCCGGTAAAAAAATATCAGTGGACCGTACTTCTGGCAGCCAGCTATTTCTTTTATTGCTTCGCTGCATGGCGGTACGTGTTCTTTATATTGTTCTCGACTTTCACGATCTGGCTTGCGGGACTCTACCTGCAGAAGCTTGCAGAAAAGCAGAAAGCTACCATAAAGGCCCACAGGAAAGAATGGAGTAAGGACGAGAAAAAAGTATATAAGAAAAAGATGCATTCGAAACTGGTGGCGATCCTTGCCATCACGCTGATCGTAAACTTTGGCATCCTGGGCTTCTTAAAGTATTATAACTTTATGGCGGGTGGTTTGAATCAGCTCTTTGGCGGCGATCCGCTTCCGATTCTGCAACTGTTCCTGCCACTTGGTATTTCGTTCTACACCTTCCAGGCAACAGGGTATCTGATCGATGTCTACCGCGAAACGATTCAGGCAGAGAAGAATCCGATCAAGTTTGCACTGTTCATTTCGTTCTTCCCTCAGATCATTCAGGGACCGATCAGTCAGTTTGCGCAGCTTGGCGAGCAACTGTTTACACCGCATCGTCCGGAATACGCGCGTTTTAAATATGGATTAGAATTGATCCTTTGGGGTGTGTTTAAGAAGCTGATCATTGCGGACCGCGCAGCAGTCCTGATCAATACGGTCACTGCGGATTATACGGCATATACAGGTACGACGCTTTTTGCGACCGCATTGCTTTATGCACTGCAGCTTTATGCGGACTTCTCAGCCGGTATCGATATTTCGAGAGGTATTGCAAAGATCCTTGGCATCGATATGGTACTGAACTTCCGTCAGCCGTACTTCTCGAAATCCATTAACGAATACTGGCGCAGATGGCATATTACACTCGGTGTGTGGATGAAGAATTACATCTTCTATTCACTGGCAATGTCGGACGGCTTCCTGAATATGAGTCGGAAGCTGAAGAATACGAAGTTCGGTCAGACGAAAGCCGGTGCACACTTTGCAAAGGTATTCCCGACCAGTATCGCGTCATTTATCGTTTTCCTTGCTGTAGGTGTATGGCATGGTGCGAACTCCAGATACATTGCATTTGGTGTATGGAATGGTCTGATCATCATGATTTCCATTTTGTTAAAGCCGGTGTTTGAAAAGATGCTTGCGGCACTTCGCATCAATGCGGCTTCTTTTGGATGGCGTCTGTTCCAGATGATTCGGACATTTATCCTGGTTTTGGTAGGATATTACTTTGACATCGGGCCGAATTTTAAGGGCGCGATGGACATGATGCATTTGTCAATCGTAGACCAGCATGCGCGTGCCGGTATCCATGAAATGTTGAATCTGGGGCTGGGCGAAAAGGACTTTGCGGCGATTCTGTTTGGTATGATCGTGATCTGGGTGATCAGCATCAGATTGGAAAAGACTGGTATCGAAACACCGGGGGAGCTGATCGGAAAACGGCGTGCATGGGTACAGTGGGTCTTGCTCTTTTTGGCTGTAGTCGTTATTATTACACTAGGACGTTATGGTCCCGGATATGATCCGGCTGAATTTGTTTACATGCAATTCTAAAAAAGGAAAAGGATTATTATATGAAAACGATAGCAAAACGAATCACAGTATTATTGATGGCGTTGGCTGTGTCAGTTACATTTGTTCCTACAGTGGGTTCAACAGCTGCATATGCTGCAGAGGCAGTTGAATCACAGGCACTTACAGAAGATTTAAATACAGATGGTCAGAGCAATGCAGCCGTCGAAACCGATCTCGCTGCAGATGGACAGGAAGAAACTGCGGCAGCTGCTTCTATGAATGGATCTGCACAAGAAGAGATAGAATCGGAAAGCAGCATCACTGCAGATGCTTCTTCTGAGGCTGCAGATGTTCAGTCAGAAGATGGTTCAGACAATCCGTCAGAACTGTCTGTTGCTGTATCGTCAGTTGTTCCGGACACACCGGTGATTAAGTCTATTGATAATGCAGTTGTTTCAGGCGTTTCTAATCAGATTTGTACCGGTAAAGAGATTAAGTTTTCATCCATTACAGTAAAACTAGATGGAGAAACGCTTACGGAAGATGTTGATTATGAAGTAAGTTATCTAAACAATATTGGACCGGGAACAGCGCAGCTTACGGTTCTTGGAATCGGTAATTATACAGGGCAAAAGGCTGTTGATTTTAAGATTACCTGTGCTATGCCCGTATTTAATACGATCACAAATACAGGATCCGGATTTCAGCTGAAGTGGACATCTGTACCCGGAGCAGTGAAATATCGTATTTTCAAAAAGACCGGAAACGGGACGCTTGTAAAGCTGACGGATACAACCAATACACAGTATCTTGACACAGCTGTAGAATCCGGTGTTAAGTATGCATATTCCGTATGCTGTCTGGATGCAAAAAACAATATTGTCAGTGAATATGATCATACCGGTACACCGGCATCTTACACGATTGCGCTCGGGCCGGGCAGAATCAGTCAGGTTACGTCCGGACGATTGAACTTTAAGATTACATATCAGAAAATAGCCAATGCACAGGGATATGAGATTCGTTATTCACTGAATCCGGATATGTCAGGGAGCGCAACAAAAATACTTGATGCGAATACGACATCTCTGGATGTGACCTCAGCTCAGGAAGGTATTTACTTTGTTCAAGTGCGGGCATTTGCACGTGATTATACGGGAAAACTGTTGTATGGCAATTGGAGCGATAAGACTCTTGCAAAATTTGTCAGATATGATATAGGCATTTCGGAGACCGAATTACAAAGATATATTTCTGGTGTCAAATCGAATCAGAGCGTCATGGCGATGCTGTATGCTTTTTCCCGTGTCGGATATCCGTATAGTCAGATTCATCGTTTGACAGGGGATTATTATGACTGCAGTTCTCTCGTATGGTATGCGTGGGATAGCGCAGGTATTCAGCTGACAGATGACTGGGTCGGGACAGCAGCTGCAGAAGCAAAGGCACTTACCGAGGCGAACAGAACGATTGCAATGGACCAGTTGATGCCGGGGTCGCTGATTTTCTTCGGCTCTGGATATAATGGCCGCTATAGGAACATTTCACATGTGGCAATGTATGTCGGCAACGGTATGGTTGTTGAAGCTGCCGGTACCAAAACCGGCGTTGTCTTCCGTCAATTATCTTCAAGCAGACTCGATAGTGCGGTTGTATGTGGAGATCCGATTAATGGCGGATATTGGCAGAAAATTAATGGTGAATGGTATTATTTAAGAGCAGATGAGGTAGTCACAAATGCCTGGGCAAAAGACAGCCATGGCTGGTGCTGGCTTGGAAGTGATGGGAGAATCATAAAGAATCAGTGGCTTCTAATCGGTGGCAATTGGTATCATGTCAATGCTGAGGGCTATAGAGAAGAAAACAGATGGATCAAAGACAGTCATGGTTGGAGATGGCTGGATGCAAACGGAAGGGCTGTAAAGAATAAGTGGATCAAATCCGGTGGAAGCTGGTATTATCTGAAGGCTGATAGCTATATGGCTGCTAATGCCTGGGCAAAAGACAGTATTGGCTGGTGCTGGATGAATGGCAATGGTAATATTACCAGAAATAAATGGATCAAGGTTAGTGGAGAGTGGTACTATCTAAAATCCAATGGCTATATGGCGGTTAATGAATGGAAAAAGGACAGCCATGGCTGGTGCTGGATGAATGGCAGCGGCAGAATAGCAAAAAACAAATGGGTGAAATACAATGGAAGCTGGTATTACCTGAAATCCAATGGCTATATGGCGGCGAATACCTGGGTGAAGGACAGCCGCGGCTGGTGTTGGATGGAGTATTCCGGTAAAATGGCGAAGAGCCGATGGGTTAAGGCGAGCGGAAGCTGGTATTATATTAACTCGTCCGGTTATATGGTTACTGGAACGCAAAGAATTGGAGGAAAGACATATCGATTCAATTCTTCCGGCAAATGGATCTCATAGTAATGAAGCACATGCCGCTTTTGACATATAGTATCTAATATGCTAGAATGACGCGGAATGTTTGAAAAGGATTTAAAACAGATTATAAGAAAAACAGAGAATAACCGACTGGAGAGAACATCTGATGCGATTTTTTCGTGACTTGAAAGAATATACAGGCTACGCAAGATATGCTGCAAAATCTGCCTTAAACGCAGAGGTCGCAGGTTCTTATCTGAACTGGCTCTGGTGGATCTTTGATCCAATCTGTATGATGCTTGTATATACTTTTATATTTAGTTATGTGTTTAAAGCTTCTGAGCCATATTTCCCGATCTTTGTATTCGTTGGACTGACGATGTGGCGTTTTTTTCAGATGACACTTTCAAAAAGCACAAAACTGATTAAGAACAACAAAGCGATTGTAAGTAAAGTCTATTTACCAAAGTTTATTCTTTTGGAAACAGAGATGCTTGTCAGCTTTATTAAGATGCTGTTTGCATGGGCAATCATTGTCGGTATGATGTTTCTCTGGCGTGTGCCGGTGACACCGATCGTATTGCTGATCATTCCTTTGTTTATTGTAGAAGCGATCTTTACATTTGGAGTATGCTGTCTGGTCATGCATTTTGGCGTTTTCGTAGAAGACCTTGATAATGTGATCCGGATCGCGATTCAGTTTATCTTCTATGCGACAGGTATTTTCTTCTCGATTGAAACACGGATTGATAATCCGGTGGTTCAGAGTTTCCTGCTGCATTACAACCCGATGGCATATATCATAGCAAGTGTCAGACGCTGTCTGCTATATCAGACATTGCCAGAATTTGATTGGCTGATTATCTGGACGATCATCAGCATTGCACTTTCTGCAATAGCAGTTCGTCTGGTATATAAATATGAAAACAGTTATGTAAAGGCGATATAATTATGGCTGAAATTGCGATTACAGTGGACAACCTGGTACTGCGATACCGTCGTCTGAACAATTACTCGATCAAGCGTCAGCTCTTAAGCTTCCGCCAGAACCGGAAAGACGGAAAAGGAAAGACTGGTACATTTGAGGCGTTAAAAGGGGTTTCGTTTGAGCTTGAAAAAGGAGAGATCCTTGGGATTATCGGGAAAAACGGTAGTGGAAAGTCCACTATGCTTAGAGCCTTGGCGGGCATTTTTTCTCCTGATGAAGGAAGCATCGATCTGCATGGGCACGGCGTTTCTTTGCTTGCGATTGGAGTCGGATTCAAGGGTGATCTGACCGGCAGAGAGAATATTTTCCTTTCCGGAATGCTTCTTGGATTTACAAAAGAATATATTGAAGAAAAACTTGACGAGATCATAGAATTTGCGGAACTCGGAGATTTTATCGAGTATCCGGTAAGAACTTATTCGAGTGGTATGCACTCAAAGCTGGCGTTTTCGATCACTGCAATCCTGGAAGCAGACATTATGCTGATTGACGAAGTTTTGAGTGTTGGCGATGAGCGCTTCCGGAAAAAGAGCTATGAGAAAATGAAGAGCCTGATTTCAAACAAAGACAGGACAGTCGTAATCGTTTCCCACAGTATCCCGACGTTACAGGAGCTATGTACAAAAGTTATGTGGCTTCATGAAGGAGAAGTGAAGGAAATCGGAGATCCGAAAGAAGTACTAGAACATTATCGCGAATTTATGAAATAGTTATAGAAATAGATAGTAAGAGCAGATAATTATGAATAATAAGTATCTGCTCTATTTTCAATGGAGACAGAACAGATGAAAACGAAAAAGAAGCTTGTGTTAATTCCATCCGCATACAACCACAGAGCGATGGGGGATGTGGAAAACTTTATAGAATACTATAAAGAAGATATGGATGTCTATATCATAACCGACCAGGAGATGGACGGTGATGAGCTCATCGAAGATGGTGTTACATACGTGAGAAAAGGCGCAAAAAAAGCACTTTATTTGGAAGTGACGGCAGAATACATTATCGATGCAGGAACCATCAGCGGGACCAACAAGTTAAGCAGTACACAGAAGCGGATCAGCGTATGGCACGGAACACCCTATAAGAAAATGTTTGTTGACCTTGCCAGGGAGCATATCATAAGCGGTCTGGATTATGCGAGCATGTTTGATCTGATGGTTTCACCTTCAGCATGGTATACGGAGCACTTCTTAAGAAACTCCATGCTCTATGACGGAGAAGTGCTTGAAACAGCGATCTCCAGAACGGATTCGCTGTTTTTGAGTGACGAAGAACAACAGGAAATCAGAAAACAGGTTGGTATCCCGGAAGGGAAAAAAGTGCTTTTATATGCACCTACGTTCAGAGAACGCGGGGAGTTTGCGTTGCCGTTTTCGCCGCAGAAAATGATGTCTGTACTGGGCGATGAATGGGTGATCGTCGTTAAGCTTCATTATCTCAATCAGTTAAAACCGGTGGAAGGCGTCGTTGATGCGACAGATTATTCCTCTGTTAATCATCTGCTGACGATCGCGGATTTTATGATCACGGATTATTCCAGCCTGCTGTTTGATTACTCGGTACTGGAAAAGCCGGCCCTGCTTTTCCAGTACGACAGAGCGTCCTATGAAAATGACAGATCATTCATGTTCAGAATGGAAGACTATGTGAATGATGAGGATATTATCTTCACAGAAGACGCGTTATATGAAAAAATGCGTTCGGTTGAATCCATGAAAAACAACATGAGTGCGATCAAGGAGGAATTCTATCCGCATCAGCATGAGCGCGCCACAGCGGACCTGGTAAAAGAACTGGCACTGGATACCGGAAAAAGAGGGATGAAAGAGGTCATCTTTTTGGTCAACGATCTGAATGAGATCGGCGGCATCCATACATTTGTATTAAATCTTGCCAGAGAATTTAAAACAAAATATAACGCAAAAGTTATTTTGATCGGAAACAGCGAGTTCAACAAGTCTAAAGGGAAGGCTTACGTTTTTGACGGACAGGGATATGTTGATCTGAAACTCAGTATGGAGAACAATGCCGGTATCGTAAACAGTATCCTTTCGAGTACGGATGGCTATATCATCTCCACACAGTACGGCGGACATATGCGGTTCCAGAAGTTCCTGAAGGGAAAAAGAGTTGTCCTGATGTTCCATGGCGACACGAAAGACCTGATCAGAAGATATATCTATGAAGTGCAGCTGGACGGATACAATAATGAAAAAGTATACAATTACCGCAGACTGGCGTTCCTGACAGAAGGCAACTGTGACCTGATCAAACCGGAACTCAAAGAGAGTGTACGTAAAAAAGCGATCTACATCGAAAACGGTATGGATTTTGAAGAAGGTCCTTCTCTGTATCAGGAGAATGGAGAGTTTGCGCTTGTTTCCAGGCTCGACCGGGATAAAAATCCGGTAGAGGCGATCGATATCTTCATGAATGAAAAGCTGGATCCGTCTTATCGTCTTCATATTTATGGAGATGGTGCGCTAAAGGCAGAGATGGAGCAAAAGATCGCAGATGCGGGATTGCAGGACCGGATCATCCTGCATGGATTTGTATCTGATAAAAAAGAAATCTACGGTAACAAGCAGGGCGTTATTTCGACCAGCCTGACGGACGGTCTGCCACTGACGCTGCTTGAGTCGATCCAGTACGGCGTTCCTGTTTATGTCTATGATTCATTCACTGCATGCAGGGACATGGTGACAGAAAAAACAGGGCGTCTGATCGAGACCGGTAATCAGGAAGCGTTTGTGGAAGCGTTAAATAACGCGTTTGACATGAATGCATTTGACAGTCGTGAGATTAAGGAAAAGTTCTCCAACAAAGTGATCACTGAAAAATGGATGGCGCTGTTTGCGGAACTTGACGAAGAGGTTGCGCGCGAAATGAGCAAAACGGCGGCAGATGTCAGTGCTGCGGCAAATGCGCCGGCCACAAAGTCTTCATTTAAGAAGCGTTTAAAGAAGTCTCTGAAAAACGGTCTTTTGAAAAATGAATTTACTGCAGCGAAGCTTGGGGTCATGTATCGGAATCTAAAGACCGGCAGCAAGAATAAGTCACTTCCGATGGTTTCGGTGATCATGCCATATTATTATAACCGGAAAACAGTGGAAAAAGCAGTGAAGTCCGTCGTAAAGAGCGGCTATCCGAATTATGAGATCGTTCTGGTGAATGACGGATCTGATGACGATCCGAGACCACTTCTGAAAAATTATAAAAATGTTCAGTATCTTTATAAAGAGAACGGTGGTTTAAGCAGTGCCAGAAATTTTGGCATGGATCATGCAAAAGGAAAATATGTAATCTTTCTTGACTCTGATGATATCCTGTATCCGGGAGCCTTAAATAAGCTTGTTGACTATGCCGAGAAGCATAAGCTCGACATGGTGATCGGAAAGACCCTGCGTCACTATGTCAGCAAGAATAAGGACGAAGACTGGTATCCGGGTGTAACGGTAAATACTTATGTGAATACCAGAAAGAGCAGGTTCCATGTAATCGATGATACGATCGCGACGGGTAAGCTCTACAGTCTTGACATGCTCCGGAAAAACAATATTCAGTTCCAGGATGGTCTGTATGAAGATGTACTGTTTACCGGTCAGTTATATGCGCTGTTAGATGAGATTGGCGTGATCCACCGCAAGATTCAGATCTGGATGGTATACGGAACCGGAACGTCGATCACAACAAGCAACACGCTGGATAATGTTAAGGCCAGAATGAAAAATGTAAATTACATTTTCGGCCTGCATGATGAGATCACTAAGGTATACTATACAAGGCAGTATATCCGTCATCAGATGGTCGCAAGTGTGAACGGATATAAGAACTTTACGGATGAAGAAAAGCGAGAGCTGTATGATCTGTTGCGAGAAGGTATGCTCATGCGTGAACCTTATGTTGTTGATCAGATGATCATCGTGCCGAGTAAAAAGCTGTTGTACCAGTCACTTCTGGCAGATGATTTTGAAAAGTTTGATTTGGTTGCGGAAGGATTCTCCGAGAAGTATTTCGCATTCCACGAAAAAGAAGAACAGGCCTGATAATGAGACATTTATTACAGATATTTGAAGAAACGGCAGAGCGGTTTCCTGACAAAAAGGCTGTCGGGGATCAGGAGGACAGCTATACCTTTTCAGAACTCCGTCAGATGGCGCGCAGGATGGCAGCAGTGATCCTGGATAAGGCCGGGAGAGGAAGACCTGTCTGTGTTCTGGTAAACAGAGGAAAAGATACGATGGCGCTCTTTTTGGGCGTTCTCTATAGCGGCAATTTCTATGTCCCGCTGGATCCGGATATGCCGCTTGCAAAGATCCGGGATGAGTTTGAGACCAGTGAGGCATGTCTTTTGCTGGGCGGAGATGAAAACCGGGAGCTGATCGAAAGCCTGTCGCCGGATGTTCCGTTTCTGACATTGAAAGACATGGGGCAGCAGGAAGCACCGATGCCGGATATTCATCCTGAAGATCCGATCTATATGGTGTTTACTTCCGGATCAACCGGGAAACCAAAAGGGATCCTCAAAAGTTATGGCGCCGTTCTGGATTTTATTGCCTCATATGCGGAGCACTTTGATCTGACGGACAGGGAAGTGATCGGTAACCAGACGCCGTTTTTCTTCGATGCATCAGCCAAAGATCTGTATCTTATGATGTATACAGGCGCGACGCTGGAAGTGCTGCCGTCTGAGATGTTTATCCTGCCGCTGCGTCTGATCGATTACATGAATCAGCGTGGGATCACATACATCTGCTGGGTGCCGACCGCGCTGGCGCTTGTGATACAGATGAAAGTATTTAGAAAAGTCCTGCCGACGAGCCTGAAAAAGGTGTTCTTCGTCGGAGAGGTCTTTCCGATGAAGCAGTTGGGAGAGTGGTTAAAAACTCTGCCGGATCTTCAGTATGTCAATCTGTACGGCTCGACCGAAATTGCAGGGATCTGCTGCTATTATGAACTGGACTCCTCATGTACATATGACTATCTGCCGATCGGAAAGACACTTCCCAATTGTGAAGTGTATCTGTATGATAACGGCGCGTTTGTATCAGAACCAGGGCAGATCGGCGAGGTTCTTGTTGTCAGTCAGGCATTGGCACTGGGATATTACAAGGATGCTGAACGAACGCAGAACACGTTTACAGAGCATGTGATCAACGGAGAGAAAAAGAGGGTTTTAAAGACAGGTGACTTTGCCCGGTATGATGAGGACGGCAATCTGATCTTTGTGACCAGAAAAGATTTCCAGATCAAGCATATGGGGCGCAGGGTCGAATTGGGAGAAATCGAGGCGGTATGTGATTCACTGCCGTGTATTATGAGATGTGCCTGCCTCTATAATGATCAGAAAAAACGGATCCATCTATTCTGTCAGTTGATGCCGGGATATGACTGGGGTAAGAAAGAGATCATACATGAGCTGCGGGGGCGGCTGTCGGAATACATGCTGCCGACAAGAGTGACTGTGCTTGACAAAATGCCTTATAATGCAAATGGCAAGATTAACCGCACACTCTTAAAGGAAATGCTGTAGCAGTATTTTCTGATGGGAATCGGATAGATAACACATAGGATCAAGTGAAAGGGAATCGCAGAATGGAAGAATTGCTTGAGATTTTAGAAGACATTAATGCGGATGTGGATTATGAGACTGAGACAAATCTGATCGATGGAAAGGTCTATGATTCTTTTAGTATCGTTACGTTGATCACGGAGATCTCAGATTGCTTTGATATAGAGATCGGGCCGGAGTATCTGGTGAATGAGAATTTTAACAGTGCGCAGGCAATGTGGGAAATGATCCAGCGTATTCAGGAAGAAGACGAATAAATGAATCTGATATCGGTACAGTTTCTGCTGTTTTGTGCTATCGTTGTCATCGTGTTTTATGCAGTGCCAAAACGCTTTCAGTGGATCGTTTTGCTGGCAGCCAGCCTGTATTTTTACTGGACATCAGGCAACAGAAATATTTTATTTGTGCTCATAACATCTATATCGACCTATTTTGCTGCCTGCGGGATCCAGAAAAGTCTGGAGTATCAAAAAGCATGGGTCAAAGAGCATAAAGGGAAAATAGAAAAGAGCCAGATAAAAGCTTTTAAGGAAAAGTGCAAGAAACAACAGAAAACGATCCTGGTCCTGACGCTGGTGTTAAATTTTGGACTGCTCTGTGTTTTTAAGTATCTGCATTTTGCGGTTGAGCAGATCAATCAGCTGATCACTTCATTCGGTGGGGCAACGGCCATTCCGGATGCATGGAGTCTGATCGTCCCGCTTGGCATTTCTTTTTATACGTTTCAGACGATGGGATATCTGGTCGATGTATATCTGAAAAAGACTAGTGCAGAGACCAATTATTTCAAAGTCCTTCTTTTTGTATCCTTTTTCCCGCAGATGACACAGGGACCGATCAGCAATTTCAAATTTCTTACAACGGAGCTTTTTAAAGAGCATACGTTTACCTATCGCCAGTATTCCTGGGGCGTTCAGCGCATGATATGGGGTTTTTTCAAAAAAATCGTCATTGCTGACTGGATGTCTGTCTTTGTGAATGATGTATTTCAGAATTATCCTTCTTATACCGGTATTACAACACTGATCGGAGCCTTTATGTACAGTGTTCAGATTTACGCTGATTTCTCCGGATATATGGATATTGTATGCGGTTTCTGCGAAATCCTGGGAATCCGTTTGACGGAAAACTTTAATCGTCCGTATTTTTCAAAATCAATCGCGGAATACTGGCGCAGATGGCATATCAGTCTGGGGGCCTGGTTTAAGACATATATCTATTATCCGATCGCTTTGTCAAAGTGGAATCAGAAGTTAGGGAAACGTCTGAGAAAAGTTTTTGGTAAAAAGGTCGGGCAGACCATGCCGGCTTCCATCGCGCTGGTCGTTGTCTGGCTGGTGACCGGTCTCTGGCATGGAGCCAGCTGGGCTTATATTGCATGGGGCGGAGTCAATGGTATTTTTATCATCTTTTCTTTGTGGATGGAGCCGGTCTATGATTCCTGGAAACGAAAGCTGCACATAAAGGAAAATTCCTTTTACTGGAGAGCCTTTATGACGATCCGGACATTTGTACTGGTCACTTTTATTAAAGTACTTCCGGAAGTCGGAAGCCTGCAGGACGGCTTCGGGCTGTGGAAACAGATTTTTACCAATCATGTAATACCGCATGATCTGCATCAGCTTCTGCCGTTTGCGCATTCCAAATTTAAGCTTCTGGCGCTTGCGGTCTCAGTGCTTCTGATCTTTATCACCAGTATGATCCAGAGAAAACAGCCGATCAGACAGTGGCTGGAAGACCATACGCATTATGTAACGAGACTGATTTTATTTGCGTTTGCCATCATCATCATCATCCATGTGGAAAGTCTGATCAGTGATGTGGCAGGGGGATTCCTGTATGAGCAATTTTAAGAAAGCGATTTTAACAACAGTCCTTTTTATCCTGGTCCTGGCAGCATTTCATATTCCTATTTTTGCATGTTTGCTGGAAAATGAAAACTTCCATTATCAGGATTACAGGGAACGGGAGGCATTAAGCGGCACATTGGATTATGTGGTCGTGGGTTCTTCGCATGCCATGTGGGCGATAAATCCAAAGATACTGGATGAAAAACTTGGTGTTAACAGCTACAACCTGAGCAATGAATGGCTGAATGTAAAGAGCCGTTATACATTGCTGGAATATGAGATCAGACGTAATCCGATAAAAACGGTTATTTATGAGGTGTCTTATGATACACTCCGGACCGGTGATATCATGGGAGATGAGTATGCGCTGACAAGATGGAGCACGATCCCGGAGAGGATACGTTTTTTCATTCACCATATCAAACCCAAAGATTACCTCAATGTCTATCAGTTTCTGTTTACCCAGGGAGTCGAATGTGCCGGGTATGTTTTAGATGGGACAAACAGTAAGACAATTCCAAATCCCGATATGTATAAAGGGTATTTTCGCAGACTCGATTATGATGTGACTGCTGATTATGCCGCAATCTATAATACAGACCCGTTAGAATTTGAAGTGGTTGATGCGAGCATGGAATACATGCAGAAAACAGTAGATCTGTGCAAGGAAAACGGCATTGAGATCATTCTGGTGAATGTGCCGAACTCCAGGGCTATGATCTGCAGGAGGACTAATCTGGATCTGTATCGGGAGATTTATCAGGAGTTTGCTGATGAAAACGATCTGATTTTTGTAGACTTTAATCTGTTAAAAACGAAAGATGAGGTTTTCCCGGACAAGTATGCGTATTTTAACGAGGAGCACCTTGCCGGAAGATATGCTAATTTTTACACGGCTTTCATGGTGGACACGATTGCGAGGATCGAGTCGGGGGAAGATCTGTCGGATGAGTTTTTTGACAGTTATGAAGCATATGAAATGATTCAGGATTACTACCCACAGGAGAAGGAAAAAGCGCAATGAAAGCATTATCGGTAATCATACCTGTATATAACAATGCAGACCATTTGGAAAAAACGCTCCGGTCTGTAAAAGAACAGTCTTTTGCAGATTTTGAGGTGATTCTCGTGGATGACGGATCGTCAGACGAAAGTGCTGCGATCATGCGTGCGTTTGCGGATACAGACGATCGGTTTATCTTCATCCATCAGGAGAATCAGGGGGTCGCGGCGGCCAGAAACCGGGGACTGGAACGGGCTGAAGGAAGGTTTGTTACGTTTGTCGACGCGGATGACATCATTCCGAAGGATGCTTTTTTACACATGCATCAGATCACACTGGTGGAGGATTGTGATACAGTCGCAGGGATCTATGAGCGGGTAGATGGAATCTCCTCGTATGTGAATGCAAGGTCAAAGCAGCTCGCAGAGAAAAAGACGATCGTAACGGCAGATGATCCGGATATTCTCCACAGCTGGTCCTTATGTAACAAGTGGTTTTCCAATGAGATCATTCAGAAAAATCAGCTGCGCCTGGAATCGTACAGACATCTGGAAGACGCGGTTTTTCTATACCGGTACCTGGCTTACGCAAAGTGCGTTGCCACCTGCCCGCATGTAATCTATACTTACCGGAAACCGCTCCCGTTTGTTGCGCGGACAACAACACAGTCGCCGGAAAAAACACTTCTGGAAAGTGCGGAGGCGGCTTTTATGCGCGTGAAGGAACTGACGGAATCATTCGGAGAGTCATTTTATCACGAACTGGTTTATCGCTATCTTTATGTACTGACCGGCGATTATTATCGCAGGTTATGGGCATTGGATGACGACTGCTATCAGCTTCTGCAAAAAAGGATCCCGGAATATCTGGCGCTGCTGGATGAGATGCATAAAGAGCGGTTCCTGAGGGATAATTCCGACCTGTTCCGCAATGGGACATTAAGGTCGAGGGAAGATATCGTAAAAGCGCCGGAGCTGACGATTGCAATCTGTGGAATCGGTCAGCAGTATGTGAACCTGTTGTTATCCGGTCTTTATGATCATAGCTACGTTTCTTTTCAGGTGGTGGCAGATGAGCGTTATCGTGGCGTGATCGATGCCGTATGGACTGAAATGGCAAACTTTTCATTTGCCTCTGTTCCGAATCCGGAAACATTTTTGGCGAATGCTCTCAGCCCGTTTGCGGCAGTGATCGATACGGATATGATCTATGATCACCGGTCATTGACAACGATGGTCAATGCACTGAAAAAAGACGAGACACTTGAGAGCGTCTCGCTTTGCCCGCGTGAAATGGCTGAGAATGAGACCACCGTTACAAAGGACTGGTTTAAATATACATATACGGAATATCAGGCAGAAGCGGATGTATTTCTGGCAAACAAACTGTTTCGGACCAATGCACAGACCATGCGGAAAGACTCATTCACCGCAGTGTCGCACCGTGCCATGAAAAAACCGGCCATGGTGGACCTGACAAGCGTGGAGGCACTGTATCAAAAAGCGGCAGAAGTGCTCGGTAAATGCTGGAAGCAATATAAAAGAAACAGCAGCAGCCATATCCCGGGGCTGGCGATCGCAAAAAAGGTATATCGGAAGCTACGTAAAAAGCCGGTTCCTAAAAAAGCGATCATAGACTTCTATATGGATGAAGAGATTGTTCCGAACAGAGTGATCTTTGAAGGCCTCGGAAAGATACCGAGAGGAAGCATGCTGTATCTTTTAAAGGAGATCACGGCAGAGGAAAGGGAAGCATACGAGATTTATTTTTCGGTGACACAGGCGTCTGAGACCGATACGAAAAGGATCCTGCATGAACATGGGATCGAGGGCGTCAAAACCGTCGTTGCAGGGTCGGAGAGATATAAAGAAGTACTGTTCTCCGCAGAGTATCTGTTTAATGAAGTGGATTTCCCGAACTGGTGGATCAAGAAACCGGGACAGATCTATACCAACATCTGGCATGGAACACCGTTGAAAAAACTCGGAAAGGCCAAGCCGGGGATCATTCACCGGGATGCGAACGCGGCCAGAAACTTTACCATGGCAGATTATCTTCTGTTCCCGAGTGACTATGCGAAAGAGCATATCCTTGCGGATTGTGATGTAGAGCCGCTTGCAGGCGGGAAGGAAGTTATGGTCGGATATCCGAGAACGGGGCAGCTCTTCGATACAAAGATGCGCGAAACGGTCAGAAGACAGTGCGCTGAATATCCTGATCAGCAGATCGTCGTCTGGATGCCGACCTGGAATGAATATACAACAAAAGAAGAGATCCTGGCATTTTTGACGGAAATGGATGCAGGATTAATGGATGATCAGCTGCTGTTTGTCAACCTGCATCACAAAACAGGGATTACGCTTGATTACCAGAGTTATAAGAGGATCCGTCCGTTCCCGGCGGAATGGGATACCTATGAATTCCTTTGCGGCGCAGATGTATTGATCACGGACTATTCCAGTGTGTTTTTTGATTTTGCGGTGACAGGCAGGAAGATCATACTCTATTGTCCTGACCAGAGAAGATATGAACAGGAACGGGGATTATATATTCCGTTAGACAAGCTGCCGTTCCCGCTTCCGGAAACGACCGCGCAGCTTCTGGATGCGCTTGTGGAAGAAAAAGCATATGATGACGGGGCTTTTATGGAAGCCTTCTGCAAATATGATTCGATCGACAATGCGAAGAATCTGTTAGACGTTGTGCTAAAAGGCAATGAGACGAAGGTGCCGGTCCGAAAGATCAATCCGGTCCGTACACCGGTGACATTCCTTGTCACAGACGGGATGGAGGATACTAAGGCGTCCCGGTTGCTGCATGAATTGGCAGAGCGTGGCTCATGGACGGCTGATTGCTATCTTTCGTTTACGGAAGACGGGATGGATCAGCATGCGAAAGAGGCAGAAACCCTGCTGCGTATGGTGCCGATCTATGCCACAAAAGGGAAACCGCTTGATATCAGATCGGAGCAAAAGAGACTGTTTAACGCGATTCCGGTCCGTTCCCTGATCGTTCTGGATTCGTGTGACGCAAAGCGGATCATGAGTTTTGCGAGAGCGAATGAACCGGCATACTTGTTTATCAGTCAGATGTTATGCCAAAAGCTTGCGGACGGAGACGAAGAATTAAAGAAAGCGGTGCAGACGTTCGGGAAATACGGCGACGGGATCTATTCGCTGTATGATGAGGCCGTAACGGAAGAAGTCGCGGAATTGACCGGAAAAAAAGTCTGCCGAATCACTTCGACAGACGCATTTGCGGATCGCTTCCTGCTCCGTTGATCATGAAATATGATCAAAGATCAGGTTTACGATGTTTTCGGTTTCGTTTCCTGTAACTTCAACGTACCGGTTTAAAAACTGCTCCAGTTTAACATAGTCATAATATTTTGCAGATAATGCCTGCGCCAGTTCTGTGGCAGTATCGCAGATCGGGCCGGGCATTTCCTTTTTGTAATCGATGTAGATGTCGCGTTTGCTCATATACTGCGCATAGTCATAGGTATAGAAATACAGCGGCTTTTTCAAAACAGCAGCTTCATAGATGATACAGCTGTAATCGGATATGACGGCATTCGCCACGCAGAGCATTTCCATGGATGAATACTCTGTGTCACAGATGATGCGCGGATCAGAGCTGTTAAACTCTGCAAGCGGGTGCGCTTTTACGATCAGGTTATATGCGGTCAGATCAATCGCTTCGATCAGATCATTCAGAGCCTGGCGGAATGCAGCGTCTTCCCCCTTGCGGAAGGTCGGTACATAGACGAGGTTCTTTTTTTGCTGTATAACGGGATATGCAGCGGTGATCTTCCTGCGGCAATCGCTGATGTATGCAGGATCCTGCAAGAGCTCCAGCCTCGGGAGAGGATAGGTCAGGATCCGTGAACGGTCGAAGCAAAATCCTTCCGCCAGATGGTCCTTGTAACCTTCACCTGCCGCAAGGACATAATCGTATCCATGATGCATTTTCATCAGATGCGCGATCTCGGAAGAAGAGCCTTCCGGCTGATCTAAAATGCTGTAGCCGAATTTTTTCATCGTTCCGACGGAGTGCCACATCTGGATCACGAGCAACGTTTTTTTATGCTTCAGGAGGCTGATCGGGATGCAATATGAGTCAAGGATCGCAGCACGGGAGGTGGCGAGATGGTACATCTGCCGTAACATATGAAAGCAATACCCGGCCATTCCTTTTGGCGTCTTTTGCAGCATCCGGCAAAGCATAACGGTACGGTAGTCCGGATGCATCTGCAGGATCCTTTCAGAAAGCATCTGAAAATCAAGAGAAGGCGCATTCGCCTGCCGGCTTAAGAATACGATTTTCTTTTTTGCCGGGAATATTTTCAGGATCGCATAGATCAAATGTAAGAACGCGATCGCGGTTTTGATAAGTGGTTTCATGTTGTGTTTACTCCTTTGCAGATGGATTATATCAAAGAATTTCTTCTATAACAATCTGTTTGGTGTTATAATAGATAAGATTATACAAAAAGAGGAGAATGCATTTATGGCAGATAAAGCACAGGCAGCAGTCTGTCTCACCAATATCACATGGGAGCGTGTGTTCCTGAAGCTTGACATCGAGGCATCCGTTGCGGGGCCGTTGTCATTTGTATTGGAGCAGTTTTTTGAGAAGCCTGTTTATCATCTTGAAGATAAGCAGAAGAATGGAAAAGCAAAGATCCTTCGGCAGATCCCGATCACACCGGAATCGGTTTCCGGCAATCTTTATCATTTCGTGCTGAATATCACATGCCTTGACGGCAGACAGTTTCTGGATAACGGTACATGGCGGATCCGCGTATGCACCCCGCAAATGGCACAGGATGAGGCATATGTATGCATGACTTCTCACGAACTGGCATATCAGCTGGAGGATAAGTCCAGGATCTTTAAGTATGGCAGGGGAAAATATGCGTATAATGTATCTTTCAGCACGAACGCTGATGAAGAGGATAATCTGTTATTTGTGATGCATTCCTATTTCCTGATTGAAAATACGGGGTGGAAAAAGCGGCATTACGTGCAGGAAGCGATCACAAAAGCAGGTAAAAGAAACCGGATCTATATGGCGGCTGTCATCAAGATGATCCGCCTGTATTATAAGATCGTGGAACGCATGTCTCCGAAAAAGGGGAACAAAGTACTGTTCATGACGGAGACCAAAGGATACCTTTGGGGAAATCTGAAATATATCAATGACAAGATCATCGAGCGGGGCCTGGACCAGAAGTTTCAGCTGTCATATTCACTCCGCAATGCTGTCGGCCAGCATATGAGTGTAAAAAGCTGGGTAAAGATGGTCACACAGGTTGCAAAACAGGATTATATTTTTGTCGATGATTATGTCCCGATCTTCGGGTTTCTGGATCTGAGTCCGCGGACAAAACTGATTCAGGTCTGGCATGCTGGAGAAGGGTTTAAGGCGGTCGGCTATTGCCGCTTCGGAAAAGACGGGACTCCGTTCCCGGTCGGCTCGTGTCATAAGAAATATGATTATGTTATAACAGGGTCGGAGCGTCTGGTCCATATCTTTGAAGAGGTATTCGGCATTCCGGAATCTGCCTTTCTGCCGATCGGAATGGCACGGCTCGACGGATTTCTGGATCCTGAGAAAATCGAAAGCGTACAGCGCGACTTCTATGCGGAACATCCGTCTTTTAAAGAAAAGAAGCTGATCCTGTTCGCGCCGACCTATCGCGGCGTCAACCAGAAGATGGCAGATTATGATTACGACCAGCTTGATCTGAAGGAGATCTATGAATTTTGCGGTGATGAATGGATCTGGGCTTTCAAGATGCACCCGTTTGTGAAACGGGACCCCGGCATCCCGGAAGAATATAAAGACCGGATCACAGATCTGAGTGACTGTGAAAACATCAATGATCTCTACTATGTCACGGATCTGCTGATCACGGATTATTCATCGAACTACTTTGAATACGCATTATTGGAAAAACCGGTATTGTTCTTTACATATGACAGAGAGATCTATGAGCTGACACGGGGCGTGCACCGGCCGGTGAAGGAATCCGCCCCCGGAAAAGTCTGCGATACATTTGAAGAAATGATGCAGGCACTTCGTGACGGAGATTTCGAACAGGAAAAGATCCGGACATTTGTAAGAGAAAATTTCCAAAACTATAGCGGGAATGCGAGCAATCAGATCATAGACCGCATCCTTCTGGGAAAGGAGCAAACAGCAGATGAGTAAGAACATAGCGATTATCTTTGCCGGCGGCAGCGGCGCACGGATGGGAAGCGGTCTGCCAAAGCAGTTTATCGAAGTGAACGGCAAGCCGATCATCATCCACACTCTGGATGTGTTTGAGGATCATCCCGAGATCGACGCAATCTATATTGCCTGCAAAGAGGACTATATCACGAAGCTTGAAAAATATATCAAACGGTTTTTGCTGAGCAAGGTCAGAAAGATCGTACCGGGCGGCGCCAACGGACAGGAATCCATCTTCCATGCCCTCTGTGCCGCGGCTGAAGAGAACACGGACGATTCCATTGTTCTGATTCATGACGGCGTACGGCCATGTATCACGGCAGAGACGATCAGCGAGAATCTTGCGTGTGTCAGGGAACACGGTAATGCTGTCACCTGTACAGAGCTGTTTGAAACACCGGTGATCAGCGAGGAAGGCATACATGTAGAAGAGCTGCCGCCCAGAGACCGGTTTTATACCGCGCAGGCACCGCAGTGCTTCCCGCTCGGCGAAGTCATGAAGGTACACAGAGAAGTACGAAAGACCAATCCCGGATACGAGGGAATCATCGATACGTGTACGCTGATGAAAAATGCCGGATATGAGATCGCGATCGTGAAAGGACCACGGGGAAATATAAAAGTTACGACGCCCGAAGATCTTTACACATTCCGTGCGATGATCGAGTATCGTGAAACAGAGAA
>SVDH01000037.1 GCA_015057865.1 Lachnospiraceae bacterium
TCATAAAAACCGGACAGCTGATGTGCCAGTAAAATGACAGCATCCATATCCGTAAAGGAAAACAGTCCGTTTGAGGTGTCGGCATTGCTTTTATGCGTGTTCACATTCGTTTGCCGGGCGGCAGTATTCTTTTTCCCGTTATGGATCTGTGCGATTAGTCCTGAAAGATCCGTAAAGGGTGCGGCGTCCGGTTTGTCGGCAACCGCATCGGATTTGAGAGAACTGTCATGGGAGAAACTGGAAAATCTCGTGTCCAGCTCATCCGGGGCATCGACCTTTGAGATGATCAGCATGATCGCCTCATTCGAGAGCGGGATCGCTTCGATCATCAAAGGAATGTCTTCAGCGTCAAATCCAAAATCATCTGCAGCCTGCTTCATCATGTCACGAAAAAGGGACTTTGCTTTTTCGGAACCATAGGTGAGTTCGCTTAAGTTGATCTGCCGGCTTTCTAAATCTTCCCGCGTCAATGTACAGCGGATCTGGTGTTCATTAATCATTTCAATCTTCATACTTGAAAGTATATCCAAGAGGGATTCATTCGTCAAGAACACTTATTTTTTCAGATTTTCCAGTCATTTTTTGATATGGTATTGCAAAGTGTTTTCGAATGTGGTATATCGGAATAGAACCTGATCTGCATTGTTTCATGCAGCGTGTTTTCAGTGGTACGCCGTTCGGTGTTTTGATTCCGCTCCGCTGCATACAGCTTGGCTGATTTCTTTCTATTACGACTGCAGTTCGCAGTCTCATTTCCCGCAAAAGTATTCTTAAAGATTTAACAGAATGCAGCAGGTAATTTCCTTGAGAAAGGGGGGATGACATCGATTTTTAAGCCCATTTATGCGATTACAATACAACTAGTTTATATAAGAAAGGAGATGGGATGAAAATCATAGGGATGGAATGACAGGGCTTACAGAATCATAAAATATATCACGAATAATACTATTAATATGATAAGGAAACGGGCCAAAAGGTCCTTCATGCTTTGATTATTTTTAATGATCCCGCCCTGCAGCATCTGCAGGCGCGGGATTTTCTTCTGGTAATCATATATGTTTTCGTGTATACTATTTTTTGTGTTAATGAATTGTATGACATACAAGATATGCCAATTCTTTTTTCTGATTGGGGGAAGACATGGGGCGAAAGAATACATATTATAAAAAGCCGTCACGTCGGACGAGGCGCAGGCGCCAGAGAATGATCCGCAGACTTGTGATCCTCGTGGTGATCGTTGTTGCGGTTGTGGCGCTTGTTTATGCGTGGAAGAATCTCGGACTGAGCGATAAAGTGATCGGCAGTCATGAGAAGTCTGACATCAGTACGTATTATGGCCTGACCGATGATGCCTCGATGATCGTAACGGTGAATAATGAACGCAGCGATGAAAACGGTATCATTTCTGACGGCGAGGCGTATTTACCGCTTCATCTCGTACAGTCAAAGATCAGCAACCGTTTCTTCTGGGACGGAGATGAGAAGGTACTCCGATATGTGACCCCGACGGATGTGATCTCGACCCAGGCACTTGACACCAATGTGTACAGTGTCGGGAAAGAAGAAAAGGAGCTGACGCATCCGATCGCGATCGCGGGGACAGATACGATCTACTTATCGATGGAGTTCGTAGAGGGACTTGCCGATATTCATTATGAACAGGGAGAAGAACCGAACCGGGTTGCGGTTTCAACCGAATGGGGCGATATTACTTATCGTAAATTAAAGCACAGCTCAAGCCTGCGCGAAAAAGGCGGGATCAGAAGTGCCATTATCGCGTCACTCGAAAAGGACAGTCTGGTTACGGTGACAGAAGAGTTTGACAACTGGGTCGGCGTAACGACGGAAGACGGATTGACGGGATATATCCCGAAATCGGATCTGGGAGAGGAAACCACAAGAACCTATACGAGTGAAAAAGAAGAAGAGGTTTTCTCACATCTTCTGCGCGATGAGAAGATCTGCCTGGCATGGCATCAGGTGACAAATGAAGTTGCGAATACATATCTTTCGGATGTTTTGAACAGCACGAAGAATGTGAATGTAATCTCACCGACCTGGTTTTATCTGAATGGCAATGACGGATCCATTCAGTCATTCTGCTCGGCAGATTATGTGACAGCCTGCCATGATCAGGGAATCGAGGTATGGGGACTTGTCAGCAATCTGGAAAATCCGAATGTCGACACTGCGATCGTCCTGAACAGAACATCAACGAGAGATACGCTGATCAACAACCTGATCGGGGCTGCGATCCAATATGATCTTGACGGGATCAATGTGGATTTTGAGGCGTTAAACAGTAAGGTCGGCTATTCGTTTATTGAATTCATCAGGGAGCTGTCGATCAAATGTGAAAAGAACGATCTGGTTCTGTCCGTTGATAATTATCCGCCGTCTTCCTATACGGAGCTTTATTTCAGGGATGAGCAGGCGAAGTTTGCGGATTATGTAATCCTGATGGCATATGATGAACATTTTACCGGTTCAGAAGAAGCGGGATCCGTTGCGTCGCTTCCGTACGTGACGGAAAGTGTAAATAATACACTTGAGGAAGTGCCTGCAGAGCAGCTTGTTTTGGGCATTCCCTTCTATACGAGGCTTTGGAAAACGACAGCCGGTACAGTGACCAGCGAAAACATGGGCATGGCTGACGCACAGAAGAATCTTTCAGACAATCAGGCGACGCAGACATGGCTTGAAGATGAGAATCAGTATTATGCAGAGTATGACAAGGCTGACAGCAGATATCAGATCTGGCTTGAAGAAGAGAAATCGATCTCTGCAAAGCTGGATGTTATGAAAGAAAAAAATCTTGCCGGTGCCGCATTCTGGAAGCTTTCTTATGAAGACAGCAGCATCTGGGATACGATTGCAGGATACATGGAGCAAAATGAAAACGATTCTGGAAACAATTGATCCGGTTAACCCGGAGTCGAATGTGATCAGTCGGGCAGCAGGTTTTATTAAAAACGGAGACCTGGTAGCATTTCCGACTGAGACAGTATACGGCCTTGGCGCGGATGCGCTTCGCCCTGAGGCCTCCGAAAAAATATATGCAGCAAAGGGACGGCCGTCTGACAATCCGCTGATCGTTCATATCGCACAGATTGAGGATCTTTACCGGATCGCGGATCCGGTGCCGGAGGAGGCATTGCTTTTGGCGAAGCGTTTCTGGCCCGGACCGTTGACGATGATCCTGCATAAAAAGGATTGTGTTCCGAAGCAGACGACAGGCGGACTGGACACTGTGGCGATCCGGTTTCCGTCACATCCTGTTGCAAGAGAACTGATCCGGCAGTCGGGATGTCTGATCGCGGCACCGAGTGCCAATACTTCCGGTCGTCCAAGTCCTACATGCGCAGAGCATGTCTACAGGGATCTGAACGGAAGGATCGCGATGATCTTAGACGGCGGCGAGGTTGGACTCGGATTGGAGTCAACGATCGTTGATCTGTCAGTTGACCGGCCGGCGATTTTAAGACCGGGTTTTATTACGGCGGAAATGTTAATGGAAGTGCTGGGTGTTGTGGAGACAGGGGTGTCTTTGCCAAAAGCAGGACAGAAGCCACAAGACGCTGCAGAGGCCTGTCGGCAGGAGCAGGATATCGATGCCATGGATCAGGCACCGAAAGCGCCTGGAATGAAATACACGCATTATGCGCCAAAAGCACCAATGACATTGGTGCAGGGAGACCCGGAAGCTGTGACCGGGACGATCCGCCGGATCACTGCAGAACGGATGAAAAAAGGAGAGCGGATTGGCATTTTATGCAGTGACGAGACGGCAGACAGCTACACAGAGGGGGTTGTGAAAAGCATCGGCAGCAGATATGCGGATGATGAGATTGCGCACAATCTGTATCGTGTGCTGCGGGAATTTGACGAAGAAGATCTGACGGCCATCTATTCTGAAACATTTGATACAACCGGTATCGGATGGGCGATCATGAATCGCATGTTGAAGGCGGCAGGGCATCGGATCCTGCCTGGAGAAAAAGAATGAAAGAGTTCGAAAGGATCATATTTGTCGGACGGAGCGGAAACTGCCGCGAAGTCATGGCGGCGGAATTATTAAAGACCAAGCCACTCTGGCATAAGCCGGAGATTCTGGCGCGTGGTCTGGTCGTGCTGTTTCCGGAACCGCTGAATCAAAAGGTGGAAGCGATCATGGCCGGAAAAGGATTCCAGCCTGGTAACTACATGTCGGCGCAGCTTGAGGCGGAAGATATCACGGAAAACACGCTGGTGTTAACATTTGAAAAGAGTGGGATTCCGAAGATACGGAGTAAGTTTCCGGATATTCCGTATCTGTATGTGCTGACAGACGTCAGTGGTGATGAGCTGGAGATTTTGGATCCGACCGGACAGGATCTGATCACCTATGGGATCTGTTATGAAACACTTGAAAAGAGCATCGGCAAACTGGCTGATGTGTTAAATGACGGGACATTTGCATTTGATTCTGTTTTTGAGGGAGAGGACCAATGACCGAGAAAAGAAAAGATTATATCACTTGGGATGAGTATTTTATGGGTGTTGCGAAACTGTCAGCAATGCGTTCAAAAGATCCGAACACACAGGTTGGCGCCTGCATCGTAAGCGATGACAATAAGATCTTGTCGATGGGCTATAACGGATTCCCGATCGGCTGTTCTGACGATGAGTTTCCATGGGCGCGCGAAGCAGAGGAACCATTGGATATCAAATATCTGTATTCCACGCACAGTGAGCTGAATGCGATCCTGAACTATCGCGGCGGCAGTCTGGACGGCGCAAAACTGTATGTAACGCTGTTTCCGTGTAATGAATGCGCAAAAGCGATCATTCAGTGTGGGATCAAAGAACTGGTCTATGAGGATGACAAGTATGAAAAGACCACTTCCGTGATCGCATCCAAGCGGATGTTGAAGGCGGCCGGGGTCAAGGTTTCCCGCTATAAGCCGAGCGGCCGGGAGATCTCGATGGGATTATAACAGAAGCATATTGAAAAAGACGTTCCCAATCGCTTTTGGGAACGCCTTTTTATATTAATCTTCCAACCCGAAGAGTGCAGCGCCAAGCGCACCGACGATCTCAGGTTCCTCATAGCGCCAGACAGAAGCGTTGAGGCGCTTTTGCAGCACATCGATGACGCCTTCATTCTTCGCAACACCGCCGGTCATCATAAAACCGGGCTCAGCACCGACGCGCTTGATCAAAGACATAGCTCTTGAGACGATCGCTTCATGGATCCCATGCGCGATATCCGCCGGTTCCTTATTCTGCGCGATCAGCGAGATGACCTCTGATTCAGCAAAAACCGTACACATGCTGCTGATGGTCAGACTTTCGGAAGACTTTAAAGAAAGCGGTCCGAGTTCTTCGATCGGGATCTCAAGCGTCCGGGCCATCATTTCAAGGAAACGTCCGGTGCCGGCTGCACACTTGTCGTTCATGACAAAGTCCTTTACATTCCCGTTTTCATCCAAATGAATCGCTTTGGAATCCTGCCCGCCGATGTCAAGGATCGTACGAATGTCAGGATTTAAGAAATGTGCGCCTTTGGCATGGCAGGAGATTTCCGTTATGTCTTTGTCGGCAAATGGAATGCTGACACGCCCGTACCCTGTGGAAACAACAAGTGATAGATCCTCGGGGGTCAGACCGGCCTTTTCGAGTACCATTGCGCGAACGCGCTCTGCACTGTCTCCGCTTTTTGCACCGGTCCGCAAAACGGCCGATCCCAATATTTCTTTTTTCTCATTCAGCAGAACCGCGTTTGTTGAGGTGGATCCGCTGTCAATTCCCATAACGATCATAGGTGAAGACTCCTGTTTATCCGTTGATGTATTGTTATCCTGCTGTGCATTGTCAGATGCCGCGCGGCTGTCGGCAAACTGTTTTTTTGCTTCCAGCGCTTCGATAAAAGCTTCCAGTCTGGTAAGGATCTGACCACTGCTCTGAGCTGTTGCGTCTGTCTCGATCTTTAAGATCGGCAGATCCGATCGCTTGTGGATCTGCGTGTATTCATAGGAATAGATATCGCAGAATTTGATGGTATGATAAATGATGCCGTCTACCTGCTCAGACATATCCTGTAAAAACCGCTGCCTGCCGGAAGCATCTGCCATACGCATGCAGGGGATCTGGTTTAGCAGATCATGCGTGTAAGTGGCGCTGTCTGCTTCAAACTTCCTGGGCGCACCGGTACAGGTCATGTCAAATCTGATCCGGATTCCCTTGCTGAGTAAAAGGTTGCGAATGCCATCGCCCGGGCGTGCGCCGACTAAACCGACCGAAATTGTATGCGGCGTTTGGCCGAATGCATTCGGTTCGACTGGTGGCGGGTCCGATGAAAGCAGTTCATCGGTATTTGCAGGAGTATGAAATGTATGATCTTTTGCATAAAGCTCCCATGCATCCAGCATTTTCCGGATATGCTTTGCATAAAGGGAGTCCGCGAAATCATTGATCTTATGCGGCAGATCCAGACAGTAAAAAAACCGATCCGGCCATTTGGCACGCAGCGTATCAAACAGTCGTCTCGTGCTGTCACAGCAGGTCGTCAGGATCATACCGTCATAATCATGGTCTGCAAAATCCTCAAGGACTGCCCGGACAAACGAGCAGACATTTGCGTGCATCAGGGTATCGGCCCGGCAGAAGTCTGTTGCCTGCGGTTCGATCCGACGGACATTGATGCCGACAGCTTTCAGTGCTTCGACCGGCACATATTTACAAACATACCCAAGTGTAGGGCTCTTTTTTGATTGTTCCAAATCTATTGTCCTTTCCTTGTCTTGAGCAGCTCATGGAATGCTTCCCATCGGGTGCGGATCTGTCCGTTGTGGCTGTTTCGCCGATCCATTCCGTCACCGTCCAGGATCAGAAGCGGCAGATCCTTTTCCTGCATCCGTTCTTTCAGACGCATCACACCGCCGGATGATTGCTTGCAGCCCCAGTGACAGAAATTGATCACGCCGTCAGGCTGCAATTCATCTGCGAGATCACAGACAAGATCGACCTTCCGGTCGTAAGAACGGGTGTAGGCATTGTTGATCATTTTCAAAGCCAGAGAACGCAGCGGGTCATCAGGATCGAGTGGCTGTCTGTAATCCAGATTCATTTCGATCGCCTGGATCTGACAGTCATCGGTCAGATTAAAGTATTCCTGCAGCGTTTCCTGATACCAGGGAAGCAGATGGACCCATAAAATATTGATGCCATCAAATGCAGGCGCAGCCAAAAGCTCCTCATGCATTTTTTCGAAAAAAGTCAGGATTTCCGGCTCGCCGATGTTCAAATGAGTTGCAAAGAGCATATACATCTGAAGCGTCAGAGTTGACGGATAAGCTTTGTCGCGAAGCAGAACAAGACACTTTTCGTAAAGCTCCTTGGATGCGTTTTCCCGTTTGATGACCTCTGTAAGACGGGCCGGGGAAAACGATTTGTGAAAAGTCTTTTCCAATGTACTGATCAGGTCTTTTAACTGCGCAATCACATATTCGATGGCTTCTTCGCTGTTGTCCATCGGTATGTCTAAGAGAAAGTTGTCCACACCACAATTTTCAGACAGATAACGGAAGGTGTTGATATTTCCGTCACAGATCGTAGAAGTCGTGAGCGAAAAAGCAGCAGGCGGGACAATACCGCTGTCGGATGCGCCGATAAAGGTTTTATGATACGAGCAAAGCGTCGAGGCGATGCCTTCTTCTTCAGCAAAATCCAGAAAATAGTCTTCGATCCGGAAACCGGAGAGAAATGACGAGAGGCATTCGACGGAAAGACATCTCAGATCAAAACACTGCAGGATTTCAACCGGCGCAAATATATTTGCCCATACAGTTGACTGCGGATGGCGCAGTGCCTGCAGGACATAGTCTACCGCATAAGTGTTCAGATAGCGGTATGCACCGGGGATCTTTTTGTCTGCGAGATGCTTTGTCCGGAATCGTTCCAGATAAAGGCCTGCTTTGATCATCCGAAATGCTGCTGTCGGATGGGCAGGAGCGTATTTTTTTATAATGTTTCCATAAGTTTCAACTAGATTCATAATGTATAAGGATAACACAAAAAGCGTTGAAGCAAAACAGGTTTTATGGTAAAGTTCATACGATAGGCATATATCAGGTTTTTAAAACCCTGCACAGCAGGAAAGGAAGTGTTTGGGCATGGATACGAGAGTGGCGATCATTGCGATCGTAGTGGAAGACAACAGCAATACAGAGGCGTTAAATCATATCCTGCATGAATATTCCGATGCTGTGATCGGGCGCATGGGGATCCCCTATCGCGCCAAAGGGATCAGCCTGATCAGTGTTGCGGTGGACGCACCGATGAATATGATCAGTGCGATGTCCGGAAAGATCGGAATGCTTGAAGGCATCACGGCAAAAACCGTTTACCAGCCGGAACATTGAAACAGTACAAAATAAAGATCATAGCAGGAATGGAGAATAACAGAAAGGAAGTGTCCGAATGACCCCTAGGGAAAAGGCGGAAATAGCGATACAGGATATCAGAGAGCACCTTGCAGGCTGCAGACAGTCTCCGGTTGATCCGAACCTCATCCTGGCGGACCGAAGAGATTTTGCAAATCACATCGACCGTGTTGAAAAAATCCTTCAGGATGTTCTGGATGAATACGAAGCCATTCTGGAACAGCGTGGAGAGATTGAACGGGCAGCAAGACGTGAAAGCGACCAGATCATAAGCAATGCAGAGTCCAGAGCTGACGATGTCTATGCGGCGTCGATCGTCTATACGGATAACATGATCGGATCTTTACAGACGATCATCGATGATACGAATGATTCGCTGAACGGCGTGATCAGACGTTTTCGTAAGGAGATGCGCAGACAAAAGGATCTGCTTAAGAAAAATGAAATTGAGCTGCAGGCAGAACTGCTGCAGTTGAAGGACAATAAGAAATACCTTCAGATGATCGAGGAGATCAATGCAGAACGGGAAGAAAAGCACCTTGCGGAACAACAGCCGAAAGAAGAGAAAAAAACGGTAGAACCCGAGGCGGTATCACCCGTGCCGACATCTGCCCCAAAACCGGATGTGCAGATCAATACGGATGCGGCTTATTTTAAATGGAAAGAACAATCAGAAGCACAGTCAGAAGGAGCAGGCACACCGCAGGAAGAGCCGGATGACAGAACAAGGTTTGCGGATGTTGAGGAGCAGGAGACCTGGCAGGTTGAACGAAAGGGAGAAGGAGACATCGATCTGCAGCATACCAGGATCTTCCGGCCGGTCAGTCGTGAACAGGTTCAAATGGATAACAGTCAGGAGTCAAAGATCGACACCGCGAAAATGCCGGATGAAGATGCCCTGATGCGGGCGATGCTTCAGGGAGAAGAAGAGCCGATCGCAGGTATTTCCCCGCAAATGGAGCGGGAGTTTGTCGATGATGCAGACAACTTTGAGTACTATGACGATGATCTCGGAGATCTGGATGGACTCGAAGAACTGGATGATTTTGACGATTTTGATGATTTTGAGGACGACGATTTTGCGGATGACGAAGAAGTCGAATCCGGTGTCGTCGGAAAACAGGTCGCCGGTAAGATCAAGGATTTTTTATTGGGTAAGTAATGAGAACTACGACCAAACCAGATGTGGTCATAGTAGATACAGGGAGGACATGAGACATGAAATTGTATGAAAACGGCGTATATCTGATCAATGGTACAGAAGTAGCCGAAGCGAATGCAGAAGGCATCGCAAAGATGAAAGCAGCGGGTGTAGAGGCGTCTGATCCGGCAGAGGCGAAAAAGCAGACCATCGGATACGGCATTCTTGCAGCGCATAACACATCCGGGAATATGGATCATCTGGAGATTAAGTTTGACAAGCTGACTTCTCATGACATTACCTTTGTCGGTATCATCCAGACAGCACGTGCGTCAGGATTGGAAAAATTCCCGATCCCTTACGTGTTGACAAACTGCCATAACAGCTTATGCGCTGTTGGAGGAACCATCAACGAAGATGACCACATGTTTGGATTGAGCTGCGCGAAAAAGTATGGCGGCGTTTATGTTCCGCCACATCAGGCAGTCATCCATCAGTTTGCAAGAGAAATGCTTGCCGGCGGGGGCAAGATGATCCTGGGATCTGACTCTCATACACGTTATGGCGCGCTTGGTACCATGGCAATGGGAGAAGGCGGGCCGGAGCTTGTAAAGCAGCTTTTGAATAAGACATATGACATCAAAATGCCGGATATCGTAGCGGTTTATATGACCGGTGCACCGAGACCGGGCGTTGGCCCACAGGATGTTGCGCTTGCGATCATTGGTGCTGTTTTTGCAAACGGATATGTCAATAATAAAGTAATGGAATTTGTCGGACCGGGTGTTGCATCTTTAAGTGCTGATTTCAGGATCGGCGTGGATGTCATGACGACAGAGACGACATGCCTTTCCTCCATCTGGCAGACGGATGAAAAGATCCGCGAATTCTATGAGATCCACGGACGTGAGGGGGAATACAAAGAGCTGAAACCGGGTGCAGTGGCTTACTATGACGGCTGCATTGAGATCGATCTTTCTGAGATTGAGCCGATGATCGCGATGCCGTTCCATCCGAGCAATGTGTATACGATCCGTGAAATGAAGCAGAATCTGGAAGACGTTCTGCATGATTGTGAGCAGAAAGCACTTGTCAGCCTGGACGGTGCAGTAGACTATAAACTGACCGACAAGATCAGAAACGGTCAGCTTTATGTGGATCAGGGAATCATCGCCGGATGTGCCGGCGGCGGCTTTGAAAACATCTGCGCGGCAGCAGACATCCTTGCAGGAAAGAGCATTGGCGCGGATGCATTCACATTAAGCGTTTATCCGGCAAGTATGCCGGTTTACATGGAACTGATCAGAAACGGCGCGGCAGCGAAGCTGATGGAAACAGGTGCTGTCTTAAAGACGGCATTCTGCGGACCGTGTTTTGGTGCCGGTGACACACCGGGCAATAACGGATTCTCCATCCGTCATTCCACAAGAAACTTCCCGAACAGAGAGGGCTCCAAGCTGCAGAGTGGACAGATCGCATCGGTTGCACTGATGGATGCAAGATCCATTGCGGCAACTGCGGCAAACAAAGGATATCTGACAGCGGCAGACGAGCTGGACATCCAGTACAGCGGTCCGAAATATCATTTTGACAAGACCATTTATGAAAACCGTGTCTTTGACAGCAAGGGCGTGGCAGATCCGTCCGTCGAGATCAAGTTTGGCCCGAACATCAAAGACTGGCCGCAGATGTCAGCACTTCCGGAGAACATGATCTTAAAGGTTGTTTCTGAGATTCATGATCCGGTTACCACAACCGATGAACTGATCCCGTCCGGAGAAACGTCTTCTTATCGTTCCAATCCGCTGGCACTTGCAGAGTTTGCGCTTTCCAGAAAAGACCCGGCTTATGTCGGACGTGCAAAAGAAGTGCAGAAGGCAGAGGTTGCCCGTGTGAATGGCGGTGCACCGTACGAGGAGCTTCCGGAGCTTGAAGCGGTCGTGAATGCGATCCGTACACAGTTTGCCGATATCAAAGAAGAGAATACCGGTATCGGAAGCACGATCTTTGCTGTGAAGCCGGGTGACGGTTCCGCAAGAGAGCAGGCAGCTTCCTGTCAGAAGGTGCTCGGCGGCTGGGCAAATATCGCAAACGAATATGCAACAAAACGGTATCGTTCCAATCTGATCAACTGGGGTATGCTTCCGTTCCTGATCCCGGCAGGAGATCTTCCGTTTGCAAACGGTGATTATCTGTTTGTGCCGGAAGTCAGAAAAGCGATCGAAACAGGCGCAAAGGAGATTCCTGCGTTTGTGGTCCGCGACGGCGCGATCGAACCGTTTACACTTATGATGGGGGATCTGACAGATGATGAAAAAGACATCATCCTGAAGGGCTGTCTGATCAACTACTATCGCGGATAGTACCATCGTTGAAATATTTTATGATTGTGATATACTGAATACATCAGTTTGTCTGATATGAATAGTTTGTAACAGGGAAAAATGCACATGGACACGCAGGAAAACCCAAGACAGGGCGACATAAATGGGCGCGGCGGCCGGAAATGGGACATTCGTCCCTATCTGCCGATGATAGCGACGGTGGTGATCATCGTTGCTGTTTGCCTTGTTTTATTCTTCCTGATCTTCCGCTATCAGGGGCTCGGCCACGCCATTGGAGCTGTGGCACGCGCGCTGCAGGCAGTGATCTTTGGTATTTTTATTGCTTATCTGATCAATCCGATGATGAAATTCTGCGAGCGGCGTCTGTTCCGTTTTGCAAAAAAGCATGGGAAGGAACTGACCTATAAGAGAAAGCGGCGGTTCCGCATCATATCCGTTACATTCGGTATGATCATTTTCCTTTTGATCATTGCGGTTTTGTTGATCGCGATCATCCCACAGGTTGTTGCAAGT
The DNA here is from genome assembly GCA_015057865.1 of Lachnospiraceae bacterium. Lineage (GTDB taxonomy): Bacteria > Bacillota > Clostridia > Lachnospirales > Lachnospiraceae > SY8519. Next base: position 12,426 of record SVDH01000037.1, read on the forward strand.
CTTCAGGACATTTCCGAAACGATCGGTGAGCAGCTGACGGCATTCAGCCAGTGGGTAGAAGGATTGTCCAAAACGGAGGCTCCCTGGGGAAATGATTTGAATCATATGCTGGAGCAACTGCCCGACTATGTAATGAAATGGCTGCAGAACAATGTGTTCTCGCAGGGGACTTCATTCATTGAGTCCATTACATCCGGCATTGTCAATGTGATCCGGATCATTGTCAATATGGTCATCGGTCTGATCGTAGCCGTTTATCTTCTGATGACAAAGGAACGGTTTCTCGGACAGATCAAAAAAGCAGTTTATGCGATTTTTAAACCGCGGGCCGGTAATGTCGCGATGGACATCCTAAGGAAGATCAACCGTGTTTTCGGAGGGTTTTTCATCGGTGATATTCTTGATTCGATCATCGTAGGCGTGATCTGTTTTGTGGGTGTTACCATCATGCAGATGCCGTATGCGATGCTTTTGGCTCTGATCATCGGCGTGACAAACCTGATCCCGATCTTTGGACCGTTTATCGGAGCGATTCCCTGCGCATTGCTGTTGCTTTTGGATAATCCGATCCAGGCAGTATACTTTATCATTTTCATCTGCATTCTGCAGTTGTTTGACGGAAATATATTAAAGCCGAAAGTGCTCGGGGACACGATCGGACTCTCGCCCTTCTGGATCCTGTTTTCGATCCTGCTGTTTGGCGGGCTGTTCGGAATCGGCGGATTCATTTTCGGTGTTCCGATGTTTGCGGTGATCTATTACGTGATCAAACGTATCATAGAAGCACTTTTGACGAGGAAAAAGTGCTTCTA
>SVDH01000054.1 GCA_015057865.1 Lachnospiraceae bacterium
ATCCAATCCGTTGCTTATCGCTGACCTGCGGCTTACTAAAGAGCTGTCAGGTTTAATTCAAATCCACAGCCAAAAGAAAAGCAGCCCGCAAAAAATCGGACTGCTTTTGTATTTACAATCCTCTTATTGTTCGATCGCTCGCTCAGGTTGGCACCTTCCCGAAAACGGGGGTTGCCGTGGCTTCACAGATCCTTTGTATCTCCACCACTCTGAATAAAAGGTCTTAATATTCGATTGTAATGTCAGCCTACTCTCAGTCTAAACTTCTGAATCTCTTTTTCGCAGGTTACTTTTTCGATCTCTGCTCCCAGACTGCGAAGTTTACCCTCAAAATCTTCATATCCTCTTTGGATATACACGATATCATCAACGATGGTAATACCTTCTGCTGCCAGGCCTGCAATCACAAGCGCGGCACCCGCACGAAGATCGGGAGCGCTGACTCTTGCTCCGGTAAGTTTCTCCACACCATCGATGATAGCGGAGTTTCCTTTTACTTTAATAGATGCTCCCATACGGCACAGCTCGTCCGCATATTTGAATCTGTTTTCAAAAATGCTTTCTGTCACGATACTTGTACCTTTTGCAATCGAAAGCGCAACAGTGATCTGCGGCTGCATATCGGTCGGATAACCGGGATACGGAAGCGTTTTGACATTTGTCCTTCTCAGTCTGCGGGAAGCACGTACTCTCACCGCGTCATCAAACTCTTCCACCTCACATCCAATCTCCTGAAGCTTGGCTGTTGTGGCCTCCAGATGCTTGGGAATAACATTTCTTACAGTTACATCACCGCCTGTAGCAGCGGCGGCAAACATAAATGTTCCGGCTTCGATCTGATCCGGAATGATCGAATATTCTGTCTTATGGAGTTTTTCGACTCCTTTGATACGAATGACATCCGTACCTGCGCCTTTGATATTGGCGCCCATACTGTTCAGGAAGTTTGCAACGTCTACGACATGCGGTTCTTTTGCCGCGTTTTCAAGGATCGTTCTGCCCGGTGCCAGTGCCGCGGCCATCATGATATTGATCGTGGCGCCGACCGATACTACGTCGAGATAAATATGGCTTCCGTGAAGGTTCTCAGCTTTTGCAATGATAGAACCATGCAGAATATCCACATCTGCCCCGAGGGCTTTAAATCCTTTAAGATGCTGGTCTATCGGCCTGCTGCCGATATTGCATCCGCCGGGAAGAGGGACCTCGGCATGCTTATATTTTCCAAGCAGCGCGCCGAGAAGGTAATAGGAGGCTCGGATCTTCTTGATGTACTCATAATCTACACTCACATCACTGATCGTCGATCCGTTTATTTTTACAGTTGAACGGTTTACCCTTGTGACGATAGCTCCGATTCCGGAGATTGCTTCGAGAAGCACATTGATATCCCGTACATCGGGAAGATTATCGATCACGATCGTTTCATCCGTCATGATCGCTGCCGCAAGGATCGCTAAAGCCGCATTTTTTGCTCCGGCTATATCAACCTCTCCTACAAGCGGAATTCCGCCCTTTATAATATACTGTTCCATTTTACACCTCTATTATTATACTCCTGAATGCGAACCGGACCCCCTCTGTCCTGATCCGCAGACTGTCCTGAGACATCCTTTAACCCCTGGTATTTAAGGAATCAGTTAGTAATTATAACAGCTTTTAAACCATAATGCAAGGCATACTATATGTCATATTATGTAAATCTATTGTCTGTTTGTTTTTGTTTTCGCTTTTTACGGACGCTGAATCCAAAGTTTCCCAAAGTTTTACCTGTCCCCATATATTCTCCATGCGAATATACAAGCATACCTGCTTTATTCAGACAAAACCTGTTTTTCTCATCGATCAGCTCCTCTGCGGCATGCACACAAAGCACATCCGCGATAAACATCACATGTGAACCGAGCTCTGTTTTTTCTTTCACCCTGCATTCGATGGAGACCGGACATTCGGCGATCATCGGAGCCCCTACATATCTGCAAGGTTCCTTTGTCAGACCGAGCTGCTTAAACTTATCCACATCTCTCCCCGATCTTACCCCGCAGTAATCCACCGCATACGCAAGATCCTCTGTGGAAAGGTTGATCACAAACTCCCCTGTCCTGCAGATCATATCATAAGAAAATCTGGAAGGTCTTACAGAAATATAAACCATCGGGGGATTGGTACAGACCGTACCCGTCCAGGCTACAGTCAGAATATTATCCAGACCTTCACCATCGCTCACACTCACAAGAACAGCGGGAAGCGGGTAAACCATATTACCCGCCTTCCACATCGTTTTTTTCATCGGCATCGCTTTTTTCTTCATGGCAGCAGTCCTGTCAGAAATCACTCTGCATTCTGACAGCCGCTTCCATCATCGCCGGAATCAGCTGCTTTTTACGCGACACCACACCGGGAAGAATAAACGAACCGTCTTCAGGTTTCTTATGAAAAGCGATCTCAGCCATCTCTTCGCTGCCATCGCCGTAATAGATCAGCTCTGTCGTCTCATCTATGATGTTCGTCATCATAAAATAAACCTTTTTAATATCATTTCTTCCACATTCATGAACAAGGAACGGCGTCAGTTTTTCTTTGATCATAACCAGCTCATCAGCATCCATGGAACTGATCTGACCGACACCAAAAGTCACATCACCCTCTGCCACAAATTTCTTGTAATCCTGATAGAAGATCTCCTCGGGAGATTTATCTTTCAGATTACTTCCGGCCTTAAACATCTCTTTGGCAAATTTTTCAATGTCAATACCGGCAATCAGGGCAAGAGCACCCGCCGCCATCTTATCCTGCAGCGTACATGTAGGCGACCTGAACATCAATGTATCAGAAATAATGGCAGCGCATAACAATCCTGCCATCTTCTCGGATATTTCCAGTTTCTGATCCCCGTAGATCTGGTAAAGG
>SVDH01000055.1 GCA_015057865.1 Lachnospiraceae bacterium
CTCCCACTGAAATACTCTGCGATAATTATCTGCGCGGTGGCAACGTTTGCCGCCATTCAGGAATGCCATTTCATCAGAACAGGACGAGAATAGCAGCCCGGGCTATACGGAGCCGGGATTGGGAGGAAAAGCATGCCATGAAATTCAAAGGAACTCTTATCGTCGTAAAAGACTGCAATAAAGCATTGAATTTTTACCAGGACATGAGCCTGAGATTTAGAGAACATAAAGGAACTTAGGAGGGTTATATCTATGGATATTTATACTGCAAATACACCAATGTTCCTTCCATCAAAACAGCAGAATCTACCGGTATGCGTTTTAAATGCGAATATCCGGATGAAGCAAATGGAAGGACCTATGTATCGGTAATTTCAAGAGAAGAATGGCGGAATGAAATCAAAAAAGATCAACTGAAAGAGAAACAGAGGCAGGAAAAATGAGTAAAAAAGCACTTGTCGTAATCGATATCCAGAACGACATTACAAAGCACTACAGGGATATCATCGACAACATCAACACCGCTATCGACTGGGCTGTAGATCTGGGGATGACGGTCATCTATATCAAGCATAACAATCTGTCACCCGGTACACGGACGTTCAAACCGGACACAAAAGGCTCGGAGCTTGCCCCGGAACTGAAGGTGGTGTCGAACCATATCTTTGTTAAGACAAAGGCCAATGCGCTTACCAGCGCAGACTTCTCGGAGTACATTAAGGAAAACGGTATCGACGAGTTTTATATTACCGGTGCAGATGCCACAGCCTGTGTGAAATCCACTTGCTTCAATATGACCAAGGCAGGATATACGGTGCATGTCATCTCCGATTGTGTGACGAGCTACGATCTGAAGAAGATGCCTGAGATGCTCTCCTATTACGCTGATAAGGGCTGCGAGGTCAAAGCGCTAACGGAGTACATGGAATCGAATTAAGCGGTAATAAGAAAAAGGCGGTGAAAATGAAAGCTCTGAAAAAGATCGGCAAAGTCATGGCAATACTGTTTCTGGTATTGATGCTTGGGCTGGCGGCTCTGGATATTTATCTGATCAAAATGCCTGAACTGCGGGCGAAAGCAGAAATCGACGGAATCGAAGACGTGGCCTGCAGAATAGAAGATATGGCCATCCAAGAGAACGTAAAAGTGATCGGACTGGGTGAAGCTACGCATGGAAATGCCGAGTTCCAGGAACTGAAACTGGATGTTCTGAAAGTGCTGGCGGATCAATACAACGTCGACCGTTTTGCCATGGAGATGGATTACGGCGAAGGGGTGATCGTCAATGATTACATCAATGGTCATTCAGAGTTGTCAATCGATGAGGTGATGAGCCGCATCAACTTTACGATCTACAAAACCGAGGACATCAGAGATTTGATCGAATGGATGAAAGACTACAACCAGTCGTACGGCAATCGACTGTCATTCTATGGATTCGATCTGCAGAATCCGGACGTGGATCTGAAGCTGATCCTGGATTTTGCAGCAGACAATTCCATCCCGGAAGGCGCGGGGCTGGCGGATGTTTTCGACGGCTATCTGAACAGCGATGTGAGTTTCAGGGATACAGGCCTGAGCGAAGGATTTGAAATGCTCGACCGTTTGGGGTTCGCCCTGAAGAACGGCCGGGAAGCATATCAGGATCTGTATAATTATGACCGCATTCTGGACTGCATCGAAAATGTCCTTCGGACCAGAGAACTGGCTGCCAGATACGATGGGGACAACGGCATGGTGGAAGGGGCCCAGTACCGGGACCAGATGATGGCTTTGAAGGTCATCGAACTGTCGGAATCCCTGGACGGGTCAAGGATGATGATCACAGGGCATAACGGACATATCGGCTATGCAGGGAACTATACGCGGACGATGGGTTCGTTTATCCGGGACGAGCTGGGCGACTCGTACTATGCCATCGGCACAGACTACTTTATCACTGACTGCAATATGCCGTCCGTCAGCGGCAGAAGATCCAATCACAGGTTTGTTTCAGGGGATATTCTGGCTTATCAGGCGAAGATGCTAGGAACGTATTATCTGGATTTCTCCATGGTCAGCGAAGAGACCGACGTATACAAGTATATACATGAGCCCATTTATACCGGCAGTCTGGGAGAGGGCTACAGCATTCGACAAACCATTCTTCAGGATACGGTCAGGCTCTACTGTGAACCGGAATACCTGTATGATGCAATGATCCTGATCTACGAATGCACTCCGTTGAATCTGCTGGCTGAAGAAAACTGAAAGGGGCCGGTACCGGAAGGAGATATGGCAAACACAATCACGTTTTTCAGAATGGCGGCAGGTATCGCTCTGCTTTTCTGTCCGGTATTCTCTCCTGCCTTTTATGCGCTTTACATAGCGGCCGGATTGTCTGATATGCTGGATGGATTTGTGGCGAGAAAAACAGATACCGTCAGCAAGCTTGGGGCAAGACTGGATACGATTGCAGACTTTATGTTTGTGGTCGTATGCCTGATCAAATTGTTTCCGATCCTGAGTATTCCCGCATGGCTGTATATATGGATCGGAATCATTGCCCTTATAAAAGTTGTAAATATCATTTCCGGATTCATCGTACAGAAGAGGTTTGTGACTGTTCATTCGGTTATGAACAAAGCGACAGGAGCACTGCTGTTTCTGTTACCGCTGACGATCTCTACTGTTCCAGTGAAAACTTCTGTGATCGTCGTGTGTGCGGCGGCAACGTTTGCCGCAATTCAGGAAGGCCATTTCATCAGGACAGGAAGGGAATAACAGCCCGGGCTATATACAGATGCAAAGACAGAGTTCATCTCCAAATGG
>SVDH01000056.1 GCA_015057865.1 Lachnospiraceae bacterium
CTTGCGCCGCTCCTGAAATTCATGTCTGTCTGTACAAACTGGGTAGCTGCAAGAGCTGCCGAAGATGCTGCAAAAATTCCTGCTGTCATTGCTGCGCCGATCATAAGGTTTCTGAGTGATTTCTTCATGGTATTGATCTCCTTTTCTTTATCTGATCCGCCGGACTTTTGTTTTGCCGTCCGGCCGTGTTGTTTTTGTTTTGATGAGGACATCTTACCAGAAGGTTTCTCACAGAAGTGTCACAGTCATTTTCATTCAGTCATCGATATCTACATCAAAGTCAACAATCTTGCCTGTATTGGCATCGATATCGTAGGTGTACTCTGTCATCCCTACATGGAATTCCACATCAAACTGCTGCATTCCGTCATCATAGTCGGGCTTTACATTGATGTAGGAAGCATCTGCCTTCGATACGCCGGCATGCTTCAGGGCTGTCTCAACAGCCTGATCCTTTGTAATCCCGTTAACTGCTGCCTTGGCATCTGCTGCCTTCACATCTGCTGCCGTGCCGGCCGCCGGTACGTAAAACTCGCAGTCCTGGTCCATGGAACGGATCGCTCCCGTCATGGCGTCAATATCGTAGTCATACTCTTTGTTTCCGGCATAGAACTCTACTTCGTACTCCATAACGCCGTCGTCATAATCGACATGAGATCTTACAAAGGTAACATCCTCTTCCTTTAAGCCGGCGTTCTCCAGCGCGATCTATTTTGCCTGCGCCTCCGTGATCTGTCCCTGTGCCATCACCGGTACTGCCATCGTTGCTGCTGTAATCGCCATAGCTGCGATCATGCTTTTCATATTCATTTTTGTCATTGTATTTTTCTCCTTTTCTTAAGTGTATGTTTTTGGTTTTTTTGATTTAGTCATCTAAGTGACATGTATTTTCCTTTGTTGTGGTCTCATCCTATCAGGCCGACCTTTGCAACATCTTTGCAGGCCCGAAAGTTTTTTAAAAATTTATGCCGGCAGTCTCTTTCTTGCCTCTGCTGCGATTTCTTCCGGCACACTGTAGAAGGCCTCTGCGATGCCGCCTGCAATGCGGGTCAGCGTATTGGACTTCATATGCACGCTGCAGGTTTCCTGCGTATATACCGCATCTTCAAAAACCATTTCCGGAATAAATTCCGTTTCTTCAATGCTTATGCCAACCTCAGCGAGGCGGACAATGCTGCCGCCTGCCGGAAACCCATCTGCCTCAGTCTCCGGGTCAATGGCCGGGATCTGAAGATCTTTGTCTTCAGAAGGCTTCATGTTATCGGTCTCGCTTAATCTTCCTCATGCGAAGCTCCCTTCCGGCATATATGGAATTACCTCATTGATCAGTCTCTGCGCGCGAAAACTTGAAACCTCATGGCAGGAAGCATTATAGATTTTTACAAAGTTTTCCACCGCTTTATGCAATTTCCGGTAGATCTGGCTCCGGCTGATATTAAACCTTGTTACCAGTTTTTCCATGACCATATCATTGAAATAAGCTTCCCGGATCAGATACTGGTCCTGTATTCCCATCTTCAAAAGGCACTTTCTGACATAATTGATCTGGTCTTCTTTCTCATAAATATCCCGCATGCGAAGAACCATGGCTCTGGTTTCATCCTCTATATCCCTCTGGGAATTTAACAGGATGTGCAGCACCTTATCAGGTGCAAACCCGGAAGTTGTAATACCGCTTCCGTCATCATGGTGGGCAAAGTTGTTGCGTGCGATGGCCTCTTCCAACGTCTCAACGCTGCCCCGAAGGATCACCTTTTCCTCCTAGAGGATTTTCTCTCTTTTTTCCATCCCTTTCAGGAATTCAATCATTTCGTCTTTTGTCATCTTTTCCATCCGAATAACCCCTGTCCCAATGCTCTATCATATCGTCTTCCATTTTCGCAGCAGCAAGCAGCGCAAAGGTAAATATTCCAGCTGCGCTTCCTATGAAAATGCCAATCAGAAATGCTATTGCTACATCCATGATCCAGTCCTTCTTTCAGAAATTATTTTCTGTGACACAAAGAAGTTTAGCAGGATTTTCAGGGGAAACCGTATCATCCTCGTATCAATCGTATCTCACGCAAGTCTCACTATAGTCTCACGCGCTGGTGTTCCGGGCAGTGTGTACCAGTCATGTTTTGCCAAAATCAGGTAAGAATCAAAAAATCCCCGGTCGCTCAGACCAGGGACATTACACAAATCATTTTTTTGTTTATCCTGAGAGATTACCAGAACCATGAGAGCTGTCCAAAGGAAAGCAGCGTACTTCCGCATAACAGCATCAAAACTCCCACCAATGCACCGATCATGCCAAGACCGATGGACGGATGAAGGACATTCAGGATACCGACGGCCACCATCGCGATACCCGGGAGCAATGCCATGTACCAGTCATTGCTGACCGGTCGGCCAAAAATATCCACATATGCGGTCACCTTCCGCAGCTGAAAAGCATGTACGATCCGAAGTATTCCCATAATCGTAATCCAACAGCCGATCAGAACGACCACTGTCGTACCCATGGATAACTGCAGTGTCGGCGACACCATAAGCAGTATACCGAAAATCAGTGAGACAACTGCTCCGGCAAGGCTCCAGCTGCTTTGCCCGTAAAACCGTCTCTCATCCGCACGGCGCATCAGTTTTCCGATCCCGGTAGCGGTCAGCGCAATCCCGATCATATATGGAATTACCGTTGATGACGTAACAGGGGAAAACAGGCAGAAGATCCCGGACAGAATCAACATAACCCCCAGCAGTGTCGGCCAAAAAGCTCTTCTCATTCTGATCCCTCCTCACAGATAACAAAACTCCCC